>JAJRPE010000068.1 GCA_024280935.1 Candidatus Hydrogenedentota bacterium
AATGTATCGCAGGTATGCCCGTCTCCCCTTCACCGAGCGCAAGGCCTGCCACGCGCTATATTCCGCCAAGCCCGACACAAGCCACTCGCCTGCCTCGGGCCGTGAACTGAACCAGCGGCCTGATACCGTATCTCCCCACCAGTTTCTGGCCACATGCCTGGCCACATCAACAAAGAGTTCATCGGTCTCCGAAATACCCGCAGGTCCGGCAAAAATTAGTGGGCCACCGGCGTGGGCGGAATTGTGAATCTGATCACTTATCACAAGATTCAATTGCTCAAAATTGTCTGGGCCCAACCGGGCGCTAAGATAATTATGCGCATCGCCCAACGCCGAAAGATAGACCTCCGCCTCTTTCTTGTCCAAGGATTTTCCAAAGACATTGCAGCGGGTGCTCCCCTGAACCCGTGAGTGCCTTTTGTACCTTCCCAGCGCAAGCCCTGCCGCAAGAATGGGACGAACTTCTTCCCACTGCACCGTCCGCCTGCCCTCGTGGACCTTATTCTCCTTGAGTTCCCCGCTCCACGCGACATCCATGGCCTCGGGAACGGTCACGGTGGCGGAGAAAGCCCCGAAACTCTTCAGGTCAACTGGGTACCAGAACTGCAACTTGTCGAGAAGAATCTCGTCGGCTTCCAGGACCAACGTAGACCCGTTGGCCGCAACGGGCCACCCCTGATAGGCAATCTGGAGGGAGCAGGCCGTTGTTTCGGGTGGAAGGGCTATCCGAATCCGCTCACGATAGCGTCTTATGTGAACCCGTTCCCCATTGCACGTGACCGTCTTTATGTCCAGCCCGGGATTGAGCAAGAGAAAGACTTCTCCACCGTCTCCGCCCGGACTGCGCACCGCAACTGTCGCTTCCCCGGAGAGATATCGACGTTCTGGCGACACATCGAGTCGCACCGCCGTCGCGGCTATCACTTGGGATTCCAGATGAGCGTCCATCTGCTGCCACGACAAGGTGAAAGACCACGGTCCGTAGCCACCGCCTCGCATCACTCGAAAGGTGCCATACCCGAAAACCGCTGTGAGCGTCAGGACTAGCATCGCAAAAAGGGCTATGGTGCGGCGGCGGAATGCCATTATTGCCTTACCCCGCGAAAAACGCTATTAAAACAAGAAAGCGTCGCGTCATTCCCACGCACGTGGGAATCCAGAACGCGGCAGGAGAACATTGCAACACCACTGGATCCCCGCGTTCGCGGGAATGACGGTTTCGGGTTGTCGCCGAAGCTCACCATCAGATGGGCCGGTTGTAAATCTTCTTGTGTCCCCCATAGGGGTCGAAGACCGTAATGCCTTCTTCATTGAAGACGGCGGTCACGGGCGCGCCTTTTCCGGCTTCAATGTAGGTCTGATTCAATTGAACAACCGCACGGGCGGCATGGACAATCAACACGGACAGGCGGGCTTCATCCGCATTGGGGTAGCCCGACTTCACCTCGTCCAGGGACTTGCCCAAAAACTTCATTTCGGCCACTTTTTCGATGCACACGATGAGACTGTCCACGCCATAGCCCACGTAGGCCGAAGTGCCGTCACCACGCTTTACATCGCGGGTCATGTGGGTATTTTTGGTCTGGACGCCCTCTTCGGTCGTGCAGAAGCGCAGCCCCCGGTATTGGCTGTCCGACTCCACCATGCCGTGCGTGCCGCAAAGCTGGCTCTCTTGATTTACGGGTGCCTCGAACTTATCGGGCACAATCCAATTGTTGATAAAGTCGATGCTCATGCCGTTATCAAACTGGACTTTGACCTGCACCGCGTCGAAGGCATCAAGATTGTGCTCCTTCCGCAGTTTCTTCTTCTGTCCCACCGCATGGAGCGAGACCGGCTTGACCCCAAAGTTGGCGATGAATAAATCAGTCCAATGGCAACCCACGTAGCTGAAGGGGTCGCTCTTCTCCGCCCAACTCTTGAATACCTCGGTGGAAACTTCCAGCGGCTCTTCCAGCACAGCGCGGCCATAAAGGGGTTCACCAATGCGCTCCGCGATATTGTCGCGGATGCAAAGGTGATCGGGATCATAGCGCTTGTGCATATCCACCCCCACCAGCAGGCCCGCTTTCCGGGCTGCCTCGATAATGGTATCCGCCTCTTCGGCATCGAGGGTCATGGGCTTCTCGGTAATTACATGGACACCCCGTTCGATGGCCGCAAGTATGGGTTCGGCATGAAGATGGTCCGGCGTGGCCACCGCGAGAATATCCAAATCCGGGTGTGCATTGAGCATATCGATCCACGGAGTGTCGCCGTAATACGTGGCGAAATCCATGCCCAGCTTACCGTAAGCTTCCAATTGGCGAGCGCACGACCCCGGCGTGTGCGTGGCCAGGGCGACAAAATCAATCTCGATATCGCCCAACGCACGGGCCATGTTGTCCAGCCCAACGCGCCCGAGCCAGGGCAACAGCCCGTTCTGTTCCAGTTGAAGGTAGGTGCGCAGATGAACATCCCCGCCGAACATGCCCGCGCCAACCAATCCAAGTTTCAGTGTTTTGCTCATTTAGTGCCTTAATCTGTAAAAACCACTACAAAAAAAACGAGATAAGCCCACGTCATTCCCACGAAAGTGGGAATCCAGAACGCGGCAGAGCACATTGTAACACCACTGGATCCCCGCGTTCGCGGGGATGACGGTCTTGGGTTATGGCCCAGCCACTTCAGTTAATCGTAAACGTTCACAGGGCCAACAACGCTCCCCTCCCTGGAGGGGCTGGGGGGCAATTATCACCCACGCGCTCCAACCCACCCCTAACCCCTCCAAGGAGGGGAAGAAAAGGCGTTGGCTCCGCCAACAAGAAACATGGCGTGAACGCTTACAGTTAATCCTACTGTTCCTGCGTAGCAGCAGGAACATTCGGCATCGGTGCCAATTCCACCATTTCCACGCGAATTATTTTCTGCGCCCCGGCTACAATTTCGGCAATTGCTACCTTTCGCTTCTGATCGATGATTTGTTTTTCGAGGCGTTTCGAGACTTTTTCCAGCGGAATGGTGCCCGGTTTGTTCTCCTTCAGCACCGTAATTACGTACCAGCCCATGACACTTCGAATGGGCTTCGAGACCTCCCCCACATCGAGTTCATCCATGGCGCGTTCCAGTTCGGGATAGAAGCTGCCCAATTTCATTTCCTGGAGCAACCCACCGCCAGGTGCGGTGTTGGGATCCTCAGAAACCTCTTTGGCCACCGCTTCAAAGGATTGATCGCCCGTGTCCAGACGCTTCTTGACCGCCTTGGCGCGCTCTTCCGCCGCGAGCCAATCGGCATCCGATCCACCCTTGGCCCGCAACAGTATCACGGCAATATCGCGGGTATCGGTGGTCCGTGTCATTTTCCCCTGTGTCTTCAAGAGTTCGTAATACTCACGAATCTTCTCTTCCGATGCCGACAAATCACCGGTCTTCTTATCAACGAAGGCCTTTACCCGAAGACGAGACCGCACATTGTCCCGCAACTCCGCTTCGGTAATTTTCAAGGCATCAAGGTATCCCTGGTACGCTTCCTCCGAATCCAATAGGCTCTTCCGCGACGCAAATTCCGCCTCCAACTCCTCATCGGTCACGACCGTGCCAGCGTTTCGGGCAGCAATGCTGAGAATCCGATTATCAATAAGCTCATTCATCAGCGCCCGTCGCATACGCAAATCAGGCTTGATGTCTTTTCCCGTCGCGGATTTAATCTGTCCAAGCCTAAATTGGAGATCCCGGGCAAATTGTCCCGCCGTGATTTCCTCGTCCCCCACCCGGGCAATGACCTGGGTGGCCTGTTCGTCGGTCAGTCCCTGAGCAATTGCCAGGAAGGGAGTAAAAAGCATAATGCCTGCGCTAAGACACTGCAATAGCTTCGTCATTGGGTTATTCCTTTGTTGTTTCGCGCCGCCCTTTTCCCGGCGACACGTGAAGCACCGGCGGCCTATCTGCCGCGAAGGCCCGGTGCAGAACACCCACCATAGCAAAGGCTTGGTGGGTGTTACGAATCCAAAATTCTAAAACGGCACGACAAGTGCGATTACTACGAAAGTTTAACCACTTTTCCGGTCTTGGCCGACTTGTAGATGGCCTCGATCAGCGCGACCGACAGGCGGCCTTCCCGTCCCAAAATCGCAGGTTGCACACCTTTTTGGATCGCCTTGGTGAAATCGGCAATCTGGCGGCGATGGCCCTCAATCTTCAGGCTGGCAAGGGGATCGGAAGCCCCGGAACCCAAGGCGGATTCGCCCGACATGGCCTCCTCAATCTTCTTGTCGACGGCGCGCTTCTTCTTGAATTCCCACGACACAATCTTGCCGTCTTCCATGGCCGCGCTGCCTTCGGTACCATGAATTTCGACACGGGCCGGATGGCCGGGCCAGATGGCGGTACTGCCCTCAATAACGCCCTGCGCCCCGCTCTCAAACTCGAGAATGGCCGTGCCGAGATCTTCGACCTCCAGGCCTTCGTGGGCAACCAGCGCGGTGCGCGCAAAAACCGATTTCACGGGTCCCATGAACCACTGGAGCAGATCGATGTAGTGGATGCCCTGATTCATCAAGGCACCGCCGCCGTCGAATTTCCACGTGCCGCGCCAGGCACCGCTGTCGTAATATTCTTGGGAGCGATACCACTTAATGTAGGCATCCCCCATCACGATCTTGCCAAAACGACCCTGCTCAATGGCCTTGCGAATCTGCTCGGCGCCTTCGGCAAAACGGCTCTGAAAAATGCAACCCAAGTTAACACCCGCTGAATCCGTTGCCTTGATAATCTTGTCGATGCGCTTGGTGGTGACATCAAGGGGCTTTTCGGAGAGAATGTGCTTGCCCGCCTTGGCGCAATCTATCGCAATCTCTGCACGGAGCCCACTTGGAACGCAAAGAGAAATCGCGTGAATATCGTCCCGCTTGAGCATCTCTTTATAGTCGTCGAAAGCATCTGCCCCGTACTCATTAGCAAGTTTTTTCGCCGTTTCCAAACGCACATCAGCCACCCCCACCAGCTTCGCGCCCCGCACTTCTGCGATACTCGCGGCATGAATCGGGCCAATGTTTCCGCACCCGATAATTCCGTATCCTACCGTAGCCATAATATATCCTTCCGTCGGTTAAGGGCAAAGTATAGCATAGGGAAGAATCAGAGTTGGAGCAGTATTCCCCTCTCTTGGGAAACCAGTCAATACTCGAACTCTTAGGCCCTTTGGAGTCTGCTATCAACAAAAAAACTGTAAGCGTTCACGGGCCACTTGAGGTGCCACGGACAAGGGGTGATAGCCCTTGCCCGTGCTTGGAAAACATGCCCAAGAGGAAAAAAAACGGCAAGGGTGGCACCCCTGCCGGTCTCCTTGGATGCCGGTCTCCTTGGATACAGTAGACTCACCGCAACGGTTTCGTCACAACCTTCGTCGTCTTTTTCACAGCCTTCCCGGTCCCCTTCACAACCCCCTTCGTCACGCCCGCCACAGCACGGGGCGCTGCACACCCACTGAACACAAAGGCTCCGCATAAACTCAACGCAATACCCAGCATCCATTCACGTCGCATCATCCATTCACGTCGCATCATCCATTCACGTCGCATCATCCATTCACGTCGCATCATCTGCCGCGCTCCTATCCTTCGTCGGCCCGTATCGCCTTCACCTGCTCCACCAATCCGGTGACCCGCTCGAAGGGTGTCTCCCGCAGCAAGCCGTGACTCAGGTTAAAGATATGACCGCGATGTTCGCCCGCCGCCACGCAGTCCACAACGGCCTCCGCGATGGCCGCCTCGTCGCCATAGGCCAGCAAGCGATTGTCCAAATTACCCTGAAAAACCCGGTCGGGACCCAGTTGGGCGCGGGCGTCGCGCAAATGAATGGTCGAGGGCAAACTGATAACATCCGCGCCCGCCGCATCGAGGTCTTCAAGGGAATTCCACTCGCGCGCAAAGTTAATGGTCTTCACCACGCCCTTCAACGCCGAAAAAATCCGCTGCTGGTAAGGCAGGGCAAACTCACGGTATTGTTCTGGACTCAGCAAAAAAGCGGCCGATTCGAAAAGCTGTACCGCAGCCACACCACAAGCGGCCTGGTATTTGAGATAGTCGATGCACATATCCGTAATGCGGTCCAGCAATCCATGCAGGGCTTTGGGATGGGCCTCCAGAAAGGCCATGGATTTGTCGGCGCTGGTTCCAAAGCTCTTCCCCTCCAGGATAAAGACGGCGAGGGTCAAGGGGGAACCCGCGAAGCCCAGCACAGGCAGCGCGCCTTGAAGCTGTGCGAAAACCCGCTCAAAGGTCTCGCGCACAAAGGGCAATTCCTGCGCCACATCATAGGTGTGCAGCGCCTCAATCGCCTCCAGCGAATCACAGGGTGCCTTCAGTTTGGGACCTGGCGCAAAGATGAATTCCGCACCCATGGGGGCCAGCGGCGTGAGGATGTCCTGAAAATAGATCAGGGCATCCACCCCGAAACGCTGGGGCAACAAGGTGATCTCCGTAGAATGCTCCGGGTGCCGAAAGAGGTCTTCCAGCGGAAGATTCAGCTTCTCTTTCAACGCCAGATACTGGGGATCGGTCCGCCCGGCTTGGCGCATCATCCAAACGGGCGTATAGGGCGTTTTCTCACCCCGAAGGGCCTTCAAAATCGTATCATTCTTTACTGCCTGATTCATTCGCGCTTTCGTCTGCGTTGTTTGGGCCAACTAATGCTCACGGAAATATCCTGTCCCCGCAAGGATACCTTGAAGAGCGGGGAAATGTATAGGCCTGCTTCCCTGATTTCTTCAGTCAGGCACAAAAAAACTGCAACCACCGCAATGGTTACAGCCAATCGAGCAAAAAATGGTCGGGGTGAGAGGATTCGAACCTCCGATCTCCTACTCCCGAAGCAGGCGCGTTACCGGACTACGCCACACCCCGACCGAGCGGGAATTTTAGCAAACCATTGCCCTTTACGCAAGTTCGCGCCGTAAGCTGGAGACACAGCCTCGACCCTTGTATAATGATACCTTACACGTATGCATGCAATGGGGTTAAGACACCAATCTGAGGCTGGCTCGGCGATGAGGAGAAAAAGTTGGCGTTGACCTGGGAAGGTTGGATAACCCTTGGTGTTATCCTGTCGGTATTTGTCGTGTTGGTGCGGAACTGGGCACCACCCGACATGGTCATGCTGTCGGCGGCAATTTTTCTGGGCGTGACGGGCGTGCTGGAGGTGGACCAGGTCTTCGCCGGGCTGGTGAATCCCGGTGTCCTGGCGATTGGCGCCCTCTTTATCGTCGCGGCAGCCATGCGGGAGACGGGGGTCATCGACATGCTCGGTGCCCGCTTGCTGGGTTCCGCACGAACGGAAGGGGCCGCGCTTATTCGCCTGGCGGTAACGGTGGTCCCCCTGTCCGCCTTTCTGAACAACACCCCCGTGGTGGCCATGCTCGTTCCCATGCTATCGAATTGGTCGCGAAAACACCGCGTAGCCCCCTCTAAACTCCTGATTCCCCTGTCCTATATGGCGATTCTTGGCGGCACCTGCACGCTCATCGGCACGAGCACGACCATTGTCGTGCGTGGATTGATGAAGGAGGCCGTCGCGGGCGAGGGCGGGGCCGCGCTGTCGCAGACCCTCTATCCCATCAGCATGTTTGAAATCAGCAAGCTCGGCGTACCCTTTGCTCTTATCGGGGTCGTTTATCTGCTGACCATCGGACGAAAACTCCTGCCCGAGCGCTGCGATATGTTGGACCAGGGCGGGGAAGGCTCTCGGGACTACCTCATCGACATGCGCCTGGAACCGGAGTGCCGATTGGTCGGCGAGACGGTGGAAGGGGCGGGACTGCGTCATTTGCAAGGCCTGTTTCTGGTTGAAATCGTCCGCGATGGCGCGTGCATTACTCCGGTGCGCCCGGATGAAATTCTTCATGCCGACGATGTCCTTACCTTTACGGGGGTTCTCTCGACCATTGTAGACTTGGAGCGAATTCCCGGTCTCGTTCCCGTGGCCGATGGGGGTTATGAGGCCAGTGCGTCCCGCGCCCGCGGTAAAGCGCTGAGCGAAGCCGTAATCTCGGATCGATCCCCGGTCATCGGCAAGACCGTTCGAGATGCCGAGTTTCGCGCCCTCTACAACGCGGCCATTGTCGCGGTCCACCGTGGCGGTCAGCGCCTAAAGAACCGGGTTGGCGATATCGTTCTCCAATCCGGTGATACCCTGCTGCTCCAGGCAGATCCCCACTTCAAACGTGCCCACCGGCACAGCCCCGATTTTTTCCTGGTCGGCGGCGTGGAAGAGGCCCGCGCCGTTCGCACCGACAGAGCGCTTATATCGCTGGGGCTATTGGTGCTGCTCATTGGCCTCATGAGTTTTGGCGATAGCATCGGCAATGGCCTTGGCCGCGTCATCAATAGTGCCCTTGGCGCTGATATCCATATTGAGATTAGCGTGGCCTTGGCAGCCGCCTTGGTCGCGGTGCTCATGGTCGGCACCCGGTGCATTTCCCCGGCCATCGCACGGGAAGCCCTCGATCTTCGAACACTACTCACAATCGGCGCAGCAATCGCTTTGGGCACGGCCCTTGACCAGACCGGGGCTGCGAAGAGCCTGGTCGCCCAACTGCCGATTGAATCGCCCTTTGTTATGCTGGCGGTCATCTATATCGTGACAAGCATACTCACGGAATGTGTAACGACCAAGGGTTCCGCCGTCATCATGTTTCACATTGGGCTTGCCACCGCAGCGCAACTTCAAGTCGATCCCCGTCCCTTCGTCATCGCCGTAATTTTCGCAGCGGCCGCAAGCTTTGTCACACCCTTGGGCTACCAGACCAACCTTATGGTTTACGGTCCCGGCGGGTATCGTTTCTCGGACTACCTGAAGACCGGTTTGCCCCTGAACTTTGTGCTGACGGCGCTGGCCATCGTGCTGATTCCAATTTTCTGGCCCTTCTAAGTATAATTGTGAAGGGTCACGGACCATTACGGGTGTTGCGGGGAATGGGCTTACGAATCTGCACCCCTTCTCATTTGTAATAATTATGGTATAATTATGACATACTTACGATTTGAGTGGGACCCGGCCAAAGCTAAAGCGAACCAGCAGAAACATGGTATTCACTTCGAAGAGGCGCAATGGGTCTTTGATGATGAATTCGCATTGCTACTTGCCGACCCGGACCACTCAGAATCGGAATGTGCCGCCAGAACAGGTTGCTCCTTGTTTGCCATGCCTATCGGCGGGAAGATACGTTGGTGCGAATTATCTCTGCCCGGAAAGCGACACGCACGGAACGGCGTGTCTATGAGGATAGACGATGAGAAGCGAATATGACTTTAGCAAGGCCGTGCGTAATCCTTATCCGCGCCATGCGAAGAAGCAAGTAACGCTTCGGCTGAATGAGGATGTCATTGCTTATTTCAAGGGAATGGCGGAAGAGTCGGGCGTGCCCTATCAGAATCTGATTAACTCCTACCTGTTGGACTGCAAGGAGTCGGGGAAAAAACTGGAAATGGTGTGGAAAGCCTGAAGGAGCCTCCGGGACGGACCCGCGCTCGTGACTTAGGTTTTGTGGGACCCCGTGCGGGCGAGACGTGATGCGTGGGTTGCGAGGTGTCCGTTGGTGCGCGGGCCTGTCCCGGTGTTTTTTGGGCCGAGCTTGTTTTTCTTAGAACCAGAGTGCCGAACCTTATTACGTTTCTACACCGGCTTTGCTATCTTGAGGGAGAGGTTGATTGAGACCTATTTCACTGACAATCGTCATTTTCTGTTGCTGTTCGGTCTTGGTGGGCTGTGTAGGAAAGATTCAGCGACAGGTTATTTTTCCTGCTGAACGTGTGCTGGACAGGGACCCCTCTCTTGCGGGATGGGCATTCGACACCGTGCGCGAGACGGTGGGTGAACACGAGACCTATGGATGGTTTGTTCCCGAAGGACACCCGCGTGGTGTCATTCTCTTTTCTCACGGGAATGGAGGAAATCTCTCTGACCGGTTGGGAACCATCGCTTTTATGAAGGAACTTGGCTATTCCGTGCTTGCGTATGACTATGGGGGTTATGGGGAGAGTACCGGCAACTCTTCAGAGGAACGTTGTTACGCGGATATCCGGGCCATGTGGCATTACTTGGTCGAGAAACGGGGAATCGCGCCCGAGGATATCGTTTTGTGGGGACGTTCCCTCGGGGGCGGTCCGACCACCGATTTGGCGCGGGAGGTGACCTGTCGGGCAGTTATTTTGGAAAACGCCTTTCTTTCGACCGCAGATGTGGCACGAGAAAGCAAGGTTCTGCGTCCGTTGCGGGGATTGATTCGCCACCGATTTGACAACAAGTCCAAGATTGCAGAGATTACGAGTCCGTTGCTCGTCATTCATAGCCCGGAGGATGAGGTTATTCCGTATGCCCATGGACTCGAACTCTACCAACGGGCAACACCGCCAAAGACTTTTCTGCAGATTCGTGGCGGGCACAATACGGGGCCCGCAGCCTCTGGTGCGGCCTACCGGAAGGGAATTGAAGCGTTTCTTCGCGGGACATCAGGGACGGACCCGCGCTCGTGACTTAGGTCTTGCATGGCCCCCGTGTGGGCGAGCCGTGCTGCGTGGGTAAGGAGGCGGTCGTTGGTGCGCGGGCCTGTCGCGGTAGACTTTGGGTGCTTCGCGTTTTTGTCAGACCAACGCCTCGCACGCTGCGCCACCGGGACATGCCGCCGCGTGGTAGCGCGAGGTGCTTCTCGTAGCGCTAATCACGGGCCACGGAGGGATACCACCACCCATCGTGCCCAGCGGCGGTACGTCCCTGAATTCAGTCCGCCTCCCGTTTCACACACGCCACGATCAACTCCGCACCGGCGATCCAGGCGTGGTCAACCGGGTCTATTCCCCGCAATTCCAACGCCGCTTTCAGGCTATCAAAGCGGTATTGCGTGATGTGTTCCCGGGTGTAGGGATTGGGAACGATCCAGTTATAGGCCCGCTCGATGAGCCGCCATTGCCAGCGCCCGTAGTCGGGCGTACCCAGCACCAGGCGGCCTCCGGGTTTCAGCACGCGGTGCAGTTCATCCAACAGGGCCGCGCCGTCCTCGGGGATGTGCTCAAGCACCTGCGAACAAACGATGGTGGCGACGCTTTCGTCGCCCAGGGGAAGCTGTGTTCCGTCGCCCTGGATGAGGGGGTGCCCGCAACGCAGCACGAAACGAAGTTTCTCGCCATTGAGATCCAGGGCGATAGCGCCCTCGGGGTACTGCGTCAGTATTTGAGAACTGCCGCAGCCCACATCGACCATGGGCCGTGTCGTGCCCGCAAAGCGCAGCAGATGGTGGATGCGCTGCCGGTGCCACCACCGTTGCAGGGGAATACGGCTTTCACAGGCCCGCCAGTCGTAGTCGGGAAAGGAGCACGCATTGCGAATGCGCCACATCTGATAAAAAAGGCGGCAATAGTCGATGCCGAAGTGGATGATTCGTGCGTTGGATTGGCCTTCTTCGCGGGGTTCGTAATGGAAGGGAACCTCCGCCACATGACCGCCCCGCCTCATAATCTTGAGCAACAGTTCAACCAGAAACACGAAGGACGTGAAGCGAATCTCCAGTCCGTCAAAGACCCGGCGATTGTAGAGTCGAAAACCACTGGTCAGGTCGAGGACTGTCAGCGAGAGGCCGAAGCGGAAGAAGGCGTTGAGGACCTTGCTGAGCAGGAGACGGAAGAAGGGCTGGTCGGCATCCCCACCCGCCACATAGCGCGATGCGATGACCAGGTCGCCCTGATCACGTGCGGCCCAGAGATCCTGGATGAAGCGCGTGGGATGGGACAAATCCGCATCCATGGTAATAATGTAGTTGCCATGGGCCGCTTGAGCGCCGGTCAAAATAGCGTGCCCATAGCCCCGCCCCTTTTCCCGGAGATATCGCGCACCGTGGGACGCTACAATGTCCGGCGTTCCATCCGCCGAGGCCGCATCCACCACGAGGATTTCGGAATGGATCGGGAGTCCACCCAATGCCGTCTGAAGGGCAGGGAGCAGCAGGTTTAGATTGGCCCCCTCGTTCTTACTGGGGATGACCACCGTCAGATCGATGGTGGGGCGCTTGTGAGGTGTTTGCATGGTCATAGAGAAGGGGTTCTGGCGGGGAGCCCGGTGTCAATCCCCCGACTGCTCCTGCCCGGTGTCTTGCGAGGTGCTGTCTTCCCCTGTTTTTCCAGAAAAATAGGCCTTGATCTGCTGCCAGTAGCCCTTTATCACCAACAGGCCACCCAGTATTCCCCCGATAAGGCCCTGAAAAATAATCGCCTCCATGCCACCAAATATGTAGGCAGACTGAGGGGTTCTCGCTCTATGTCGTTTCATTGCACTTCCTGATCCAAATGTTTTTCGTAAGCGACCAAGGCTCGCCTGGTGATGAAACACCCGTTCGATGTATCGGAGTTCCTTCCAGTTTACTTTAGCGCCCTGCTACTCTATTCGACGATGAACCCGTGATACAAGCCGAGGTAATAGGCCAGCAGAAAAGGCGAGCCTTCGTCCAGCCACTTTCCGCCACCACCCAGGTCATCGTAGCGCCAGGTGTCCTCACTGAAGGTCAGGGCGTTGCGCTCGTCGATGGGTATCACGTAGCCGTCGACGCGGTAGCCATGGCCCTTGGCTTTTCCCGGCTCCCGGGTGTGCTCACCCAGAGGAATGAGATCGATACGGTGGCTGTTCTTTATTGGCCAGATAACCAGGTCCATGGGGAAACGTTTGAGCGTATCGACACTGTCCCCAAGCCAATCACCCGTGGGAGAGAGGTCCGTCACGCCCCACTGGGTCGTCATGCCTTGCCCCTCACAGAGGGCCGCATAGACGAAGTTGAAGAAGGGATTGCGCTCCGGCTTCACAATCTGCCAGTAATAGAAGATGGCGTTCTGAAACATGCGCAGCACCCGTGGATCCTTTTCATAGCGGATCAGGCTGTAGAAGTTCATGAAGGACATTTTGTCATCAAATTGAACGTGAGACCCCGGTCCCGCCTGGAGTTTGGGCATAACCATGCCGTTGATTCCGTAGTGGTGGGTGTCCACCAGATCCATGAAAACATCGCGGTACTTCTGCTCGCCGGTTATGTGATACGTCACGTTGAGGTAGGTCAGGAGGCTCAACGAATTCAGGCCCCGCTCCGTCCACCAGTTCGGGTCGCCATTGAGGGATTCGGGGCTGAAGTTGGCCCAGCGGGTCGGCTTGCCGTCATGGTCCACCAGTCGGAAATTGTGTTCGATGAGGTGGTCCATCACCCGTGCCGCCACCTCGCGAACCCGTGCCTTTTCGGCCTCGGTCTCCGCCACGTGGTCGTAATAGAGACCATAGAGTAAAAAGTGACCATCGAGTTCATCCGAACTGGCATCCGTTTTCCAGTACCATTTTCCGTCGCCGCTTGTGGGCCAACGGGGGTCCAAAATCTTCCAGAGGGCATCACCCTGTTGCTTTTTTCGGTCGTGTTCGACGTTGTCCCGTTCGTTGGGATTCCATCCGTCGGTAGGCAGGATACAACGGGCAATAAAACCCGGCGGGGCAGGGTTGGAACCCGACTGGGTCACTTCGCTGAGAAAGGCCAGGGCCTCGAAAATAGCCGTGGCCCGTTCCTTCGCTTTGGGGTCGCCCGTCGCCCCATAGGCCAGGCACTCCGCCGCGCCATAAAGTCCTGAATATTGGCCGTCGTTGTCCGTGTCGTGCTGGGTCCACTTGGATTTGTCGCCCGCCGTCTCCAAGCTCACCCCGGCCACATAGCCAAAGGATGTCCGGCGATGGTAACGGTCGATCTCGGATTCGTAGAAGGCCGCTTTTTTCGCGAAGGTTGTCGGCTGGAAATAGATGTGGCTGACGCCGCCCGCGGTCGCAATCCAGGCACCGCCTTTCGTTGCCGCGATATCGCGCACATCGTCATTCGGGAGCCACCGTTTGCCCGCGCGGTAGGCCCAATGCTCGCCGTCGAAGTGGATAGCGCCCTTCGTCGTACCCAGCCAAAGCAGCCCGTCCGGGGCGATGTCCATCGACGTAAAGTCATTGTAGGGCAGACCGTCAGCGCCTGAAAACAATGTCCATTCTCCATCGGCGGCCTGGCGTGCCACGCCCTGGGGCGCGGCGATGAACAGGATGTCGTCTTCAGTTACCATTACGCGCTGCGCATTGATCAGGGTCCAGCCTCTGTCATTCTGCTCAGGTAGGATGCGCCGCCACCCTGCTCTTCGAAACACTTTCTCCACCTCAGAAGGGGGGCCGGAAAAATCGATGGCACGCTGGCGCATCTGATAGGCACCCGACGACGTAGCGACAATCGTGTGGCCTTTCTTGTTGACGGCGACGCTGGATACGTTTACGATTTCTTCCAAGACTTCGTCAAGAACCTTGAAGGGCCGAAAGGCGCCTTTCTCGACGAAGAGTAACCCCTGGCTGGTACAGACAAGCAGTTGCGGTGCGGTTGCCTGAGGGGACACTGCGGTATCGACTATGAGAGAAGTCGCAGGTGCCGGAAGTGCCTCCACCAAGAGACTGAACTTTCCTGCCTTCAAGCTATTGATCTGATTTCCGGCGGCAACGTACAACGTGTCGCCAACGGCGAGTAGCGCGTGAACAGGATTCGCTGGCATGCCCTCTACAGGCACCCACCCTTCACCCGCCCATTTCGCGAGTCCGGCGGCAGTACCCGCGTACACATCGCCGCTTTCGGTCACCACGATGGCGCGCACATCGTCCGAAGGCAGCCCGTCCGCCGTGGTATAGGCCGTGCGCAGCTCTTGGGAATAGGTACTGACCTTCAGGTTTTTCGGGCTAATCTGCGGTGCGCCGTGAACTGCGAGAGTGAGAAAAAACGAGAGAGAGAACAGCAATCCTTTTTTATACATGGATGAATTCCTACATTGGCAACCGTTGATCGAAAACAGCCCTCATGCCGGGTCCGACCACTATAGCGACTGCGCAAGGACAGATACAATGGAAACATCTGAATTCAGCGCCTGAAGTGGCAGGGTCACAACCACTTTATGGTCCTTGCATTCCGCCGCCTGAGAATTTGGCCATTGCCAACCTATTGCGGTAGAGTGTTTGAATCAACCCAATGGAGCACCCCATGGCACAGAACGATACCTCAATCACCCGCCGCCAGTTTGGCGCGCTGACCACACTCGCCGCGCTTAGCGCCACCAGCACATCCCATGCCGCGCCGGAAGGTCCGAAAATCACCAAGCTGGGCACCATCGATGTTGACTTGGTGGAGACAACGCCCGTGGTCTTTAATGGCAAGGTTTATCGCTACGAATACGTGCGGGAGAAATACAAGCCCAACACGACGGGCGATTCCTATTCGCGCTTTGTCGACCACGAAACGGGCGAAGCCACCCCCGCCTTCGCCCAGGGATATCATCTGGGCAGCGCGGCGGTGGACGGCGACCTGGCTATCGTAACCGCCGTCGATATCTGGGACGGGGAAAAGGTCGATATCTTTGTCTCCCGCGACCTGAAGACCTGGGAATCCTGGAACGCCCTCAACCTGCCGGGCTATGGCATGTTCAACACGTCGTTGTGCCGCGACCCCGAGGGGTATGTGCTCATGTTTGAGGTGGGCAAGCCCAAGGAGGTGGCGGGCAACCGATTCACGGCGCGCTTCGCACGGTCGAAGGATCTCAAGACCTGGACCCTGACCGCGCCCGAGTGTGTCTATGCGAAGAACCGCTACACGGCCCCCCACTGCCTCCGCTATGTAGACGGCTACTATTATGACTTTTATTTGGAATCCATGAAAGGCGGCTATGCCCAGAGTGTGGTGCGCTCTAAGGACTTGATTGAATGGGAACAGACCCCGATTCATCCCTTCCTCATGTGGGGGGATGAAGACAAAAGAATCGCCAACCCAAAACTGACGGAAGAACAGCGAAAGCATATCGCCGCATCGGAGAACCGAAACAACTCCGACTTTGACTATTGCGAGTTTGAGGGCAAGCTCATCATCAACTATTCCTGGGGCAACCAGCGAGGACTGGAGTTCCTGGCCGAGGCGCGATACGACGGCACGGAGAAAAAATTTTTGGCGGCACTGTTTCCGTGAGGGACTGCCACGCACAGGTGCCTCGGTTGGTGAAAAACCAATATGGCCAGCACGGTGACTCACCTTGGTCACGACAACGTTAACGTGCGGGGCTGTCCCGTCGTTTGAGATTGCAGCGCGAGGTCATTCGGTTTGCGCCGTGCCAAAATTCACCGTAAGTAGCTTAGCCGTTCCGGCTGAGACAAAGCACGCTCGGCTTGCCATTCATGCCATGGAATGAAAGCTCCGAGACTTGATGACCTGTGCGCGTTTCGCCACCACAACCAATAACACGCCCGAATCCGGGCGGCTATTCCATGGCATTGGGCGTGCTGTGAAATGCATCGCTTCCTCTGTCTGTCGAGTAGGCGGAGGGCTTCCAAGCTGTAGGACGAGGTTTGTTTTCTCTGTTTGCCGCCTGCTTTCTCGGCAGTGCCGCACTATTTAATCCATGCTCAGTTGACCCTCCGCCCCTCTCAGAACCGTGCTTGCATTCACCGCTGAATATATGGAGTTATAGAATAGCGCCAGGACGCTACGTGTTCTTGCGCCGAAGTGAAAAGAACCCGTGGGTGGATACTGGCTTGTGTGCGAAGCTCACATTAGTCCCTGGGCACATCTCAAACCCTTACTTCTCAAAGATTGGATACCCATTACGCGTGACCTCTTCCAAGGCCCCTTGATACCAATCCATGTGAAGGTGCTCCAATTCGCGCACCTTGTCTGGGAAATCCCTGGCAAGATTCTTCTTTTCGCCGATGTCTTCGGCCAGGTTCACGAGAAAGAGCTGGTCCTCTTCAGCGAAGGGTTCCTTCCGGGTGGGATCGACGGGCAGCCCCAGCAGTTTCCAGTCGCCTTTACGGACCGCCCAGCCCTTGCCGTCCGTCTCCCCCATCTGCCAGTGCAGTACGTCGTGGGGGGACGGTGCGTCGGGATTCCGAATAACATCTACGAGGCTTTTCCCGTCGATGTCATCGTTCACAAGGGGTACATCGCAGAGTTCGGCAAGGGTCGCCATCCAGTCGCAGGCATGGGCGATCTGGTTGCGGGTTTCGCCCTGCGGAATATGGCCCGGCCAACGGATCATGGCGGGTACGCGAATCCCGCCCTCAAAGAGGCTCTTTTTTGCACCGCGATAGGGTCCGGCGCTGCCACCGCCCCCATGGGCATTTTTGGACACATCGTGTCCCTGATCCGACTGGAAGATAAGGATGGTATCTTCACGCAGACCCAGGCGATCAACGGTGGCGACGAGTTGGCCGATTCGCTCGTCTTGCGAAGAAACAAAGGCCGCGTAAAGATCGCGGGGATAAGGGGTGCCCTGTTTCTGATAGTACGCGATCCATTTGGCATCGCCCTGAACCGGATAGTGGGGAGAGTTCATGGCAAAGTACATGAAAAAGGGATGGTCCCCCTGCGATTCCATGAAGCGTTCCGCTTCCTCCACCATGAGGTCGGGGAAGTAGCGCCCGTCTTCATACACCTCCTTTCCATCGCGGTGCAGGTCATGAAAATTGGGTCCGTAGGAATAAAAGGAATGGGAGTAGTTGTCGATGCACCCGCCCATGTGTCCAAAGGAATGGTCAAAGCCCTGGGCGTTGGGCATGGTTTCGGTCGAATAGCCGAGATGCCACTTGCCGATGTGGGCCGTTCTATACTCGGCCTCTTTCATCATCTCGGCGATGGTCACTAGCTTGGTAGACATGCCCGCGTTACCCCGCAGGGAGGGGCCGTTTCCGAGCATGCCCGTGCGCAGGGGGTAGCGTCCCGTTAGCAGCCCGGCGCGGGACGGAGAGCATACGGAGGAGGGGGCATAGAACTGGGTAAAGCGTATGCCTTCGTCGCACAGGGCATCCATATGGGGCGTCAGGAGATCCGTGGCCCCATAGCGGTTTATGTCGACAGCACCCTGGTCGTCCGTGTAGATGAGAATGACGTTGGGACGGCGTTTCTTTACTGCGCCGATGGCTTTGCCGGGCAAAGCGAGGGTAACGGCAAGTGACGCAGCCGAAAGCTGTAAAAAACGTCGTCGTGAAAATTTCGTGTTTGTCTCATTATAGGTCACGGATAGAAGTCTCCTTGGGTGGATGCAACGCTGTTGTGGACAACGTGGACCTGTTCGAGGAGGTGTACAGTCCACCGGGTCCACCATGTCCACAGGACCTCCAAGAGTCAACGCATACTGGACGACGTTATCGTAGCATAGGCATCTCGCCTGTGTTTTATTTAAGACTCATGGCGTTGCTTGAAGGGGTGCTCCACAATCACCCTGTTCCCCGTTTGCCTCCCGTCTCCGATTTCGCTACTATCAACGATCTATTGTGTCTATAGCTTGGCAGCAGCATGAACAAAAAGGAGAATGTCGAACCATGTCTACAAAGTGGAAAGTGGGCGATTTGTCCAAGATCAAGAAAATGGGTGATGCAGCGAAGGGCAAGAAGGCCAATGGCGCATTGAAAGCACTGAAAAAGTCCGCAGGTGGCGCAAAAAAGTCTGCTGGGGCCTTGGCTGGCATAGCCAAGGACGAACCGGGCGCGTAGCCCTTCGGTAACTGGGTATCTACGTCAACGTGCAGACCAACTACGGAGCAGGGAAACATGGCAAAAAAACTAAACGAAATATCAAAGGCCTTCGCGACGATTCAGAAGAAGGTCGACGGAGTTACCGACGACTGCATCAAGTTAAACACGAATTTCTGGCAGCACTGTGGGATGCTGTTCGAAGGTGTTGATGCGATCAACGAGCGCATCGTGGAACTCAAAAGCAAGGGCGGAACGGGCAACACCGTCGGGGACTTTGCGGACGACAAGGATGTGAAAGCGTTCTTGAAAGGCGTGGAGGATTGCAAGACTTTCTGTAAAAAAGAAAGTGATCAGTACTACGCCGAGTTTGCAAAACTGAAGACCTATGTTTCCGATTTGGAAAAACTCGCTAAGGATACCGACGCGATCGTCAAGGCGCGTAAGTTCAAAGTGTCGAAATCCAAAGGAGCGCTTAAAGATGTTGCTGCCGCGATCAAAAAATTCGCGGTGGAAGTCCAGAAAGTCATTGATTACGAACCCGGCCCCCATCCGAGCAGTTATGGAGCGTTTAAGTAACGGCGATTCCACCCAATACATGAACCGACAACACGCACGGGGCCGAGCTTGATATACATTGTCTGCTCGGCCCCGCTTCCGCCTTGGGCGCAATAGATGGCAGCCCCCGAAATCTTGAACTCATTGCCATTTTCTGATTAGATGCCCTTTCAGCTATCCATCGGAAGAGGAGAGATATGATGCGACTATTATCGACCACACTTGCCCTTACAATGCTCACGGCCTTAGCGGCCAACGCAGAAACCTGGAACGTCTACGTGGGCACCTACACCAGTGGCGAGAGTGAGGGTATCTACCGCTTCGCATTCGATGACGAAAGCGGCGAGGCCAGTCCGGCAGAATTGGCTGTGGCGACGGACAACCCCTCCTTTCTTGCCGGGCATCCAAGCCAGCCCGTGGTCTATGCGACCGCCCGTCTTGGTGACAATCATGCCGTATCCGCCTTCCAAATAGACAAGGCAAGCGGCAAACTTGTGCCCCTGAACCACCAGCCCGCCGGGGGGAAGGGGCCCTGCCATGTCGCGGTCACGACGGACGGCAAGTTCGCGGCGGTGGCCAATTATGGCGACGGCACGGTATCGGTCTACCCGGTTGCTGCCGGTGGAACGCTCGGTGAAGCGTGCGCTTTTTTTCAACACACCGGGACCGGCGCTGATCCCAAACGCCAGACCGCGCCCCACGCCCATTCGGTGAATTTCGATGCCACGGGGCAATACCTCGTGGTGGCGGACCTGGGTATCGACAAACTCATGATCTATAAGCGCGACGGCGGGACTTTCGTGCCCAACGATCCGCCTTTCGCTTCCGTTCCCCCCGGAGGCGGTCCGCGCCATTTTGCCTTCCACCCGTCCGGAAATTACGCCTACGCCGTGAACGAAATGGGCAACACCGTAACGGCTTTCACGTGGAATGTTAAGACGGGCACCTTGATGCCCATCCACACCGTGACCACCCTGCCCGAGGGCTACGCCGACGTGACCCACACCGCCGACATCGAGGTTCATCCCTCCGGCAAGTTTGTCTACGCCTCCAATCGCGGGCACGACAGCATCGCCGTTTTCAGCGTGGACCAGACCACCGGCAAGCTTACACCCAAGGGCCAGACCAAGAGTGGCGGCGTACGTCCCCGGAACTTTTCCCAATCGCCCAACGGAAAATTCCTCCTCGCTGCCCACCAGGACACCCACGACATATTTGTGTTTGCCATCGACCAGCAGACGGGCGCTCTCACCCCAACCGGTGCCAAAGTCGAAGTATCCACACCGGTGTGCCTGGTCTTTGCGAAGCCGTGATCTAGGCAAATTGCGCTAACGTAGCTTAGGCTTCCAGCCTGAGACAAAGGAATCGGTGTTGTTCAACGGGTGATTGCGCCATGGAATGGCCGTCCGAATTCGGCACAGCTGCGATGTGTCGCAGTGACCGCGAACAGGCACCTTGGAATCAAAGGACCTGGCATTCCATGGCACGAGGCACCTCTTGACAAGCAGTGTACACCTTGTCTCAGGCTGGAAGCCTAAGCTACGTTCGCGGCCTTTCTCACCCACAATCTCCCCTATCAAAGCGAATTCACTACTCGTTCACGACAAAGGATCGACCAACATGACGATTTTAGTAACCGGCGGTGGTGGTTTTCTCGGTGGGGCGATTATCGACCAACTCCTGGCCCGAGGCGAGTCCGTGCGCAGCATATCGCGCGGTGCCTATCCGGCGTTGGAAGCCAAGGGTGTGGAGTGCTTTCAAGGCGACCTGGCCGATAAAGACGCAGTGCTGAAAGCCACGGAGGGCTGCGACATGGTCTACCACGTAGCGGCCAAGGCAGGTGTCTGGGGCCGTTATGACTCCTTTTTTCAGGCCAACGTCGCGGGTACGCGCAACGTCATCGAAGCCTGTAAGACCCACGGCATCAAGGTTCTGGTGTACACGAGCAGCCCCAGCGTAACCTTCGCTGGAGAAGACGAAAACGGCGTGGACGAATCCATCCCCTACGCCACGGAATTCTTGTGCAACTACCCCAAAACCAAGGCCCAGGCGGAATACGAGGTATTGGGGGCGAACTGCGATGCCCTGGCCACGGTGGCGCTTCGCCCCCACCTGATTTGGGGTCCCGGCGACAACCACCTCGTGCCGCGCATCATCACGCGGGCCAGGGCGGGCAAATTGAAACTGGTCGGTAGCGGCGACAACAAGGTCGATGCCACCTACATCGACAATGCTGCGTCCGCCCACCTCGCTGCCGCCGACGAACTCTGCAACGGCAAGTCCTGCGCGGGCAAGGCCTACTTCATCTCCAACGATGAGCCCATCGCCATGCGCAATCTTCTGAATCAAATACTTGCCGCAGCCAGCCTCCCCCCCATCACAAAGTCCGTTCCACCGGGTGTTGCCTATGGCGTGGGCGCGCTGATGGAGGGGACATACACGCTTCTGGGGAAATCCGAGGAACCCATGATGACCCGCTTCATCGCCCGGCAACTGTCCACGACCCACTGGTACAATATCGACGCGGCCAAGCGGGATTTCGGCTACGAAGCAAAGGTACCCATGGAGGAAGGCATGAAGCGCCTGGAAACGTGGCTCTCCAAAGATGATGGGCGTGAAAAGTGAGCTTCGACACAATTCTGACCGTGAAGCGACCCTTCAAGGCATCTATCCAGCCCAACATATCCACGGAGAAAACGTTCCTAAACCTGCTTCAAGGACGTGGGGTCAAATTTATCCAGAAACGGGTATTTCGCGTACAATTCCAGTATAATGAGTGAGAATTGGCGTGTGTCTGGCCTACTGGGAAGCCGCTCGCAGAACAGGACGACGAAATACATGGAGCAGAGGGAACGATACAATAAAACTATGGGCGGTTATCGAATTAATAGCGGTCGGTAGGAAGGTAAGGGCATGGCCAAAATACTTGTTGTTGACGATGATACGAGAATCACAGAATTCCTGTGTGACCAATTGGTTGCTAAGGGGCATTCATGCACCTTAGCGACCAAGGGAGAGTCCGCACTGGACAGCGTGAACAAAAATTCGGTGGACCTGCTAATCCTTGATGTCATGCTGCCCGATGTATCGGGATTCGAGGTCTGCCGCCGGATCCGCGCCAACACCGAACACTATACGCTGCCCATTCTGTTTCTCTCCTCGATGAATTCCGCCGAAGAAATCAGTCACGGGCTGGCTCAGGGTGCCGACGACTACGTAACCAAACCCTTCGATACGAGCAGCTTGCTGGCTCGTATCGAAAACCTGCTGACGACCCATATCGATGCTCCCCTGAAAGATGAACTCACGGGGCTGCCAACGGCGAAAAGTATCAAACTGGAAATTCAAAAGGCCATCAACAATCGCACCGGGTTTGTCATCGGTTACATCGAATTGATGGGCACTAAAGAGTTTTCCCAAGGCACGAGTCACAATGCTCAAGCCAAGGCACTGCGCCATTTTGGACGTTGCCTGCACATATGCGCCCGCGAGGTGCAGCCACCCCTCTTCTCCATCGGGCACATGGGGGGCGGGCATTTTGTCTTCATCATTTCTCCTGAAAAAGCGAAGAGCTACAGTGATCGCGTAAGCTATGTGTGGGAACGCCACCTTCCAAAATTCTTAGAGTCGGTCGGAAAAGCGGCCCAGGTTAAAACCTGGACCGCCAACATGGCGTTGGAATACCTCATGTGCGTTACGAAGCGAGAAGAAGAAAGCGCGGCCAGTGCCCGAGACCTCTTCGAGATCCTCTCCCACCTTCGTGACAAGGCCTCTGCGACGGGCCAGTCCGGCTTGTTTCAGGATCGACGATTATAAGCATCGTATTTCGACCGGGCACATCCGAAATATTGCATTTCACCCCCTGAACCCCCTATGATCGCCCTTCCGGTTTTGGCTCCTTCCTGATGCAGCATCCCTGTCGGGCTGTGCATTCCCGTCCTGAGATCACCCCTCAGTATGCATGAGACGCCGACTTGGAAGAAGCTGTACACAAACAACCCCCCTTTCGGAGAGGCCGCTATGAGACGCAGTATTGTTCACGAGGGCGCCGGCAACCTGAGTTACGAGATTCGTGAAATCGTAGCCGTCGCTCGTGAAATTCGCGCCCTGGGCCGTGAAATAATCTGGGAAAACATTGGTGATCCCATTGAAAAGGGCGAGGCACTGTCCCCGTGGATTAAGGAGATACTTCAAGAGCTTCTCGAAGTACCCGCCAGCTATGGGTACTGCGATTCTGCGGGAGTCATTGAGACCCGTGATTTTCTGGCCGGTCAGGTAAACGAGCGGAGCGGCGGCGTGCAGATTACGCCGGACGACCTCCTTTTCTTCAACGGCATCGGCGATGCCGTCGCCCGTGTCTACGGGTTTCTAAAGCGCGAAGCACGCATCCTGGGGCCTTCGCCGGCCTACAGCACCCATTCTTCGGCGGAGGCGGCCCACTCGGGTTACAGCCACCTTACCTACGAGTTGGATCCCCTCAATGGCTGGATGCCCGATGTGAAAGACATCCGGTTGAAGGTGAAATACAACGACTCCATCGCGGGCATTCTGATCCTGACACCAGACAACCCGACGGGTGCCGTGTACCCAAGGGAAATCCTCGATGAAATCGTGAAGATCGCGCAGGAGTTCGACCTCTTCATCATTACCGATGAAATCTATGCCCATATAGTCTATGAGGGCTACCCCCGACTGCACACCAGCCAGTGGATCCAGGATGTCCCCGCCATCGCCATGCGCGGAATAAGCAAGGAGTATCCCTGGCCTGGCTCCCGCTGTGGTTGGCTGGAAGTATTAAACCGCGGTCGCGATGCCAACTTCTCCACCTACGTCGAAAGTCTGCTTGCCGCAAAACGTCTCGAAGTCTGTTCCACGACCCTGCCGCAAATGTCTATTCCACGCGTATTCGGGGATGAACGCTACCCGGCGCACCTGGCTACCCGGGCCGCCATGTTCAGCGAAAGAGCAGATAAAGCCTGCGCCGCCTTTGATGGCTGTGAATACGTGATTGCCAACAAACCAGGCGGTGCCTTCTACTACACCGTCATGTTCAAGGGCGGCATCCTCAACGATCACCAGAGCCTGGAGATCGACGACCCGCGAATCAAAACACGGATAGAAGAACTCGTTCAGGGTGTCTCGCCCGACAAGCGTTTTGTATATTATCTCATGGGCGCAACGGGCATCGTCGTCGTTCCCTTGACAGGGTTCCAATGCAACCATGCTGGATTCCGCTTTACGCTTCTTGAAAGCAACCAGAAAAAACGAAGCTACATCTTCCAAACGATCCGCGCCGCTATTGATACCTATTGCGGACAGTAGTCTCCGTCCCGTTAATAGTGCCACCGCGAAAACCGGACAAACAAACGAATGCGAAGACGGCCCCTCGGATCCCAACTCAATGCTTGACTACGGCCCAGACACATTTGTCCAGCGCCAATAAGACCGATGGCGAGGGCAATACGAATGACCATCGAGGCCGCCCACCTCGATCATCAACCGCGCACTAACTTCGGAGGACTTGGCTACTGCTCCGATTTGGTCCCAGCAGCCTTCACCAGAATCGCCTGTGGTCCTTTCGTACCATCCTTCAACTGGTATTCTACATCCTCACCTTGTCGCAACGTTCGAAATCCGTCCATCTCAATGGCAGTGTGATGCACGAAAACATCGCTCTCTTCCTCCCGAGCGATGAAACCATAGCCCTTTTGGTCACTAAACCATTTCACTTTTCCAGACTTCAGTGTAGAGGCTTCTGTGTCAGACACGACCTCCTCCCTTCCTGTTACTCCTTTGGTAAGCATCACGAGCGATTCCCTGGAAAAGCCCAGACACATACTGCTTAACTATTCCGCAAACTCAAGAATAAACAGAGAATGCGGAATCTGTCAATAGAAATAGTTATGATGTTCTAAAACAAGACAACGATACGCGACAAAAATCAATTAATACTATTATACCTCTAACAGAAACCCGAAAAACCTCTCCCCGCGCATCGTTGTGCGATCACACCCCGTTAGCAGACGCGGATAAACGCGGCGCAGCATCGTCACGCTGCACAATCAGGTGCGCAATCAGGTTGCACACAGATTTCAGAGACCGTATACTTCCGTACTCGATAACGCAACGCCAAGGAGGGATGTCATGCGGGTATTGGTAACGGGTGGGGCTGGCTTCATTGGCTCTCATCTATGTGACGCACTCGTCAAACGGGGCGACCACGTATTTGTCTTGGATGACCTGAGCACAGGGCGCTTCGAGAATATTGAACACCTCGACACGCTCACCTGTGTTATTGACACAACGATGAATCAGGAAATCGTGCGAGATCTGGTCCGCGATGTGGATGTGGTCTACCATCTGGCGGCCACGGTGGGCGTACAACTGGTAATAGAGCGGCCTGTTCACACCATCGTGAATAATATTCGCGGCACCGAGGTCGTCTTGGAGGAAGCCTGTCGGTACCGCCGTAAGCTCCTCCTTACCTCCACCAGCGAGGTATATGGCAAGGGGACGCGGGAAATCTTCAACGAAAACGATGACCGCGTACTTGGCCCTACGCACCGACGCCGGTGGGCCTACGCCGCATCAAAGGCCATTGATGAATTCCTCGCGCTGGCTTACTGGCACGAAAAGCGACACCCCGTTGTGATAGCACGTCTGTTTAATACCGTGGGACCACGCCAAACCGGGCGCTATGGCATGGTCATCCCCAACCTGGTGGGCCAAGCCCTGGATGGGCACCCCCTGACAGTCTTTGGGGACGGAAAGCAGTCACGCTGCTTCACCTACGTCGGCGATGTGGTGCCCGCGCTCATTCAACTCATGGATCGAAGCGAGGTAAACGGGGAAGTCTATAACATCGGCAGCAACCACAGCGTCACGATCAAGCAATTGGCCCAACAGATTATCAGCCAGAGCGGTAGCAGCGCTAAGATTCGCTACATCCCCTATGACGAAGCGTACGGACCGGGCTTTGAAGACATGCAGCACCGTGCGCCGTGCCTGGAAAAAATAGGAAAAGCTATCGGATACATCCCGAGAACGAGCCTGGAAGAAATTCTGGATTCCGTCATCAACGAGTTCCAAGAGAAGTCTACTTAATCAACGGTTTAACCGGGGGTCGTCTTTAACATATTCCGAATCCAAGCGTATCCATGCTTTGTTCACATCGAGAGAACCCGTCGCAAGGAGATCCGCGCCGATATCCGCAGCATAAATCGGACTGGACAAGGCCAGCACATCAACGGGACCAAAGCCCTTGCCGGGGTTGTCAGGCTGCCGGATAACCCGAACTCGGTAGACACTTTGATAGTCCGTTGTCTGTACTATGGCAAAGGCAAATTGGTCCGATTCGATCAGCTTCGTGACTTCGGGGTGTCCATCACGAAGAATCTGAACTTTGGCGCCCTTTGCGTGATGAATCGTGGTATGAAAGGCCACTTCTATTCGCAACGGAACGACCCCGCCCACTCCGACATCCATTGAGCCGTCATTGAGGGCATCCGCGTGGAAATCCAGTTCTACACCACCCAAGTGACTACTGACGAACGTCTTTCCCATGCGCAGCCCATGGAGTATGCCCGCAGCGGATTTGTTTGGTGCCTTGACCCACGTGACCGGTTGCCCCATGGGGACCTTGGGGCTGTCGACCATTCCCCCGGCTATAACGCTGCAGATAGCGCCGCGCACCAATTCATAGTCCCAAAAAAGTGCGGCCTGATCATTGGCGGATACGCCGAGATCCTTGCGCTTCGCGGCAGCGGCGGCGGCAGCGGTCTTGTCCGATACGGCGGTTGCCGCAGCGATGGATCGAACGAGCTTTCCGGTTCCAGGCGCACGAATCTTCACATCCTCTGGAAGGTCCGTCAAGTGCAAGGGCGCGGGTTCTCGCCACGGACCATTCCACACTTGGATCGCATTAACATAGCTGAGGCCCCACTTCCAGGGCGCGGCGGAAAAACAGGGGTGAGCAATGGCAAACACACCGCCCTGGCTCTGAATGCGAGCGCACTCCGCCTGGGCCGCCTCCCGAGTCGAGGGTGGATCCGGCATGGTCGCCGGCCCATAGACAAGCCCGATACCCTGCTCCATTGTGCCCCAGGCCATGGCCGGTATGAGCACCACGCTATCAGAGCGAAAATCAGGGTCATTGCACGCATCCATCGTGTTAAGATCCGTGATCGCCAAAAAGTCGAGTCCGGCCTTTTCCGCCCGCGCTATTAACTCCGCAACGCTTTCCTGCCCACCACCATAGGTGCTGACGGCATGAAGCTCCCCCCGGTACCAACGCTCCTCATCCCTGAATACGCGTGGATCAAAGAGCACGGGGCGACGACCGGGAATGCTGGTGGCATCTTCAGGATTGGTTCCGGCAAAGAGTTCAACCCTGTCGATGGCTAAATCGTGGTCCTGATCGTAGTCGTGCAGACTCAGTTTTCCGCTGGCTCCTTCGAGTAAATTTACCCGTATCTCTGCGGTATCCCCCTCGGTCACCCGCAATTCGAGGGCGTGAACCATCACAGGAACCTTCGTGTCGTAGACGTAAACATAGGCGTAGTAATCACCCACACCGGGGTGAATCGTCTGGGTTCCTGAAGGAATCTCGAAGTACGTCTTCTGAAAATCATCTACCGCCTGCAACTCCACACGGGCAGGAAGGCTTCGACCGGTCACATCCGAGACATCAACATCCACCGAACCAATAACGGAAGGTGCCACATCCCTGGCTTTTTCCATTGAATGATTGCTCCGATCTTGACTATCGGATGGCATGGCCTGGTCACTCTTATCGCTGGTGGGCGTGGTAGCACATCCCACCATAAGAAAAAGCAATGCACCGTAGATTCCGACTCGCATTCCATGCTCCCATCTTTGTTCAATGTCTCAAAATGACTCTTGCCGCCCCCGGCGGCCTCCCGGCGATTGGTCAACGTGCCGCACGGCAAGTCTTGGGAGAATCGCCCCCATACGCACCAACTCCACAGCCGTCTATAACACGATTATACCGATCAACCCACAAAAACAACAACGAGAGAAAAGCCCGCCACATCGAACAGCATCCTGCCCGCCGGGTGAAGGACTGTACACCGCTATCGCGGCATCCCTCCAAGTCCCACAGACACTATTTGCAGCGTGAATGTCCGCTTCTCGTCAACGCTTTACGGGCAAAACTTCGTTTCCTATTCACCGGCAGCCCGTTGCAAAAGGCGCGTGAAGGCGAGAATGAGACCTCGAAGCCATTCAGAATCGGTGCTGGTGACGAAAATGTACAAATTTCTGCCACACACCTTAACCCTATATATAGCAATAAGTTAATTAATATTATCGACATACTATCGACAGAAATTTAACACATAACTCTTGACATAGTCGTTGTATTCGTGTACACTGAGGATGTAATACTTGGGATATGAACAGTCTAAACTGCGGTACCGCCGAATAACTCGGCACCTTGCGCAACGCATTGTCGGTTGAGCACAGCAACACTGGTTTCATATATTTTTATCTTTCAACGTCACCTTTGTGGTCGGTGACGATGCCAGCGCAAGGCAACACTCATTTGGAGGTGCGAATCCTATGAGTATCGAAACTCTTGGAACAGAAGTCGAAGTTAGTGATGGCCCAGGGCGTTTGACCCACGGGGCCAAGGTGAAGCGAGGCCAGTTGACCTCGGTTCAACAAGGACGCTACGGAACGGGTCCAGCCCCCTATGGATACCGGCGCGGCATCGAAGGGGAAAAGCCTTTGGTAGTCGATGATCGGGAAGCGGAGGTCGTGCGAATGATCTTCCGTGAGTATCTTGTCACCCGGAGCACGGGGAAGGTGGTCAATTACCTTCACAGCAAGGACATTTTTACCCGGAAAGGCAATAAGTGGTCGCGTCAAGCGATTGCGATCATCCTTTCCAATCGGACCTACCGAGGTCGAGTCAGCTATGGCGACTTGGAAACAGAAGGTCTGCACGAATCTATCATTGAACCAGCGCTGTTCTATAAGGCAAATGCCTTGAAAGAGCGGAAGCGCCGCCAGTCCAAAGTTCAATTACCCCTGTCGGCTGCGCCCAAGAAGCCCGGCAATTTTCGTTGGGTTGCGCCCTGATAGACCGTAATACTCTGGAGCAATAAAAACGCCGCAGGAACCAATCGGTTTCTGCGGCGTTTTTTATCCGATGGAAGCCCCTACGTCCAGGCATCTGGCTCGGTGGGATCATCCATGGATTCAATTCGGTCATCCTCGGGTACTTCAAGATCGGACTCTGCCGGCACCTCCTTCTGCTCCTCCTCCTCCTCCTCGTCAGAAGACTCCAGGGCTTCCTCGCCAGCATCTTCGCCTTGCTCCTGCTCCTCACCATAGCTCACCGTGTCATCAGGATAGGCCCCCTTGTCCGCCCCATACTCGCCCTCCTCCCCCTCCTGCCAGCCATAGGGGTCTTCGCCGTAGGTCTCCGCGTCGGCCACCGCCATGATTTTCTGGTCTTCTTCATTAACGGAAGGGTTTTTCGGCTCGGAGGATTCCGTCTCAGAGTCCTCCCCCGTCAGGGAGTCAATGTATTTCTCTGGATCAATGCGTGAAAGAGCGTTGAGTTCTTTCTTGAGTGGATTCAACTCGCCCTTGAGCGGGTTCAGCTCCTTCGTAACCTCCGATTTCATTTCGTCCACATAGCCCCGAAGATCACGTACCGTCTTAATGACCATCTTCGCAAATTCAGGGAACTTTTCAGGACCGATCACGACAAGGGCGATACCGCCTATCAAAACAATTTCACCAAAACCCATACCAAACATGGTAAAAACTCCCTATTCACCTTCTTCTTTTTCCGCATCCCTGCGCCGTACCACCAAATAGGATGCCCAAATACTTGCTTCAAAAAGCCCGTAGAGCGGGATGAGCATCAAGGTCATCGTGATGGGGTCGGGGGGTGTCAGCATGGCCGAACCCACAGCCAAGCCGACGATAGTAATTTTTCGGTATTGCTTCAAGGTCTCCGGTGTAATTACGCCCAAGTAGACCAGGATCAATACCACCATGGGGAACTGAAACGCAATGCCAAAGGCAATTAGCGCCTTTACAATCACAGAGATGGTCTCGCCCACGCGAAGTTGCTGGTCAACAAAATCCGGCAGAAAATCCGCCACGTAAACCATAATGAAGGGCAGCACGCCGAAATAAGCCAGCATGGTCCCCGCAAATGCGAGCAGAAAACAACCGATCAGGAGAAACTGCGCCGCACGTTTCTCTCGCGGGTGAAGACCGGGAAATATAAAGGAGCAGAGCTGATAGATAATCACAGGAAAGGCCAGACACATACCGCCATAGCCAGCAACTTTGATCTTAAAGAAAAAGTACTCCAAGGGGCCCAAGACCACCCAGGGAGTCTCCGTACCCTCTGCCTGAAGAACCTGAAGAGGCCGTGCTAAAACCTCGAATATTTGGTTCGAGAAGATGTAGCAAAGCACAGCCCCTGCCACCACCGCAATTCCCGAGCGAATCAGCCGGATGCGCAACTCACCCAAGTGCTCGGTAAAACTCATTCGCGATTCGTCCTCGGTGACTTCATCTGACACTGCGTGTTCCTCTGTTCGCAACCGTTTTCTGCCTGGGCGCGAAAGCGACCCGTCATCCCCGCGAACGCGGGGATCCAGGTATTGTTGTGAGCAGTCCCGGCCGCGTTCTGGATTCCCACGTGCGTGGGAATAACAGCGCAGAATGCCCTTGGTCGTGAAGGGCTACCTTTATTCCTACTAGACAAGCGGGGGAGGCCCAACAAAAAAAGGGTGCCTTTGCAGACACCCGAATAGTAGCATTTACGTACCGCTCATCGCACGATCAAGGAAAGGTTTTCTCTAGAATGCGCTGCCCGTTGTATTCGGGGCATCCTCAGGTTGCCGCTCCCCAACCGAAGGCGGCGTGGCTGTGGGATCCGCCTTCTCCACCCACTCCTTCAGGGCCTTGCCCGGCTTAAAAATAGGAATGCGCTTCTCCGCAATGGGCACCGAATCCCCCGTCCTCGGATTACGCCCCAAGCGTGCGTCGCGCACCTTCACCTCGAAGACCCCAAAATTGCGAATCTCCAAGCGGTCCCCCGAAGACAAGGCCTCGGTTATCGTGTCCAAGGTAGTCTGCACCACATCAGACACTTCGTTTTGAGTGAAGCCCAACTGCTCCGCTACGCTAATCACCAATTCACGCTTGGTCACCTGCGTCCCTTTCGTCGTATCCGCAGGTTGCGGATAGCCTGGCCCACCTTAGAATCCCAGAGGTTTTCGCCACGCGTCGGCCATCCCGCCGGGATTAATTATAATGAAGGCAACAATCGCGGCGAGTATCCCAAAGAGAATGATTATCGTCTTTGTATTCTTACTCATACCACCACCACCAGCGGCGGCCAAGGCATCGCCCGTGGGCGCAAGAAAAATCTTCTCGCCTGCTTCTGCCCGGGCACGCTTGTCATCCACGACACCCAGCGTCTCGTTAATCGCAATAAAGGCACGGTGCCATTCCGTTTGAAGTTTCTTTACCGCCACTTCGGACTGGGAATAGATCGCTTCCAAGCTGGTTGCGCCCGCCACGATGTGCATGGTGTTGTTGTCGAGATTGTAGTCGTCGGCAAGGGCATCCATGAGTACCTTGTGGGTACGGGCCAGCTTGCTTTTTATCTTCAAAAATTGCGTTTCGAGCTCGGCTTTATTGATGCCCGGCTCTGGATAGCGCGTCAGAATCTGGTTGAACAACATCCAGTCATTCATAAATTCGCGGCACAACTCTACACGACGGACCAAAATGTCCAAGACTTTTTGCTGTTTTTTGCTCAGGGCCATTGTTTCTAACCACTCCGCGTTAATTGTCCCCACTCAGTATCGCCTAATTTAGCACATGGGTAGGACAAAGTCAACCGGCACAATTTGAACTAAGTCCACAGATTGTAACCGCTTACAGATACCGTACACTGGCAGTAATTATAGCTGCAAAACCGTAAAAACACAAATTCATCGTGCAACCTTTCTCACGCGTTACCCAAATCCAAAAAATTTCGGATTATCTGTTTCCCACATCCGGTGAGAATGCTCTCTGGATGAAACTGCAAGCCCCAGACAGGGTGTGTCCGATGGGCCACCGCCATGATTTCTCCGGCCTCCGTCTCGGCAATGATCTCCAGAACATCGGGGCAGGATTCTCGCTCGATAATCAGGGAATGGTATCGAGTCGCCTCAAAAGGTGAATCGATCTCCGAAAAAAGGGGATGCCCCGTATGGCTCATGGCGCTGACTTTGCCGTGCATAATCCGATCCGCACGCACAATGGCACCGCCATAGGCCGCGCCAATACTCTGATGTCCGAGACAGACGCCCAGAATGGGAAAACGACTCCCCAGCGTCTGAATCAATTCTACAGAAATACCGGCCTCGTTGGGGGTACACGGACCCGGCGACACCACGATATGATCAGGATTCAATGCCGCGACACCCGCCACGTCGATGGCATCGTTGCGAAAAATTTGGATGTCCGCCACCTGTTCGCCAAAGTACTGGACCAGATTGTAGGTAAAGGAATCGTAGTTGTCGATGATGACGATCATGTTTCCAGTCCTTTTTCCGCAAACTCTACGGCACGAAAGAGGGCCTTGGCCTTGTTCTGTGTTTCTTCGTACTCTCGGTCTGGATCGCTGTCGTACACGATGCCCGCACCCGCCTGGCAGTACGCCACGTCATCCTTCACGACCATCGTCCGAATAAGAATACAGGTATCCATGTTACCATCGAAACTGATATATCCACAGCCCCCGGAGTACGGACCCCGCCGCTCCGTCTCCAATTCATCGATGATTTCCATGGCCCGAATCTTGGGTGCCCCGCTGACCGTGCCCATGGGAAAAGTGGCTTCCAGAGCATCATAGGCATCAAAGTCCTCGCGCATCTCCCCCTCCACCTCGCTCACGATGTGCATAACATGGGAATAACGCTCGATAACCATGCGCTTACCCGGAACGGGTGCCACGGTCCCCGGCTTGCTGATACGACCGATGTCGTTGCGCCCCAAATCGAGCAACATGACATGCTCGGCGATCTCCTTTTCATCCGCCAGGAGATCGACTTCATAGGCCTTATCCTCTTCACGAGTCTTGCCACGGGGTCGGGTGCCGGCAATAGGCCGAACCATGGCCCTGCCATCTTTCACGCGGGTCATGACCTCGGGACTGGAACCTACCAGGGAAAACTCAGGAAACTGCATGAGCACCATATAGGGGGAAGGATTAATAGAGCGGAGCGCCCGGTAGAGCGTGATCGGGGCGGCTGTCACGGGGCGCTTGAATCGCTGGGAGAGCACCACCTGGAAGATATCCCCGGCGCAGATATACTCTTTTGCGCGCCGTACGATGTCACAAAAGGCCTCACGACTAAAATTGGATTCGATGTCCGTGGGCAAATCGCTGGCCTCGGGACGCACCCCAACGTCGTCAAGGGAGCGCTTCAGTTGCGCTTCAAGCGCGGCGATCTTCTCCATCCCTTCCGCATACGCGGCATCGGGGTCGCCCTCCACATGAACATTGGCGACAATCTTGATGCGATTGTTGGCGTGGTCAAACAGCAACATCGTATCCGTAATTACGAAGTATAAATCAGGCAAGTTGAGTGTGTCGGGGTTTTCATCGGGCAAGGTCTCAAAGAACCGCACCTGATCGTAGGAAAGATAGCCTACCGCGCCACCATGAAACTCCGGCAAGCCAGCCACTTCGACGGGTTGATAGGCGGCCATGATGCTGCGAAGTTCGTGGAGCGGTTTTTCTACGGTGTAGGTCGTATCTTCGCCGCCCCGGGTCAACGTCACGTCTTTGCCCTTTGCACGAAAAATAACCGAGGGATTGGCGCCAATAAACGAATACTGGCCCAGCGACCCTGCTTGCTCGACACTCTCAAACAAAAACGCGTGAGACTGGCCACAGGCAATCTTCATATAGGCAGACACGGGTGTCTCAAGGTCGGCCAGGATTTCCCGGTACATGGGAACCAATGCGCCGGGTGTCGCTACCTCCCGAAATTCGTTCAGTGATGGATGGAGCATGATATGTTCCCTTTTATACTACAACGAGCGGGGCGCTACTCGGCAGCGACACCATCACCGGCGAGGGTGAGCGATTCGTCGTCGTTGACAAGCCGGTAGAAGCACGTGGTTTCGTTGGTGTGGCAGGTCGGGCCAACCGGGTCGCACTGAAGCACAAGGGCATCACCGTCGCAGTCGATGCGAATTTCTTTCACGTGCAGTATATTTCCAGAGCTTTCGCCTTTGAGCCAAAGCGTCTGGCGGGAACGGGACCAGAAACAGGCTTTTTTCTCCTTGAGCGTGATGCCCAGAGACTCCCGGTTCATATAGCCCACCATGAGCACCTGCCCCGTTTCGTGGTGTTGAATCACGGCGCAAATCAGGCCGTCAGCATCATATTTGAGCAGGTCGTCAAGAATCATTCGTCATACTCCTTCATACACAGTAAAAAAAGGCTGGACTCAATCGTATCTACGCCACGCTATGCGTACTGCGGGCACAAAAAGTTCACGGGGCAGTCCAGGGACTGACGCGCCCCGAATAACGTGAATCATTCTTGCTCACACAGAATTTCAAGCACTCTCCTGGCTCAACGGCAGACACGTTGACGGGCGTGGCTGTCCTGTCGTTAACGGAAGAGGCGCCGCTTTATTCGCCAAAAAAACAGGACAGCCACGGACCTCTAAGTAATCTTGTTTTCGTGAGAATTAATTTATAAAACCACGCGCCACCTCCATACCGGAGGTGACTGGTCC
>JAJRPE010000069.1 GCA_024280935.1 Candidatus Hydrogenedentota bacterium
AGGGACTCGGTCACGGTCCGCTGTCGGGCGCAGGTTCCCCATTCGATGACCGCGCAGGGCGTATCCCCCTGCCATCCATTGGTCAGAAGTCCCTCACGAATCTGCGCCAGGGCACCGACTCCCATATAGAACACCAAGGTACCCTTGGGATCGAAGCGCCCGAAATCAATATCAAGTGTCTTGTCCCCCCCAGAAAGATGGCCGGTAATGAAGGTCACACTCGCCGCCAGCCCCCGATGGGTCACGGGGATGCCCGCATAGGCCGCCGCCGCAATCCCGGCAGTAACTCCCGGCACCACTTCAAAGGGCAGCCCCGCCGCCGCAAGGGACAGGGCCTCCTCTCCCCCACGACCAAAAACGAAGGGGTCGCCCCCCTTCAGCCGCACCACCTGCCTTCCTGCTATGGCCTGTTCGACCAGAATCCGCTGGATTTCCTCTTGCGGCAGGCTGTGGCGGTCGGCCTTCTTACCCACATAGATGTGTTCGGCGTGAACGGCATGCTCCAGAATCAAGGGATTGACGAGGGCATCGTAGACCACCACCTCGGCGCGCTGTAGACATTGAAGTCCCCGCAAGGTCAACAAACCGGGATCGCCAGGTCCAGCGCCCACGAGATATACCTTGCCAGATGCCATTGTACGGGAATTCCTTATTGACGGGAGAAGATGACCTGAAGTATAGCGAATCAGCGCTCCCCTGCACGATAGCTACCCCTCAGCATCTGGATATTCAGTTAACAAAATCTGTGAAAAACGATTGCTTTTGCGCCTTACTTGGGGTACTATAAGGGCCGACAGTCCGAATGTGCCTTGATTTGGAAAAATCGCTATAAAAATTCTCAAACAACGAATGACAAGGACCATAAATCTTGATTGTGGCCCAGCCACTATAGTTTGGGGTATGGTCCCCATGGACAGGGAAGGAATATCATGCGTGTTCTCACCGGGATATTAATGCTGGCGGTCGTTGCCCTTGCGCTCCCAAGTTACAGCGTGGAACCGGCCTACACCGGCCAGTTTGGCAATGCGGAAGAACCGGCTTTGCGGCCGTACAAGTGGCTCTATCACGGTGTAAAATCGTTGCTGTACCACACCGGCGACCAGTTGGTGGATGGCAATCTGCGCACACCCGGTCTCGGTACCGTGCAGGGACTCCGGGGCCTCCGCCGTGGCACCGTGGAGCTGGGCGAAAGCCTCTATCGTGGCGGAGTTTTCGCGCCCGTGCCACCGGCGGGCCACTACAAGAAGCTTCACTCGGTCAACACCATCATCGAGCAGGATATGCTCCTGCGCAATGGCAGTGACTTAATCTTCAGTTGGTACTTCTTCCCCGGCCAGAAGGCCGTAGACTATTGTCCCCTCGAAGGGGATACCAAAGTGGCCATGCGCAAGGAAGAAGCCCGCAAGATTCGCCACGATCGGAAGGCTGCTTCGGCTCAACGGAACCCCATCGATCCCAATGAAAGTTCCACGAAGCGCGCACAGCGCAACTACATCGGCGCTCGTGCCGACTACGGCAACAAAAAGTCGGGCGAGTATCGGGGCAACTTGATGAAGCTTGCCCGGTAGTTTTTGATACCTGTTTGGCCGTCTTTCGCTTTGCACAGCGGAAGACGGTTTTTTTGTATGTTGAAGGCGCATAGCAAGAGCCGTCTTGAGTATGCTCACGAATATGGGCCGGGATGAATTTATACATTTACGTGACGCTACCGAGACGTGGAGCGCGATCAAGTCACTATAGTTGGGCAAATACATGGGGGAATGGCTTGACGATGAAAGAACCATAATGGATCGATGTCCGGTATGTGGTATCACGAGCGAGTAGGTTGAAAACTCAGGGACTGAGACAACAGGGGGGTGGGCATTCCTGCCCGACACAAAGCGCACCAAGGCCCTTGAGGGCCTGTTATCGACAAAAAAATATGAGTTTGGCGGCCTTGTTTGCATTTTCCAGCCCCGTTGGATACCAACTGCACCGCAGGTGCCACTTCTTCTGGGTAAGGTCCCAGACGAAGCGTAGAAACTTAAAACGCCCTTTTGTTCCGAAATCACTGGGCGTTCCGACGATGGGCTTGTCGAATAGCTGTGCCCATACGCGATTTACGTAGACCCGCGCCGTCAGAGGATTCGTCGTGCTCGTAATGGACTGGATCAATTTCAAACGTCTGCTGCCGCGCTGGGCTACGATATGTCGTTCCTACGGGACTAAAACAACATGGCACACATCACCCAGTGTATGAATCGCAACAACTAACGCGGGAACGGCAGAGCCGGTGGTTTATGAATAAGAATCCAACCCCCCTATCCTGAACGCCGATTTGCAGAGTCCCCTTTACTGTCTCGGAAGGCAAAAACTCCGAGCTCGATTCGTGTAGTCGACATCGCTATACTCTGCCCATGCAGTTTGTGTCGCGATGCCTCCGAATTCATGTCCGTACCCTCGTTACGTGTATCCTTGCGGCACTGCTGTGTGTGGCGACACCCGGAACTGCGGAATCCCTGGTTGGTTCCGACGAAAAGAAAGAGGCCACTTCGGAACCGGGCGACTGGTACTTCTTCATCGCGACGGTCAACGTCTACCCACGGCTGGAATCCGAACGGCTCATCAAGAAGCTCTTCGAACCCGTGCTCCAGGGGCTGGCTCCGGGACACGATGGTGTCTATACCGTCAGCGATCTTCGCGATGACCACGGCCTCTGGCCCCCCCATCTTGGCCTCGGCCTCAATTTGAACGATAAGTGGTCCGTGTTTCTGGAAGCGGGCTACACGGCGGGCAAGGTGCGCACCAAGACCGATGACCGAAGTATCATCCTCCTGCCCCTCCACACCGACTTCGAGATTAAGCGTGGTGCTCTTTTCGCGGGCGTGGGCGTGGACTACTTTCCCTGGGGCATGGCCAAGCAACAAGACTACCATGGTTTGCGGGAACGCCTCGTCGAGATTCGCCCCTTTGTGGGCACCCGACTCACCGTAACCCGGGCCACCTTTCGTGCAAAAATAAAACTGGGCTTTCGCCCCTTTCCTAATTTCGTGAATGTGGAATTATCCGATGCCTGGACCCTCCCCAGTGCCACAACAGTGGCGGGATTCGACATGCCCCTTTCAAAGAACACGGCGCTGACCGTCAATGTGGCCTACAATTACTTCTGGGACCAAGAGTTTGACTTCGAGGGCTGGGCATTCACCATACAATGGAAGCGCTTCTTTCACGGACCAAAACTACGCGGGGCGGCCTCGCGTTAAATATTCGGTAAGCGTTTGATAATAGGCACAGTGTCTGTGCGGCCCTCCTGCACACAATATTCACCTGTGGGTGCCACGGGCCGGTAGGGTTTACCCGTGCAGATGCGCTGTCTCTGGTTTTAGATAGTTTCCCTCACCTGTGGGAACTACACGGGTAACCTCGCCTGCGGCGGACTACCCGTGTCACCCACAGGTTCTTTCTTACGAACCAAGGCATCATGCGCTTACAAATAGCATGGGCCGGTTGCATATGCGGGCATTCTCCCAACATAATAAGGCCACTGAATCGCACCAAGGTCGGCGAACCGATTTCCACATAGAAAGACCCGAAGTACCATGCAAAAAAAAGGCTTCACCCTCATTGAGTTACTCGTCGTCATCGCCATCATCGGCATCCTCGCGGCCATTCTCCTCCCGGCGCTGGCACGGGCACGGGAAGCCGCACGGCGAGCCAGTTGCCAGGGAAACATGAAGCAGTTCGGCCTGGTCTTCAAAATGTACGCCATCGAAGCCAAAGGAGAGAAATTTCCACCCCTCTCCCCCTACGGCAGCGTCCGCCCCGACCTCCGCTCCAGCCCCCTCTGGAGCGCACCCCAAGGCGCGTCCATTTACCCGGAATACCTCACCGATTTGGGGGTGGGCAAATGCCCCTCCGACAGTGGCGCCGACCCCGGCTGGAAGAGCGTGCTGGACCGTGTACCTGCGAACGGCGGCAGCTTCGACACGTGGCGGGAAGCTGCTATCGCTGCGAACGACCGAATCTCCCTCGACTACTTTGTGAGCGGCGAGCTCAATCGCTCCTACGTCTACAAGGGCTATGCCATTACAACCATCCCCGAGTTCTACGGCTTCTGGGGCGCGAGTTCCATCAGCGAAATCCTGGGCGAGGTCCCAATCGCAGTGGTGGGCAACGTAAAACTCAAGCCCTACGAAGAGGACCTCACCCTTGACTACAGCCCCTGGCCACCCTGGGTCCCGGCGGTCCCTAGCGCCTCAGGAACTGCGGGCGGCGATACGGTGCTGCGACTCCGTGAGGGCATCGAACGATTCTTCATCACCGACATCAACGGCCCCGCCGGCGGCGCACGTGCCCAGAGCAACATTCCCGTCATGTGGGACACCTTCGGCAGCAGCGAGTTCGGCGACAACGAGGCGGGCACTATGACCTTCAACCACGTACCCGGCGGCTGCAACGTCCTCTACATGGACGGCCATGTGGAATTCATCAAGTACGGCGGCAAATTCCCCATCGTGACCGACGACGATGTCGTCAAGGAAAACAGCCACTACGGTTTGGGGTAGGCGAAAATTGGGAGCGCTGGCAATGCGCGACGGCGCCCTAAAAACTATCGCACGCCGCGTAGGCATCGATGACGCGCTGCTCCCCGTCCACGCCCGGCGTCGAATTCCCGTGTTCCATGCCCATGATACCCTTGTAGCCCTTCTGGTGGATATGGCGGAAGACGTTCTTGTAATTGATTTCGCCTGTCGTGGGCTCGTTCCGACCGGGATTGTCTCCAATCTGAAAGTAGGCGATTTCGTCCCACGCGGCGTCGATATTGGGGATGAGGTTCCCCTCCATGATCTGCTGGTGAAATAGGTCGTCCAGTATCTTGCAGGAAGGGCTGGCCACGGCCTTGCAGATCATATAGGCCTGCGGAATCTTGGTGAGGAAGATCCCCGGACAATCCCGCCACGCATTGAGCGGTTCTATCACCATGATCAGGCCGCTCGATTCGCAGACTTCCGCGCAGTATTTCAGGTTCTCGACGACGTTGGCCGTCTGGAAGTCCCATTCCATTTTCAAGTCGAAAGCCCCCGGAACGACGGTACACCATTTCGCATTGACGCGCTTGGACACCTCCACCGCCGCTTCCATCTTCTGCACCAACCCCTCCTTCACTTGGGCGGGCGGTCGGGCAAAGGTCAGCTCCGTGAAATTCGCTTCCGCCACGAAGACGCCCATCGCCAGCCCCAGCCGCACCATTTCCTCGCCTATCCTGGCCTGAAGCGCCAAATCCCTGCCCGGCATCCCGTTGTCTTCCATCGCCGTGAACCCAACATCGGCCATGAATCGTAGTTGGTCGAGAAGATCCGCGCCCGCGTGCGCCCGGAACATCCCAAAATGGGGCGCATAGTTCATCTTGAACGCTTGCTTCTCCGGGGCCGCTGCCACCGTCTGACCCTGTGTGATTGCTGCGGCACCGGCACCAAGCCCGGCGGCCAGAAATGTTCGTCGTTCCATGAGAGCGTTCCTCCGTTGTGTTGCACCCTTCTCGATTATCCCAAGCAGACTAGCACAGGCCGTCCGCCGATGGTAGCTATTCAGAACCCGCAAAGAAAGCGCCAAGAAAGCACCAAGGGTGCCACCTACACAGACACGAGGTACGAGTGGCTTTGTGGGTGCAGGGTTTCAAGAGAAAATTAGCATCCATGGTCAGAGGAAAGAAGCGGTACGCCGTCTTTCTTGTTGGCGTGACACTTGACCAGATGACCTGCACCCTTAAACTCCCCCGCTTCGCTCCTCCGTGTAAGGGTGGCACCCGCAGGTTGTTTTTCAGGCTCAAGGATACATGGATTGTGAATGCTTACAAAAGTTCTTTGCTTGTACAGCGTTCCTCAGCCTCGATTTGGGCCTTCCCTACGCCCCTGCCACTTCCAAGGTCTCCAGGCCGAGCTTATCAAAGAGGGCCTTATCGCGGTCGTCGCCGGGATTCTCCGTGGTGAGCAATTTGTCGCCCGCGAAAATGGAATTCGCGCCCGCCAGGAAACACAGTGCTTGGGTCTCGTCGCTCATGGCGGTGCGTCCTGCGCTCAGGCGGACCATGCTTGATGGCATGGCAATACGGGCGGTGGCGATCATGCGGACCATGACCAGGGGGTCGACGGACTTCTGGTCCTCCAAGGGCGTACCTTCTACCGGAACCAGCGCATTGATGGGAACACTCTCGGGGTGGGGATCATGTCCCGCCAATACCGCCAGCATGGCGATGCGGTCATCCACGCTTTCGCCCATGCCCACGATACCACCGGAACACACCGTCACACCGGCCTTGCGCACATTTTGAATGGTCTGCAAGCGGTCTTCATACTTCCGGGTAGAGATGATTTTCTCGTAGTAATCCGGGCCGGTATCGAGATTGTGATTGTAGGCATCCAAACCCGCTTCGGCAAGGCGTTGGGCTTGATCTTCGGTGACCATGCCCAGCGTACAACAGGCCTCCATACCGAGCGCCTTAACCCCACGCACCATCTCCAGTACCTGGTCAAACTGAGCACCATCGCGCACTTCGCGCCAGGCCGCACCCATGCAAAATCGGGAAGAGCCACTCTCCTTGGCGGCTTTCGCCGCAACCAGGGCACCTTCCACATCGATGAGAGGCTCCTGTTCCAGCTCCGTGTTGTGGTGAGCGCTCTGGGGACAGTAGGAACAATCTTCCGGGCAAGCACCAGTCTTGACGCTCAACAGCGTACACCGCTGGATTTTGTTGGGATCATGAAACTGGCGGTGGAGGGTCTGGGCCTGAAAAACCAATTCCATCAGCGGAAGGTCATAAATTGCCCGAAGTTCCTCTTCGGCCCAATTGTGGCGCAGGTTGACTTGTGTTTTCATCTTCGAAAGCGGCTCCTGGTGGGATCTGATGATTCTAGTGCCCTAAACCCCAAGGATAGCATGTTTGACCCGCGTAGTGCCTCGTTTTCGGGGTCCCTATTTGATAGACTTTGCGGTGCTTGTTCATCTGTCGGTATCTCCCCAATCACAAGGAGCCTCCCATGTTTCGGTGCCTCTCAAAACCCCTGTTACTCTTACTTGTCTCGGCCCTTTGCTCCCTTCTTCCTTTGAGTGCGAGCGCCACAGGCAACAAGGTCCTCCTCATCGTCCTGGACGGCCTCCGCCCCGACTATGTTACTGCGGAGCGTATGCCCAATCTCTATGCCTGGGGCCAGGAGGGGGTCATTTTCGAGAAACACCATGCCACCTTCCCCACCGTAACGCGGGTCAACGCCTCGTCTATCGTCACGGGGGCCTACCCCGCCCAGCACGGCATCGTCGATAATAGCGTCTACTTCCCCGAAGTGGAGTCCGACAAAACGCTCAGCACCGGTAGCCGTGGCAATCTGGAGCGCATCGAAGCCCATACCGACGGCAACCTGCTCACAGCGCCTACCCTCGGCGAGTGGCTTGCCCGGCATGACCTCAAGACGGGCGTGTTCAGCTCGGGCTCCCACGGCTCGGCCTTCCTGCTCAACCACAAGGTTGCCAACGGGGCTATTATAAATACGGGCTATGTCCTGCCGGAATCCCTGGCCGCCACACTCGGCCCCATTATGGGCGAGCAGCCGCCCGATGCTGCGCCCAACACCGCCCGAAACAACCGAATCGTCCAAGCCTACCTCGGTTATGGGCTGAACGTACTCCGCGCCGAACTGACCATCATGTGGCTGAGCGACCCGGACCACACCGCCCACGAATACGGTATGGACAGCCCGGAAACCGCCGCCGCATTGAAAGGAGTGGATGATGCATTGGGTCGAATCGCCGAGGCGCTTGCCAAAAACGGTGTGCTGAATAAAACCAACATCATCGTCACCTCCGACCACGGATTTTCTACCCACACGCTCGACAGCGACCCCCGCCAAGTCCTTCGGGATTTTGCGCAGGAACACAAGCTCGCCGACGAGGATATCATTGCCACGGGCCTCTGCATTTACTTGAAGGACGCGGCCAAACCCTTGCTTTCCGCACTGGTGGAACGCCTCCAGCGTACAAGCTGGGTCGGCCCCCTGTTCACCCGCGCCAAGACCCCGGGATCCGTCGAAGGTGTCGTCCCAGGGACGCTCTCCCTTGACGTGGTCCATGAGAATCACCCGGAACGCGCGCCCGATATCGTCCTCTCTCCCACGTGGACCAACGACAAGACGGGGCCATTCAAGGGAACCGTGCTAACGAGCGGTGTCGCTGGACATGGTAGTGCCAGCCCCTGGGACATCCACAACACGCTCATCGCACGAGGCCCTGACTTCGCGCAAGGGCGTCTGGTGGGAATCCCTACCCACAATACGGATCTTGCCCCCACCATCTGTCATCTGCTGGGCATCGACGCAGCGCCCACCATGGCAGGACGGGTACTGCGTGAAGGCTTGATGGCTGCCGATCAGGAGCCGCCCGAAGCCGTGACGCGAAGAACGCTTCGGTGCTCCCGCCAATTCACGGACGGCGTAGACTACGCCATGGAAGTGCATGTAAGCAGCTATCGCGGACGTACCTATCTCGACCAAGCCTCTGCGACGCGCAACAAACCGTAAGCGTTCTTGACGCAGACTTGGTAGACTACAGGAAAAGCTCAGGGACTGACGCACCCACATGCTCTAAGCATTTTCGCACAGATAGTCGAACTCCAGCCGCCACCGCAACTATGCAGTACATAAATAAGGGGTGTGGCTGTCCCGTCGTTGGCGAGAGAAACCAAGAATATCACACCAACAACAGGACAGACACGAACGTTTAAGAATTCGAGGTCTTGCGGGAGCGGATATCTGTCAAGGAACTGGTAAGGGTGCCACGGACAAGGAGCGATAGCTCTTGCCCGTGAGAGGATGTCCCTAATCTCTCCCGTTGCTACTTGACCGGCGAGACGCCAGCGCTCCCAGTTGGGCGGACCATGCGAATCGACCAATTCGTCAATGAAAATGTGGCGGGTAATTGCCCTGCGGGGTCGCCGTCGATCTGCATAAGCACGGGGCTTTCGGAATCTGCTGGCTCCAGCGTAATGTGCTGGCCCTGGCGATAGGCTATCCAAGGCGCGTTCACAAAGTCGGGGTTCCATACGCGAAGAACGAGCCAAATCAAGCGCAACCACGTAAGTTGACGCATCACACATACGTCCAGCTTATGGTCCGATATATCGGCGTGGGGCGTTGCGGGAAAGACCCCAGCAGAATAGCGGCAGTTTCCGACAATCACGTAGTCCCCGTCCTCCGCGACCACCTCGTCATCCACGGTCACGCGAATTTTAGGATAATTAGCGCCTAATATAACGCGCAAGGCGGGCAACACCCACTTCGCCAGGTTGGATTTGTTTCCACGGCCCGATTGGACTGCGTGTGTTATGGCAGCATCGAGTCCCGCGCCGGCCCCGAGCAGGAAGCGCTGCTTATCGTGAATGCCCACATCCATCGCCACGGTATTCCCCGACGTAATGGCATCGGCCACAAATTCTGGGTCCGAACGCATGCCCAATTCCCGGGCAACCACGTTGGCCGTGCCCACCGGCAGGATAGCCAGGGCGCTTTCGGTGGCCTCCGGCAGCCCATTGAGAACTTCGTTCAACGTGCCGTCACCACCAACCACCGCAACGACATCTGTGGCTGTGCGCCCCGCCTCGGCTTGCCCGTCCCCCGCCTTCCCCGTAATAAAAAGAGTAACCGGAATATCCCGCGATTCCAATGCGGAAACAAGGGCATGGGCCTGGGTCAAGCCCTTCCCGCCACCAGCCACCGGATTAGCGATTATGTGTACCGATTTCATCACGGCATCCATTCCTATGGGGCACCGCAATCCTTTAGCCAAACGGGGTCCGATTCCAGCAAGGCCGTCGCCTCGGCGCTCGGTAGCGGCTTGGCAAAGAAGTAGCCCTGGCCCGCCTCGCATTTCAAGTCGCGTAAGATGAGAGCTTGCTCCTCCGCCTCGATTCCTTCAGCAATGGTCGACATGGACAGCGCCTCGGCCAGGAGAATTACAGTCTTTACAATCTGGCCGCTCTCCTTGCTCGTCATCATGTCCCGAATAAATGCCTGGTCCACCTTGAGCGTGTTCATGGGAAAGCGGTGCAGGTAGCTGAGCGACGAGTACCCCGTGCCAAAATCATCGATAGAGAGTTGAATGTTCATGTCCCGAATCTGACGCAATATCCGCGTTACTAAGTCAACGCTCTCCATAAGCGCACTCTCGGTAATCTCCAGTTTCAAAAACTGCGGGTCCAGATTCACCGCAGTAAGGGCATCGACAATGCTCCCGATCAGATTGGGCTTGGAAAACTCCTTCACCGAAAGATTCACACTGATACGCAGTTCACGATAGGAAGGCAGTGTATCCTGCCAGGCTTTTAGCTGACGGCAAGATTCCTGAAGAACTTTTTCCCCGATAGGCAGAATCATCCCGGTCTCTTCCGCAATCGGGATAAAATCGATGGGAGACACCATGCCGCGTTCGGGGTGCTCCCAGCGCACCAGCGCCTCAAAAGCAATTATCCGCCCGGTCTCAAGAGAAACAATCGGTTGGTAAAAGACACGAAATTCATCGCGCTCGATAGCCCGTCGCAAATCGTTCTCCAACTGCAAACGCTCAATGGCCTTCGAGTGCATGTCGGAATCAAAGATCTCAAAGCACGCCTTGCCCTGCGCTTTTGCCCGATACATCGCCGTGTCGGCGTTCCTGATCAGCTCTTCCGCATTCGTGTATCCGGGGCCGCTCATAGCGATTCCGATGCTCGCCGAGGTAAACACCTCATTGCCCTCAATAAGGAAAGGTTCCTTGAGCACACGCTCAATCCGGCCCGCCACCAACGTGGCATCCCCCACCCCGGAAATATTGTCGAGAAGCATGACAAATTCGTCGCCGCCGAAGCGCGCCAATGTACCGCCATGACGACAAACCGTATCTACTGCCCGAAGAATATCCTGGAGCTTCTGAGCGAACATATTGAGCAGCATATCTCCCACGACATGGCCCAGTCCGTCATTCAACACCTTAAACCGGTCGAGGTCAAGAAACATGACGGCAAACCTGGACTCCTCGTCTCGCTCGCTTGTCTTGATCGCCTGCTGCACCCGGTCAAGAAACAAGGCTCGGTTTGGCAAACTGGTCAGCGAATCATGGAGCGCCTGATGGCGAAGCTGTTCCTCGAAGAGCTTCCGCAGTGTTATGTCGGTCTGCGACCCGGCCATGCGGGCTGGGTTGCCTGCCTCGTCCATGATGGCCAGGCCCCGGCACAGAACCCAGATGTAGTCTCCCCCCTTGTGTCGCACCCGATGCTCGGACTCGAAATGGGCCGTCTTGCCCTGCCTGTGCGCATCCAGGGCCGCAAGAACGTTTTCCTTATCGTCCGCGTGAATACGATCCAGCCACTCGGAAGGCGTGTTCTCCAACTCCGATGGCTCGTATCCGATCATGTTCACCCAGCGGGAGGAGTAATGCACCTCATCCCTGAGCAAATCCCAGTCCCACAGCCCGTCATTGGCCCCACGCACAGCAAGGGCATAGCGCTCCTCACTCTCGCGCAACTGCTCCTGCACCTCCGCCTGATACCGACGGTCTTCTTCCAGTTGAGAAACCATCCTGTTGAATTCCGTTGCGAGCGTACCCAGTTCATCCCCGCGCTCCATGGCAATCCGTGTCGACAGGTCATTCGTCTGGCCAATCTGAACCACATGACCGGTGAGTTGGGACAGCGAATCCATAACCGTTCGCCGAAAAAGCATGATGAGTAATCCCAAGGCCGCCAGACCAATGCCCACCTGGGCAAGCAGCCCATCCTGAAGGGTCGTCTTGGCGCGGGACAACAAATTGCGATGAACTTCAGAACGAAGAAGTAATACGGGATTGCCCAAAATATCCGGGTAGGTCGCGTAAACGCGATAGGATTCGGTTCCCAACGAACTGACATGCACCGGCTCCCCCGCCAACAGATCCTGCAACACGCTGCGTTCGTCTTGTGACAAGACCGGGTCATTCACTGCCCATAGCTGGAATTCAACCGCAGCCTGGCGATAGAGTTGATTCAACAGATCGCGATCCAGCAAGCGGCACAGCACAAGCATGCCCCCGCGTTCACCAACAGGCGCAACGCAAATTAAGGAAGGGCCGCGTTTCGTAAGGTAGATCCCCGATCCGAGGTAACTCGCTTGCTCCGTCTTGAACAAAGCCATTTCCTCTGGCCACCTCTCGCGGCTGAGTGTGGGTAGCTGCAAGGGCGTTCCAGTCTCATCGACACCCAGATAAGACCACTTCAAATGCCGTTCAGGAGACAGCAAGAACACGCCGGAAAGCCCCGCCTTTTCTATCTGGCTGGTTGAGAGGGGCGGGTCGCCCGACACGTCTGCCCCGCGCTCCAGGGCGGCGCTGACCGTCGGTAAAATGGCCCATTCCGTACTGAGAGCATGAATAATCTCCCCCTGACGCTCCAGCGCCTCGACACAGCGATACATTTCCCGCGCGGCACCCGCCCGTTCCACCGGTGAAAGCCCCGGAATGATGACAAAGCGCTGAATACCGTAACTCAGGCCAATCACCAGTGCGAAGGTCAAAAAAAGAGCAAGCTCAACCTTGACGCGCAATGACATATAAAAATCCCTACCCCGTCTTTACTCAACACCAATGTACACCAGATCGCAGCTTTTCAGGATCCAGCTACCTTCCCAGTCTAGCGAATCGCTTGCGGCATTTACCAACCCAACACATCAAGCACAGGGAACCCCGCCGGCGACAACGTTACCCCACAATGGGGTATGATACAGCCAATACGCCCTCACCTCAGGACAGGATTCGATGAACCTTCTTGGCAAGTTCACACTCGCGCTGCTGGCTTGTGGCCTCGCGCCCCTGCTGCTCGGCACGCTGTTCACCCACACCATCACGAAACGCGCCCTGGAGCACTCCGGGCAGCAAGCACGGGATGCCTTGGAAGAGAAAGCGAAGGAACACGTAACCGCCCTGGTGCGTTCGGAGGGCGAACACCTGAAAACTTTCATCCGCAGCATAACCAACGAAACACAGATACTCAGCCGCACAGGACGCCTGGGTTTTCTCCTGCGGAGCAAGGCATTCTACACCTATGTGAACGCGTTGGGTCCCGCCTACGTTCCCGATGGCGCACGAAAACGTCTGCGAAACTTTTACCAGGAAAACATCGCAAGCTCCCATAACCCCTCGAAAAAGCAGCCAACCAATGTCCTGCCCCCGACGCTGGCTGCCCACATAGCCGCACTTGACCCAAACGCAGTCGCCGTCCAGCTCCGCTATTTTGGAGTATCCCCCAAAGGGGGCACACGCTCCCTCTCAAAAGGCCGCCCCGTCGAGTATGATGAAATTCATCGGCAGCTGGACAACTTCTGGCCCGCCGCGATGAGCCACTTGGGCTATCGGGATATGCTTCTCGTCGATGGCGAACGGGGGGATATCGTCTACTCCGCATCCCGAGGTATTGATTTTGGTGCATCACTCCTTCGCGGCCCCCTGGCGAACACAAAGGCGGCACAGGCCTACCGCAAGGTATGGGAAAGCGATGACACCCACCTCGTCTTCGAGGATGTCACATCTTACATGCCCGTGTACGACATGCCCGTGTGCTTCGTCGGCGCACCGGTATACGAACAAGGCAAGAAAGTGGGTGTGGCCCTCTTTGTCCTTGGCCTGAACCGCTTTGACGCTGTCCTAAACACAAGCGCACCCCTGGAGGACGGCAGCACAATGTATCTCGTCGGACCGGACTACCGGCCCCGCTCGAATGTGGAGGAACTTCAAGCATTAAACCCCGATCCCGACAGTGAACCCGACCTCACGCGCCTCGATATCGAGCCAGCACGGGTTGTCTTTCACTTGGGCGAGATGGGCAGTGGCATCTACACAGGACCCTCGGGGCAAACCGCGTTTATCGCGTTCGCTCCTGTCGATATTCTGGGCGTCACCTGGGCTCTCATCGCCCAAGTGGACACCGAAGTCGCCTTTGCCGCCGTGCGCGGCATAGAGGAGTCATCCGCCTTTTTTATCAATCGCATGCTCTACCTCAGCGATTTCATCGTCATTGCTGCCATCCTTGTACTCTGTTTCGTCGCCGACTTCCTGGCAAAACCCATCGTCCGGCCCCTTCGCTCCACGGTAAAAATTCTCAAGGGCATGGTGCAGGGTGAAGATGCCCTGAACCAGCGCCTCGTCGTCCGCGGAAAAGATGAGGTCGCCGAACTTGCCAGTTCCTTCAACCAGTTCATGGATAAGCTCCAGATGCTCTACGGATCGCTGGAAAAAGAAATCGCAGACCGGCAAGCCGCCCAGAAGGAGGTGGAGCGAAGCCAACAGTACTACAAAGCGCTTATCGAAAACGCGCCAGACGTAATCGTCGTACTCGATGCGCAGCGCCAGCCCCTCTTTGTGAGTCCCGCCTTTGAGCGGACCTTTGGCTATGCACCGGAGGAGGTATTGGGAAGCACCTTGTTGGGCCTGATTCATCCCGACGATCTGGAACGCCTTCAAAGCACGGTTGCCACAGCGCTGGATGAGCCGGGAAAGCTCACCCGTATCGAGTACCGCATTCGCCATAAAGACGGACACTGGGTCGATGTGGCCTCTGTGGGCACCAACCACACGGATAACAGCAATATCGCCGGCGTGGTGATTAACATGCGCGATATCACACGCCGCAAGGAAGCGGATCGCATTCTGCGGGAATACAGCACGACACTGGAGCGGGATGTGGCTCTGCGCACCATCGAGCTACAGCAGAATCGGGATGAGCTGGCCCATACTATCGAGGAACTCCGCACAACCCAGGACCGCCTGGTGCTCAACGAAAAAATGGCCTCCCTCGGCGCGCTCACGGCAGGCATCGCCCACGAAATCAAGAATCCACTGAATTTTGTTACGAATTTTGCGGAACTAACGGCGGAACTTGCGGAAGAACTGGGGGAAGAAATCGAGCCCCTTATCGCCCACGTCGAACCGGATATACGCGACAACCTGAATGAACTGCTGCGTGACATTCGACAGAACAGCCAGAAAATCGAAGCACATGGAAAACGTGCGGACAGCATCGTAAAAGCCATGCTTCTTCACTCCCGAGGCCAAAAGGATGAGCGACAATCGACCGACATAAACGTCCTCCTGGAGGAATACGTTCACCTTTCCTACCACGGCATGCGCGCCCTGGACAGCAGCTTCAATATCGAGTTGGATCTGAATTTCTCACCAGACCTGCCAGAACTCGATGTTGTCCCCCAGGACCTCGCACGGGTTTTCCTGAATATTCTGAACAACGGATGCTACGCAAGCCACCAGCGAAAAAAGGAAGAAGGGCACGGGTTTCATCCCGTTCTGACGGTTTCCACCGAGTTGAAGGATGGCAAGGTGATGATTCGCATTCGCGACAATGGGGAGGGCATCCCGAAAGACATTCTGGACAAGATCTTCACCCCCTTCTTCACCACCAAGCCTGCGGGCGCGGGCACAGGCCTGGGACTCTCCATCAGTTACGATATCGTGGTCCAGGAACACCACGGTGAACTACGGGTTGAATCCGAGCCGGGAGAGTATACTGAGTTTCAAATCACATTACCGATAGTAGTATCGCGAAAAGAGGCCGCCTCATGATGCTGGTCATGGTCGTGGATGACGAAGCCGATATCCAGTTGTTGTTCAAGCAACAGTTTCGGAAGGAAATTCGCAGTGGCGATGTCGCATTCCGCTTTGCCTTGAGCGGCGACGAGGCCCTCGAACTACTCAACGGCGACCTCGGCACGGACCTGGTGCTGATTCTTTCCGACATCAACATGCCGGGCATGAGCGGCCTCGACCTCCTGCGAGCCATCAAGACGGCGCGGCCAGAGTTGCCGGTTTTCATGATAACCGCGTATGATGACAAGTCCACCTATGATGAAGCGATGGAAAACGGGGCGGGCGACTATATCGCCAAGCCCATCGATTTTCAGGCGCTCAAGCAGAAGATGATCGCCATGAGGAATAACGCGTGACCCCTGCAACGCTCAATCCGGTTCGAATGTTGATCGTCGACGATGAACCCGACCTGGAAGCCTTGATTCGGCAGAAATTCCGCAAGAAAATTCGACAGGGCGACTACAGCGTTGTGTTTGCGGGCAACGGCCAGGAAGCCCTGGAGACCCTTAGCGCCAACCCGGAAATCGACATCATCCTGACGGACATCAACATGCCGGTCATGGACGGACTTACCCTCCTTACACGCCTCGCCGAACGGGAGGAGCTATTCAAAGCCGTGGTCATCTCCGCCTATGGCGACATGGACAACATCCGCACGGCCATGAATCGGGGGGCCTTCGACTTCATCACCAAGCCCATCGATTTTGCTGATCTGGAAATCACCATTGAGAAAACTGCGGCGGAAATTCTTACGCTGAAAGAGGGCCAGGAGGCAAGCAGGAAACTCATCGCCGTGAGCCACGAGCTTGAGGTCGCGGCGCGCATCCAGGAGTCTATTCTGCCAAAGATCTTTCCGCCCTTTCCCGAGCGGAGCGAACTCGAAATATATGCGGCCATGACACCCGCGAAGCAAGTCGGGGGAGATTTTTACGACTTCTTCTTCATTGACGACGACCATCTCGCCTTCGTCATTGGCGATGTATCGGGCAAGGGCGTGCCCGCAGCCTTATTCATGGCCGTTTGCCGCACCCTCATTAAAGCGACAGCCCTTCACGAACACGCGCCCGATGCCTGCCTGACCCAAGTCAACCGTCTCCTCTGTGCCGACAACACAGCGGAGCTCTTTGTCACCGTCTTTTATGGCATCCTGGATACCCGCACGGGCGAGGTGACCTATAGTAATGCCGGCCACAATCCGCCCTACTGGATTCGACGCAACGGTACGCCGCCGACACCCCTGAAAAATCAAGGCGGCCTGGTTCTCGGCGTGATTGAAGACGCGGCCTACACCCCCGACACCCTGACCCTGGCCCCGGGCGAATGTCTCTTCCTCTATACCGACGGCGTGACCGAAGCCATGGATAAGGAATACGCCCTCTTTTCCGAATCGCGCTTGGTCGAACATCTGGAAAAGGCGGGCAAGGACGGGCTGCAAGACATGACGCGCTGCGTTGCCGCAGGCTTGGAGGCGTTCACACAATTGCACCCCCAGCACGACGACATCACCACGCTGGCCGTGCGCTACAACGGGGCGGGCGGCTAAGAGTCCTTCGGCTTCCGACGCACCGCTTTCATGGGGCACATAAGACCCATCGAGACCTAGAACAACGCTCCGTTTGGCTCCGAACTCAAATATGAGCCGCCTTATCCAAAACCTCGGCAGCCCATTGATTGATGCTTTTCCCTTGCACTTGCGAAGCGGTAGCAACCGCCGCGTGAATATCAGGGCGAATTCGAAGCGTCAAATTGCCAGAATAGGGCCTTTGCGCCGGGCGGCCTGTTTCCTCACTTATTGCAAGATAATCATCAACCGACTCATGAAATGCCGCTTCCAGCTCATCAACCGAAGCACCATGAAAACCGACAATATCCGTAATTCCATCAAGATGGCCAACAAAAATTCGGTCTTCCTCATCATACTCAATGCGGGCAATATAGCCCTTGTATTCCATCATATTCATGGTGTGATACCTGCCTGTTTCAGAAAGTTACGGGCATCCTTCACCCGATATCGCAATGCTTCTTTCTCGGGATGGGGGCGATGGAAATCCGCCCGCACATCATTTAGAACAAAACTGACGGAAGAACCCGCTCGCTCCGTGCGATCTGCCCCCAACGCCAAAAACAACGCTTCTATTCTTCGCCACTTCACATTACCGCTGACAGGATTGGCGTAAATAGCTTCGAGGGTTTTTCTGTGCTTGCTATTCATGAGTAAATAATAGCAGATTTTTCATAAATGGTGAAAACGCCAACGGGAAAAGGCAAGCATGGAAGGACGACATCACCACGCTGGCCGTGCGCTACAACGGGGCGGGCGGCTAAGATTACGCTGACTTCCGGCGTGCTGCATAATCACACGACCCATTGGCTCCATCGAAAACCGAAATAACGCTGTGACATACTCAGGATGCCGCAACAACTCACACCGCACCCATCAGGCAATCGCCGCCTCGGAAAACGGCAGCTGCCCCGCTCTCTGGGGCCGGATCCCGCGCACCATAATCCCTGGGCGACCACCACTCTGGCCGCTGATCTGGGTATTCTCTGGATTACGAAAACCACACCGAACCAAGCGCCGCACTTTATCCGTTTGATTAATATGGCTGCCATGTACGGTAAGAATATTGAAGAAGACGACATCACCGCGTTTCGCGGGCACGGCCACCGTATCCTCCAAGCGATATTCGTCGGTGGGAAGGTGGGGCGTACACGCGCCGTCCGGGGTCTGCGTGACGTGGGACAGATAGCCCCCCTTGTGACTCCCCGGGAGAAAACGGATTTCGCCGTTCTCGTGGCAGGTGTCGTCCAAATGCACCAACACGTCGATATACCGATCATCCTGATGCTCGTAAAAAGGATTGTCCTGATGAAGCGGGAAGGGATGGCCCGTCTGCGGCGGTTTCATGTGCAGGGTCGTGTGGTGTAGCTCCACGTTGGGACCAAGCAGTTCGCCCAGCGCGCCCACGAGGCGTGGACTAACCATGGCCCGGCTCCAGGCTTCCGAATAAAAGTGAAGGTCGTGAAGGTGGGTGAGCTTGGATTTTTCCGCCGTCGCCGCGTCCATATAGGCATCCCGCCACGGCCCCGTCCACCCCATGTCCGTCTGCGCCCAGTCCTTGAGCAGCACCTCCAGATGCGTTTCCATCTGGTCCATCTCTTCGGCGGCAAAAACTTGGGGAATATGCAGATAGCCCTGTTCGTTGTAGAACTGGCGTTGCGTATCTGTCAACATGGCGGGGTTATCCTTCTCACCCAGGCGAAAGCACTCGCATTGGCAACTACCAGCACCGCAGGGTCGCTGTGATATAGTATCGCTTTACTCGACACAAAGCACCGAATTCTAGCAATGCCATTCGGCAATTGCAACACCCGAAAAAGGAAACACCCATGGCGGAACCCACCCCCCAAAACTACGGCAACCACGTTGTTATTCCGACCAAGCTCATCATCGTCACGGTGCTTTTCCTGGCAGCGGCGGTCTTGGCGACCATCGGTTTAGTCAAGACCGGCACCACCGTCGGCACATGCTGCATCGGCACGGCCGTCCTCATTCAAGCCCTCGCCTCCATCTATGGCTTCCTCATTGTGAGAATCTATGCCGTGAATTTGCAGGATCGCATCATTCGCACGGAGATGCGCCTGCGCTTGGCTACCCTATTGCCCGAAGATCTGGCGGCCCACGCCAAGAGCCTCACGATGAAGCAGCTGGTGGGCCTCCGTTTCGCCTCCGACGAAGAACTGCCCGACTTGACGCGCAAAGTTCTCGACGAGAAGATTGAGAAGGCCGATGTCATCAAGAAGCTCATCAATAACTGGCAAGCCGATACCGACCGGATATAAGAGACCGCACAATCATGCCCCCAAAATCCCGCCGCAAGCCCAAGAAACACACGGGCCAGTCGTCCCGCCGTAGCGATCTGTCCACCAGCACGAAATGGCTGAATCTCGTCGAATTCAAAGACGAACGGGGCAAAGCCTACCGACGTTTCTATAAACTGGAGACCCTCACCAGCGCTATCGACAAGATGGTACGGGAGGGGGAGCGTTTTCTGGTGCCTGCTATTCAAAAGATGCTGGGCCGGGGTGCCCTGACCAGCACCGTCTTCGAGTTGCATGACGAAGATCCCTTGCGCTACATCTTCCACGGACGAGCCACCTATGGAAACAAGAAACGCATCAGTTTCCGCCTGGTCGTTGCGAAAAACCAGGAAGAAGCCACGCGCCGGGTTGCCACCGAATTCAAGCATATGTCGGCCCTCTATGAGCGCATCCCCGACCACATGGTCCAGCCCGTACTCTCCGGTGCCATCTATTTACCGGATCAATACCGTCGGCAAGAGCATAGCCGGGAGGTGGGTGCCTATATCACCTCGGCACCGTCTGGCTTTGAACCGATGGGCATCCATCGCAACCTGCAATACATGTCGCTGGGTTCGGCCCCGCACACCTTCTCCAAGAAGGAAACCGAGATTCTGAAACAGCGCATGTCCACCATCGTCCTGGCGGCCTTTGCTGACACCAGCCGCGACGGCATCGACACCCACCAGATTGACAGGACAACCTTTCAAGTGTATCGGCCAAGCCGTGGCCTGCCCAAGCTCATGCTCTTCAATTGTGTCCACATGCAGCCCCGCCTCTCCCCCCAGCGTCTGATGGGCTTCCTCTTAACGGACCTATGGAAGAATCACGGGGTTGAAAGCCCTATCGCGCCCGATGATCCCCGGCTCTTTTACAAAGCCCTGGTTGAAGCGGTTGGTAAGGACACGGCGAAACAGTGGATCGAGCATTTCGCGCGCCTCGCCGCCAAGGACAAAATAAAAGCGCCGAAGGATGGCTACGTCGAGGAACTCGCTGAAATCGCCGCCGGACATGAGTGAAGTTGGGCTGCCGGTGGCAAAGCATCAGGGCAAACATCACACTACGAAGAAGATAGGTAACCGTTCACGACACGGACACCTTATAGTCGACACAAAGACCGTTGGGTGCCACGGGTAGGCCCGGTAGGGTTTACCCGTGAAAAACAGGGGCCTCCCAAAACTAGATAGTCCCCTCTTGTCGGTAGGCACTTCACGGGTAAGCCCTGAGAGGCCTACCCGTGGCACCCGCAGGTTGCTTTTTAAAAGCAAGATGCCACAGGTCGTGAATGCTTACAAAGATAGCATGGCGTTTGCCAACACACGTTTTCAGTCTATGCGGCAGTGTTAAAAGGTTTTTCGCGAACCCACACCCACAAACGTAGCCGGAAACCGGCTGCGTGTGCAGGTGGCACTCTTGAGGAGGCCTGTTCGCGTTGAAGCCCGCCGACACGGGTGATACCATCAACGCTATGGCAATCATCGAGCAAGCACAACCTGGTCACGCGACCCTCCGTCGTCTCCCCCGCGATCTTATCGCGTCCCGTGAATTGCTTCTTGATTTGGTCCGCAAAGACCTCCGTGTGCGCTATCGCTACGCGGCCTTGGGCTTTCTCTGGGCCGTCCTTGAACCGCTGGCCTATATGGTCGTGCTCACCTTCATCTTTGAGCGGGTTCTGGCACCCAAAAGCGGAACCGCCATGTTTGGCCCCGGCATTCCTTTTGCCTCAGGCCTCTTGTGCGGACTGGTCTTCTGGCAATTTACCACCCAATGCCTGAGCGCGGCCACCGCTTCCCTCCTCGACAACCAGAACCTCGTCAAAAAAGTCTGCTTTACACGGGAGGTCATCCCTTTGGCCGCCATGGGCTATCCAACCTTTTCCTTGCTCATTGGATTTGTCGTGCTCCTGATGGTAAATGCTATTCTCGGCGGCACCTTGGGGCTCAGCGCACTCTGGATAGCCCCCCTGTTCCTCATCCAACTCTCGATCACGGTCGGTGTTGGTCTCTTTAGCGCCGCGCTCAACGTCCGGTTCCGCGATGTGGGCTATATGGTCAACATTGTCCTGCTCCTGGGATTCTACGCCTCCCCCGTGTTTTATGACCTCGATTGGGTGCTGGCCGCTGCTCAATCGGGCGATGTACCCGCTATCGTTGTGCAAGCCTACCTCGCCAATCCCATGGCCGAGTTGCTGGAGGCCTATCGCCAAGCATTGCTGGAAGGGCGCACGCCTAATGGCTGGCTCTTCGTATGGCCGGCCTGTGTGGCCGTCGTGTCACTCATCGGCGGATGTGTCGCCTTCCGCCGCAGTGCGCCCACCCTCTCGGATTACCTCTAATGGTGGCAGGGCCACAACCAAGATCTATGGTCCTGACTGACCCTACCCATAGAGCTTCTTGTTACTTATAGCACATGTTGCGGAGTAAGGCACCAATGACTGTTATCGAGGCCCAGGAAATCACCAAGACCTACCCCGCCCAGGGCGGCAAACGCGCCCTCCTTGGGCGGGGCGGCATTGCCCGGCTATTTCGTAACACGCCGACACCACCCCGTCAGGCCCTGGCTCCCCTCTCGCTCACGGTAGAACCCGGCGAGGCCCGGGGCATCATTGGACGCAACGGCTCCGGCAAGAGCACCCTTCTGAAGATTATCGCGGGCGTTAGCGCCGCCACGACAGGCACCCTTCGGGTTCATGGCCGTGTGGCCAGCCTCTTGGAACTCGGCGCGGGCTTTCATCCCATGCTGACCGGCCGGGAGAACATCTACCTCAATGCGGGACTCCTCGGCATGCGCCACGCCCAGGTGGACGCCTGTTTCGACGCCATCGTGGAATTCGCCGAGTTGGAAGCCTATATAGACCACACCGTGGACACCTATAGCAGCGGCATGTACGTCCGCCTCGCCTTTTCCGTGGCGATCCACACGGATCCCGATGTTTTCCTCGTCGACGAAGTCCTCGCCGTGGGCGACGAGTCCTTCCAACGCAAATGTCGCGCACGCATCCTGGAACTCAAGGCGGCGGGCAAGACCATTCTCTTTGTGTCCCACGATCTCGGCACCGTGCAAGCCCTGTGCGACCGCGTGCTCCTCCTCGACCAGGGCGCGGTCATTTCTCAGGGGAACACGCAAAACACCATCGACTACTACCTCCGGCAAATTGGACAGGCCAGCGGAATCCGGCGGCTTATACACGGCGACACGGAAGTCCTCTTCAATCATGGTCGCCTGTCCCTCTTTCACCGCCAGCAGGAACTCACGGCTCCCCTGGGCATCAAGGCGCAGTTTTTCAGCATGGAAGCCTACCACGAATCCACGGAGGCCAACTGGGAGATTTGCGCCGCCACCGACGAACGGCTTGAGGCCACGGGCACCTTCCCCCGCCTGCCCCTTCGCCTGTATATCGTCTGCGAGGTGGGAACGGCCGGTCTCACCGTGGAGATTTCGTGGGAAAACACCCAGCCCCTCGATCTCAGCTATGCGGCCATTCAGTGCTTCACAAAAACCTCCTACACCCGCTGGCATGGAGGCGCGGCGTCGGGAACCTTCCCAACGATTACTGCCGATGACCATCGGTGGAGCGTCGTCGCCCAGCCGAGGCAAAACGTCTGGGCCTGTGAGCTGACCGGTGATGAAAGCTCGGACATGCCGCCCCTGTGTTTCGCGGTGGACGAGGCCCATAGCCAGGCACGCTTCCAAATCAACAATACGGACTACATGGCCCAGGCGCGGCTCGTCCATCTCACGGAGGCCATCCCCAGCGGAAATAACCCCCTGCCCCCAAAGCGCCGACATCTTGGAAGCCTTCGCATCGACCCCTCGCAGACTGCGGAGCAACTAGCCGAGACCAAGGCCCAACGCAGTATCGCACGGACGCTGAAAACGGACCGTTTCGTTGCCAGACTGCACGATGGCTTTATTGAGATAACCCTTCACGAGCAAGCCCCGACAACGTCATTCCCACGAACGTGGGAATCCAGAACACGGCAGGAACTCGCTGAGACAACACTGGATCCCCGCAGTCGCGGGGATGACGAGCCTATTTCGCCCTCGGGTAGTGAACAGAAACTCGTCGTGACGGAGACTAAGGAGTACCCCCTCACTCACTTCATGCACTTCCACTTTCAACTTCGGGTAGGCGATCTTTGGATCATGAGCCACGACCTGGCTTGGAGCGAAACCGCCAATTCAGACGGTGTCTTGTCCATGTCAGGCCGTTCACAGCGCTTTCCCGGCGAGGTGGTATGGACGTTGGAGCCAGACGGCCCCAACACGTTACGGATCAGCATTTTGCTGGAAGTAACCGCTCGCGACACCGAAACGCTCCCCTCCTTGGAGGGGCTGGGGGTGGGTCTACACCCCGACCAAGCAGCCCCTAACCCACCCCTAACCCCTCCCAGGAGGGGAACAAGAAAGACGGCGCCGCCAGCAGCAACGTGTCGTGGACAGATAGCCTTGGAGTCCCTTGAGATATCCGAATACAACGTGTCGGTGTGTCTGGTTCCCGAGTACACCCGCTGGGAAACGCCACACGAATCCGGGAAATTCGGTGCGGCAGCGCTGGCGGACGACGGCTGGGTTCATCTCAACCGCGCCTACACCGAAGGCACCGTCATCAAAGCGCTGTCGGACACCGGCTCCAAGATCGCGCTAACCGCAGAAAAAACGCTTGGCACCTGCTTCCCCACCGCCATCCGAACGGACTCCGGCCAAGATTCCCGCGTACTCCAGTTGCTGTGCAGCCCTGGACAGCAGCAATCATTCACGTTGGGCGTGGGCAAGCACAACCTCTTTCGGGGCCGTCTAAGCCTATGAATAGCTCCCAGAGTCAAGAGGCCGCAATATCAAGAGAGACTCCAGGCAAGAAGGATCACTTCAGGGGTGCCACCCGTACGCGGAGGAGCGAAGCGGGGGAGCTTACGGGTGCGGATCATCAGGACCAACATCACGCCAACAAGAAAGACTGGACGGGGTCTTCAGCACGCGTTTTCGCTCTATGCAATGAACCTAGAAAACTTTCGCGAACCCGCACCCGCAAACTTAGCCGGGGACCGGCTGCGTGTGAGGGTGGCACCCTTGTCGTACCCCGTGGACACTTACAAAAGATGCTCCGTTTCAATTGCCCCAGTCCGTTGCCGGAAGACACCCCGTGAGCTCCTCCCCGACCAACATCGAAGTCTCCGTGGTTATCCCCGCTTACAACCAAGCCGACCTGCTGATACGCCTCCTCGACTCCCTCGCCGCCATGACAGAC
>JAJRPE010000070.1 GCA_024280935.1 Candidatus Hydrogenedentota bacterium
ATGGGACGGCGCGGAATATTCACCGGTCATAGCTCGATACCATTTTCTTCAGGCGGCGGCATGTAGCACCCGCTGATTCCAACGTCGGTAACCGCATGTCCGACACTGGGCAGTGCATGGGGATGCACAGCGGCGCTTCACTAAAGGGCGGTTGCTGGCGCAATCATGAGGCCGAAGTGCCGTCTCCCGGAGTCTTCCCACCTGGCCCCTTCGATACTGTTTCTTCTTCTGGATATCCCGTTGGAACCGCACTGGCTGCGTACCCCCACGGTAAGGCGTGGAGTTCGAGCAGGAAGTTCTGTACGGGCGCGGACCCGCACAGGTAGGCTTTGGCAATGTTTCCTTCTTCACCTCCCTCCAGAGTTGCCTTACCGTTTCGTTCCTAATGGTTGACTAAGTTTCGAGCCACTGCGGCTCACGCGCCCCGAAGGGCTTGGTGTGCTATGGCATTTCACGACCCAGGGCGTTGCCCTGGGCTATCCTGTTTTGCCCCTTCGGGGCGATATCGCTTTGAAAGTACACGGGCGAACAGGTCATCTTTCAAAGGAACTTGGCAAAGTAATTTCGATCAAATCCCTTAGAAGGGGCAGTCCACGAAGAAGTCCAGGGCCATGGTGAAAAATATCTTCGCCATGTCTGGATCGCTCAAATCCATGTCGCCACCGCCCCCATAGATGCCGCTGCTGCGCGGCTTTTCCTGGTCAGGATTCTTTGCGTATTCCACGGCCTCGGCGAGATCGGCGGCAAAAGTCTCCACGACACCGTCCTGCGTCTGGGGTCCCGTCACGCACAGGTGAATGGCATCGGGATGCTGCTGTCCATTGAAACGGTAGCCCCGTGTCTTCATGAAGTCGTTGACGTGGTAGATGTTGAATTCGTCGGAGCGGAAGGAAAAGCAGAAGGTGGGGTTTCCCATCAGCTTGAGTTCCGGGTGGCTCTTTACCGCGTCCTGCATGGCGAAGGCGGTTTCAAATATCTTTTTGGCCCGCTCCATGTAGCCTTCTGAACCCAGTCCGACCATGGATGCCCAGGTGGCGGCCAGCAGTCCGCCGGACCGGCTCCCGGCGAGTCCCGGGGAGGCGTAGGCCCCGCCTTTCCAGTCGGACATGATGAAATACTGGTGTTTGCGGTAGGACTTGTCTCGAAAACTGAGAACCGAAGTTCCTTTGAGGCCGTAGCCATATTTATGGGTGTCGGCAGAGATTGAGGTGACACCCGGCAGCCGGAAGTCGAAGACGGGTATGTCATAGCCGAGCCGCTGTCCCCAAGGCAGAATGAAACCGCCAAGACATCCGTCCACATGCAGGCCCACATTTTTCTCCACGGCGATTTCAGACAACTGCGCGATGGGGTCGATGGTGCCGTAGGGATAGTTGCCCGCAGAGCCAATAATCATCGCGGTGTTTTCGTTCACGTTCTCCCGCACAAAATCGACATCGACGAGGGTGGTGTCGGGGTCCGTCGGCGCGATAATCACCTTGAGGCCGAAAAGATGGGCTCCCTTGCGAAAAGCGGGGTGGGCGGTATCGGGCCAGATCATTTCGGGTGCCGTGATGCCTTTTTCTTCCCGTGCCCACTCGCGATAGGCGATTACCGCGTTGAGGATGCTCTCCGTACCACCAGCGCCCATGGTGCCACAGGCGGCTTGCATCGGGTTGTGCTCGGCGACGGCCTCGCCATGAAGCATGTCGAGGGTCATGGCGATGATTTCTGATTCAAAACGGCTCATACTCGGACACATGTCGCGCTGCAACGCATTGACGTGGCTGTAACGGCTGAATGCCTGATTGAGGTAATCGTAATGTTCATGGTCGCCGCAATACATGGTCCCGGAGCACTTCCCGGTCTGCCAGAAGTTGTCTTCCTGTTCCGACATCCAGTTTACCTGCGTGATGATATCTTCCTTGCTCATGCCCTTTTCGGGAAAGGCCTTGAGTGTGCCGTATTTTTCCGCATAGGGATAGAGTGAGCGAATAAGGTCTTCCATGATAAATCTCCTAGCGTGAGCTTTCGCCCACGGTCCAAGCCCGTCATCCCCGCGAACGCGGGGAACCAGTGGTGACTTGGCACAAACCTGTCGCGTTCTGGATTCCCACGTGCGTGGGAATGACGCGACGCTTTTTTGTCTTTTGTGGCGTTCTTGTCGATTGAGGCGCTATACCGAATTAAGAGCCCTGAAAATAGAGCGGTTCTTCTTAAAGGCTTTCTTGAACTGAATGAACAGGGCATCATACACGGCCTTGTGCTCTGTCCGTGGTGTGTAAATGTTCTTGATGGGGATACGCGTTTCAAATTCATCGAAGCGGATCAACTTGAGGCGCTCGAAGGCGAGCAGTCCGGCCCCCAGGCACGTGGCATACTGGGGGGCGGCCATCTGATGGATGGGCACTTCCAACACGTCGGACAGGATTTGAGACCACTCGTCGGACTCCGCACCACCGCCATAGTATACGAAGTGGCTGAACTTCCGTTTGGCGAATTTCTGTGTCGGCTCATTGAGCCAGCGCAGGTTCAGCGCGACCCCTTCGAGCACCGCACGGGCCATATGGCTGCGTGTGGTTCGGATACTCAGATTGAGGAAGCCGCCCCGCATACGGGCTTCCGTCGCCGGCGCAATCGCACCACCCATCCACGGCAAAAAAAGCACCCCGTCGCTGCCCGGCGGAACATCGGCAATCGCCCGCGCCAGTTTTTTGAATTTGTCTTCCACCGGCATTTCGCCAAAGTGGTCATCCGCGTAAATCAGATTCTCCAGGAAATGTTCCAGCGTACTGCCTGCCAGGCCGTTTTCCGCCATCACGAAGTAGGTGTCAGGCACGGGGCTTGGCATACTCAAAATGGCATGGCGCACATCGGTCCGTTTGAAATTGACGTGGGTGATGATGACACTCGTGCTGCCAATCGAGATGGCCGCATGTTGCCCCGTGAAGGCCGCGGTGCCCATGCCCCCTGCCAGCGTGTCGTTCAGGCCGGTAATGACCTGGGTCGCCGACGACAGGCCCAGTTCCTCGGCCACGTCGGGTTGTATCGTGCCCAGGATGGTGTCCATGGGAACGAGTCCAGGAAGTTTCTCTGCGTCGATTTGCGCGTACTTCAAGAGTGTCGGATCATATTCTGTAACATTGAGTCGTCGATTGTCCGTGAGGAGATACATCATCGTGGTGGCCTGGTTGGCCGTGAAACGTCCCGAGAAACGCATGGTCAGGAAATCCATCGCCTCCATAAATTTATAGGTTTTGGCGTAGATCTCCGGGTGGACATACTTGAACCAGCGCATGTGGGAAAGGCTGTCACTGCCGCCGCTGATGGGGGGAATGCCATGAATGCGCAGCCACTGCAACAACTGCCAGGGCGTGTCCACCCCCCTGGGAAAACCGGGCAATTTTGCCAGACGCTTTTTGTCGCCCCGCTGGTCCAGCCACAGGGCCATATTCGCCACCGGATCGCCCGAGGTATCCACCGGCACGACCGAAGAGTACTGGCTGCTGCAAATCACCGCCTTGATAGACTTCGGCGGCAGGGCGGCCTCTTTTATAGCCGATTTGCAGGCTGTCTTTGTCGCTTCCCAAAGGAGGGTGGCATCCTGCTCAAAACCTGTTTCAGGGAGTGTGATCGTTTCGACATGGTCTCGGCCCGAAGCGATAATTGTACCGGCGCAATTAATCACAGCGACCTTGGGTCCACTGGTTCCGAGGTCAATGGCTAAGACATGGGGGTTCTCGCTTCTCATCCGCTCCTCTGCACACTTTCGTGACGGGTAGGATGCCATGTCGATGCCGTTAACGCAAATTGGTGCAGTTGACGGACATCGACGATATGCCGCCAGGCAGGAGGTTGGACATTCCTGTCCGACACAAGCGATGCTTGGATTCGAGGTAAGCATTGAACTAACGTGGACTTCGCCCACAACCCAAGCATAGCCTTTTCTATGAATTAAATGTTGAACCACGAATGGACACGAATAGGGTGAAATATTTTTTATTTTCGCATCGTGGCGTGCGAACACTTTTGTGGGGCACGCAAAGCCCAGATTCATATACTAAGTGCAACGCTTGAATACCGCTGCCCGACGGAGAATAATAGCGCAACGAGCGTTTCAATTCTGGATTGGTGCTCAGGAGCGTGAGAACTGTTCTCACTGCAATTGAAACGCTTGGACCCGACTACCATGGAAAGGGTCACAACATGGCCACACTGGATGTCCTTATTGTCGTTTTCTATTTTATCGTTGTTATCGGTATGGGCTTCTGGTATGCCCGCAGGGCATCCCACAGCCTGGAGGACTATTTTCTGGGTGGCAAGAAAATGCACTGGCTGGCGCTGTCCATGTCGGGGTCGGTTTCAAATTTCGACATTACCGGCACGATGTGGATCGTTTCGATAATTTTCTTGCTGGGCATGAAATCGATGTGGCACCACTGGATGTGGGGTATTCTGATGGGGGCCTTTTTCCTGTCCTATATGGGCAAATGGGTGCATCGTTCCAAGGTGATGACGGCTGCCGAATGGATGAAGACACGCTTTGGCGACGGACCTGGTGGTCGTGCGGCCCGCGTGACCTATGCGTTGATGGCCGTCCTGACGCAGGCCAGCTTTATTGGTTATGCCTATCAGGGCATCGGCAAGTTTGCGTCGGTCTACATCCCCTTGGAGAAGGTGGCGGAACATGTTTCCAGCCCGCTAATCCAGAACCTCGTGACGACGCACGAGTCCGATGTGCTGGCGATTACGACCATTGGAATTACCACGCTCTATGTGTTGTTGGGCGGACTCTATAGCGTGGTGATTACGGATGTTATCCAAACGGTGGTGCTGACGGTGGCCAGTGTGTTTATTGCCGTGATGGCTTGGTCGAAGCTGACCCCGGATCACCTCGCGACATTGCCCGACGGGTTTGCGTCCCTCCGCGTTCCCTGGCACTTGCCCGAATTCGCGGGTACGGATAATGCCCAGTTTGAGTTTTTCGGGCTTCTCGTTATTGTCTGGGTGATCAAGGGGCTTCTGTTGAACGCAGGTGGCCCGGCGCAGATGTACGACTTTCAACGATTTCTAGCCGCCCGCGACGAGCGGGATGCCTGCAAGATTGGTGCGGCCTGGAGCGTCTTTCTGATTGTCCGGTGGGGAATGGTGATGGGTATTGCGATGCTGGCGTTGACGGGCATCGCGGGTGTGACCGATCCCGAAAAGATCATGCCGATTGTGCTGCGTGATTTCCTGCCAGTGGGTATCCGGGGCTTGGTGATTGCCGGACTCCTGGCGGCCTTCATGTCGACCTTCAGTTCAACCCTGAACAGTGCCGCTTCCTTTATCGTTCGCGATATCTGGCAGTTTCTCATCAAGCCCGATGCGACAGACCGTGAGGCTATCCGCATGAGTTATGCCGCCACCATTCTTGTGGTGCTCCTGGGTATTCTTATTGGATTTCAGGGAAGTTCCATTGCCAAAATATGGGGATGGATGATGATGGCGTTGGGTGGAGGCGTTATTGTGCCCAACGTATTGCGCTGGTATTGGTGGCGCTTCAATGGATGGGGCTATGCGGCGGGCACGGTCGGCGGCATGCTGCTTTCTATCGTGGCACTAATCTTCCCTGCATTACCCATTTATGTTGTTTTTCCCAGTATTATTGCTGCCTCGTTGGTGGTGAGTGTTGTGGTCACGGCGTATACAGCACCGGTTGATCATGACATTCTGATTCGTTTCTTTAACTCGGTGCGCCCTTTTGGATGGTGGGGTCCGGTGCGGGAACAATGCGGATTGTCGGTGGCGGAACTGAACAAGAAATCTGAGCGGGTGGGTCTGACGGTGGTCAGTACTGTGGCAGGGATGGTCGCTATTTCCGCCGTTTACCTTTTTCCAATGTACCTCGTTGGGCACATGTACACCCACGCAGGCTTCTACCTGGCGCTGGCTGTGGGAAGCGTTATCGTCTTGAAATTTACCTGGTATGACAACCTGCCGCCTGCGGGCGAAAATAAAGAACTCGGGGAGGAGCAGACATGAATGCACGCGAACGCGTAATGACCGCCTTGAATCACCAGGAACCGGACCGAATTCCCATCGACTTTTCGGGCCATCGTTCCTCGGGCATTTCGGCGACACTCTATCCGAAACTCCGGGCCTGCCTCGGCCTGGAGCCAAAGACGGTCCGCGTCTACGACCCGATTCAGCAACTGGCTGTTTTAGACGAAGATGTCCTTGACCGTTTCGGCGTGGACACTATCGAACTCGGGCGTGGCTTCGCTTTGGACGATACGGACTGGGCCGATTGGGTTTTGCCAGACGGCACGCCGTGCCAGATACCGGCCTGGGTAAAACCGGAGCGGGACGGCGACCGCTGGGTGATTCGCTCCGACAGTGGCCGGGTCCTGGCCGTGATGCCGGATAGCGCCCTGTATTTCGAACAGGTTTACTATATTTTTCTGGAGGAAGATGACGATCCCACGCGAATCCCCGAAGCGATAAGCGAGTCCATGTGGACCGCCATCGCCTCGCCGCCGGGACCACTTGTGGCAGGACCGGATGGAGCAAATGTCTTGGTGGAAGGAGCCAAGGCGTTGCGTGCCCAAAGCGACCGTGCCATTATCGGGCTGTTCGGTGGCAATCTCCTCGAATGCGGACAATTCTTCTACCGGAACGACAATTTCCTCATGATGCTGGCTGCCGAGCCGGAGCGCGTACATCGTTTTCTGGATGGCTTGATGGAAATTCACCTCGCAAACCTGGAGTCTTTTCTTGGTGCCGTCGGCGATTCGATAGACATTATACTTTTCGGGGACGATCTGGGTATGCAGAACGGTCCCCAGATCTCACCGGATATGTACCGGGAGTATTTCAAGCCCCGCCACCAACTCCTCTGGAACCGTGCTCGGGAGCTGGCCGATGTGAAGGTGATGCTCCACTGCTGCGGCGGCGTGCAGCCGCTCCTGCCCGACCTTATCGACGCCGGACTTGACGCGATCAACCCGGTGCAAGTTTCCTGCCGGGGCATGGAACCTGGGGCGCTGAAGCGGGAATTTGGTAAGGACTTGGTATTCTGGGGCGGCGGTTGCGATACGCAGCACGTTCTTCCCCTCGCCACGCCGGAAGAGGTCGCCGAGCACACGCGGAAGCAAGTAGAACTCCTGAGTCCAGGCGGCGGCTTCGTTTTTCAGCAGGTCCACAACATCCTCGCCAACAATCCGCCGGAAAATGTCGTGGCCATGTTCGATGCCGTGAATGAAGGACGTGCCCAAAGAGCGCGGTAGAGGCCATGCCGGGGACTGCCTCGCCCAAGCTTTGCGATGTGCGGCGAAGTCTGCTTCGTGGCGAACAGGTCCGCTTTGGTGTGCAATGAAGATCCGAACCAGGCGGGGCTGTCCCCAAATCTATGGGGACAGCCCGCCGCTCTGCCGATCAAAGTTCAGCATGCGCTCCACAACGCTGACACCGCCACGCACCGAGCGTTTGGGCGAGGAAGTCCCAGTCAGACGCTACTTCAGCGTCATCTTGAAAAACTTCGAATCATAGGGCGCAAAGGTCAACGTGGCGATCTTCGGTTTCAGGATCTCCTCAAGAACACTGACTTCGTCTATCGACTTGATGGACGCTATGGAGACGAATTCCGCCCATCGCAGGTCGGTCGCTTTGCCGTCCAGTTCGCGCAGGTGGAGGACAATCCCCTCGCCATGGAATGCGGACCGGGCGTCTACCAGAACAATGTTGGAAACACCAAGGTCCAGGGCGGAGACGGCGGACTCGGCTTCATCGGACTTCCCGGGCGGTAGCACCCTCGGAATCATGGGAATGCGGGAACCCCAGCCAAAGCGCGTTGCTTCGGCGGTGCTGTCATCCTCAGTTGCGTGAGATTCGGCTTCTTGATTATTTTTTATGTCCGCGCTAGAATAACATCGTGCTTGGGGTTTGGATCTGCCCGAACCGTCACGGCTGGTGGGGCGCGGCACATCGTTGCGTGGGGGGATTCTACACAGGGTGTCTTTTTCGCGGACGATGACCGGAAGCGGAGTCTATCCCTTGGCCCTGAACTGCGGGGTGGCGGGAGGGGGCGAAAGGCGCTAATCTGGCGTTCCAGAGAGTCTGCGTCTCAAGATGTGCGCCTTGGATTTCCAGAGACCTCTCCAAGTTACCCTGCCCACAAAGACAAGCAAATCAGAAAAGCCCAAGAAAGAAACGATACTTGGTCATCCCTGCGTTTCGTTCCCCTGTCTGCTGGAGGATGGGGGAGGAACCAAACAGAAAGGCGCACCACCATGGCAAAGACAAGTTGGAAATCAATGAACCTCCCTTGCGAGTTCCTGAATGCGCTCGAAAAATCTCCCAGCGTGCGAGTCGCGGGAAGTGTCGAGGAGCTGCTCGCCTTGGCTTGCGGCGGAGCGGAACACGACTTCCTGGAGGTGAAATACGATCTCCCTGATGGCGGTACGGTGTCCGAGGTGACTGTGGCCCGCGTGCGCAATGGTATTGCCGTCAACTATGCGGAGCCTTATATGCGCCGCCGCGACCCCGACTGCATGGTGATCGCGGACGAAAAGCCAACGGACAAAACCACGTTCCGCGAACGTTTTGGCGAGGAATTCGCAGACCTTCGGCAGGAGACCTTTGACTGGTTCGAGGGCCAGGAGCTGGCCATGTTTGCTTTCCGAACCGGGCAAGCCGACATGGGGGAAACCGCTTTGGCTGTAGTGCCCGCGAACGCTGCTTTCTTCGCGTTGGGATTGGCGCTTTTGCAAGGCATCATTTCACCGGTGGATCTGCCTGATGATTTTGTGCCAAAGACCATCATCTATGTGGCTCCTCCTTTTCGGCACACCCATTTTGACGGGAAACAGGTTGTCGTTCACAACCGAACCGATAGTGCTCATGAGATTTTCTCGTATAACCTGTACCCAGGCCCCAGCGCCAAGAAAGGCGTATATGGTTCGCTGATCCGTCTGGGCGCGGAGGAAGGCTGGGTAACGGCCCACTGCTCGGCGGTTCAGGTTGTTACACCCTATGACAATGTGCTGACGATCATGCACGAGGGTGCCAGCGGCGGCGGAAAGAGCGAAATGCTCGAACAACCGCATCGTCTTCCAGACGGCCGCCTGCTGAAGGGACGTAACCTTGTGACGGGCGAGGAACGCCACGTTGAGATTCCGCGCATGTGCGAACTGCTCCCGGTATGCGACGATATGGCGCTGTGCCACCCCAGCATCCAGCAGAAGAACGAAAAACTTTGGCTCGTGGATGCCGAGGATGGCTGGTTCGTCCGCGTCAACCACATTGACGAGTATGGCGCGGATCGTGACCTGGAGAAGTTGACGGCCCAACCGCCTACGCCGCTGGTCTTCCTGAACATTGACGCCGTGCCGGGGAGCCGCGCCCTCATCTGGGAGCATATTCAGGATGCTCCAGGGAAACCGTGCCCCAACCCGCGAGTCATCATCCCTCGCTCCATCGTGCCCAACATTGTGAATGAACCTGTCAGCATTGACATCAGGAGTATCGGCATCCGAACACCGCCATGCACCCGCGAAAAACCCAGCTATGGCATTGTCGGCATGTTTCACGTCCTCCCGCCGACACTTGCCTGGCTGTGGCGGCTGGTGGCTCCCCGCGGCTTTGCTAATCCCAGCATTATAGGAACACAAGAGATGAGCAGTGAAGGCGTTGGAAGCTACTGGCCTTTCACTACCGGGAGAAAGATTGACCAGGCGAATCTACTGCTGCGGCAGATTGAAGAGACGCCGCGCACGCGGTATGTCCTTATTCCCAACCAGCATATTGGGGCATGGGAGACAGGTTTCATGCCACAATGGCTAGTGCGTGACTACCTTGCGCGCCGCGGTAGCGCCAAATTCAAAAAAGGGCAGATCATACCGGCACGGTGTCCCCTTCTTGGCTACGCGCTAAGTTCGATGCGCATCGAGGGGACTCGGGTCGCTCATTGGTTCCTCGAAGTGAACACCCAACCAGAAGTGGGTGACGATGGATACGATCAGGGCGCGGAAATCCTACGGAACTTTTTCGAGGAACATGTCAAACAGTTCCTTGGCCCGGACCTGTCCCCATTGGGTCATCGGACAATCGAATGCTGCTTGGATGGCGGAGCTATTGAAGACTACGAAAGAATACTGGCGCTTTGAGAGTTCAGGCGTATTTTTTTCTGAAAGCGTGTGGCAGGGAGGTGCCCTACCAGCGATATTTCATTCTTATGGCTTCTGTCTCGATCCAAGTTTGCTTGGGCGAGGCAGTTCCCGTTGCACGCGCTACTTTAGCGTCATCTTGAAAAACTTCGAATCATAGGGCGCAAAGGTCAACGTGGCGATCTTCGGTTTCAGGATCTCCTCAAGAACACTGACTTCGTCTACCGACTCGATGGAGGCTATGGAGACGAAATCCGCCCATCGCAGGGCGGTCGCTTTGCCGTCCAGTTCGCGCAGGTGGAGGACAATCCCCTCGCCATGGAATGCGGGCCGGGCATCCACCAGAACAATGTTGGAAACACCAAGGTCCAGGGCGGACACGATGGTCTCGGTTTCATCGGACTTCCCGGGGGGTAGCACCCTCGGAATCATGGGAATGCGGGAATCCCAGCCAAAGCGCGTCGCCTCGGTGTTGCTTGTGTCCGCTGTCGACGTGAGATAGTAATTCCACTTGAATTCCCCCTGCTGGGTGGCGCGGAAATTGGTATACCAATAGTTGTTCATGACCCAGGAATAAATATGAGGTTTTTCCACGGTGGCGATGGGCTGCCACTTGCCCAGATTCATGTCGCCAAGTTGTACGAGGGGCGCGGCGTCGCTTCCGAACACGAGCTGTCCGTCGCCACCCCGAACAACAGCAAAGTTCTGCACGGTTTGCCAGTCCGATGCCGAACCGGGGATTTGGTCCTGGCCAGGGCGAACGAGACCGCCCTGCGCTTCGTAAAAGATCTCGCCCTCGGGGGAAGCAAAAGGAAAGGCGACATAAATGGATTCCGGTTGGGTTACTGGAAGTTTTCGGACGGTAAAATGAAACTCGATGCGGGGCGCTGTTTCGTAGAGCCTAATTTCGCCGCGAATGCCACGGCCTTCATCGGTGCCCTCCATGTCGCCCTCGATTCGAATGCTCTTCCAGATGGGGCCATTGCTGCCTGGGTGCAGGGTGACGTTGCTCAATGCCGTGCGTTGAGGAGCCTCCGGGCTGAGCGCACCCCGATCAGGTATGGTCTCGCGAAGGACCTGCCCGAGATGCCAGGAAGACTCTCCGTCGACGATTTGCCGACCCGTCCGCTTGTCCAGGAGGCGAAGGAGGCCACCGGTCTCCCCATCGAATTCCAAACGGAAGAATTCGTTTTCAAGGGTGCCCGGTTTCGCATTCGGCTGGG
>JAJRPE010000071.1 GCA_024280935.1 Candidatus Hydrogenedentota bacterium
CCACTTTCGGTGCATGAACGCGCTCGATTACGGGCAATTCGCCGACGAGAGGGCGAACATAGTTGCGGAACGCATCCGTCACGCCATTACCGGCCTTGTTGATGAACTTGGCGGGCATTTCACGGCTGTCGCGGGCCACGGTGCTGAGGGGGGTGAGGAAATAATCTATGGCATAGTCCCCCACTCTGCGCATGGCTACGGAACCATCCTGGTTATGCCAAATGGCGTATTGGGCGGCTTTTTCGCCCACTTCGCGGGCTTCCCGCCGGTCGCTCTCACTCACGCAATCGACGAAGCTGCGCTGAATGTAACCCAGCGTATCGGCGCGCACACGAGAGATATTCGTACCCGCTTTTACCCAGGAACTGAGAAGATCGCCGAGGGCACCGGTGCCAGAAAGCTGAACGTTGCCATGGGCATCCCGTTCGCCGCCGGTGAACTGCTCGGCGATAGCCTTGCCTTTTTTGTCAACGACCCCCTCCGAAACCGCCACGATACAACGGCCATACTTCTTGTAGACCGCCTTGATATCGTCGACAAATTTCTTTTTCGTAAGGGGGCGTTCGGGGAGATAAATGAGGTGGGGTCCGTCATCGGGGTACTTCTTGGCCATGCACGAAGCCGCTGTGAGGAAACCCGCGTGACGCCCCATGACGATACCAATATAGACACCGGGGAGGGCGCGGTTATCCAGGTTTACACCGGCGAAGGCCTGGGCCACATAACGACCCGCGGAACCAAAGCCCGGGCAGTGATCGGTAACAAGTAAATCATTGTCTACCGTCTTGGGAATGTGGATAACGCGGAGTTCATAGCCCGCCTTGTCGGCTTCTTCGTTCACGATGCGGCAGGTATCGGCACTGTCGTTGCCACCGCAGTACATGAAATAGCGAATGCCGTGAATTTTGCAGATTTCAAAAATCTTGCGGCAGTAGGCGATGTCCGGTTTATCGCGGGTTGAAAGAAGGCCGGACGATGGCGTGTTGGCAACCGCTTCGAGATTATGGGTAGTCGCCTCGGTGAGATCGATAAACTCTTCGTTAATAATGCCGTTCACGCCGTGGAGCGCGCCATAGACGTGTGAAACGCGGGGCGACTTACGCGCTTCAAGAACGGCACCTACGAAACTTTGATTGATTACTGCCGTCGGCCCGCCGCCCTGGGCGACGAGAGCCTTTCCTATTAGCTCGGACATCGTGGGGAATCCTTCCTGAATCGGTAGTACATGGTGAAAACCTTCGAATGGGTTTTCAAGGGGTTTTATTGTCTCATGCGGGCTTGTTTGGGATCAATAAACCGGCATGAATTCAGGCAAAACTAGTGTCCGATCGAGGCATCTTGGGGCACGGATCGCTCTTCCTGTTGCGTGGGACTTGTTGCCGACGGTTTGCTCGACGTTCTTCCGAACGGGGCGTCGGCACCCTTGCTTCCCGGGTCCTCGAAGGCTTCGTCGACCAAGCCGAAGACTCGGGTCACGCTGCGTCGACAACTCTGAAGCGCCTTGCGCTGCTCCGCATTCAGGTCACCAAGTTCCTCGTCCAGAAGCAAATTGGTGTGCCCGAGAATGGCCGACAGGGGCGAGCGCAAGCGCTGGGAAACGGTGCCAAAGAATGCGTTGCGCAGGGAATCTACTTCTTGCAACTCACGATTGATTTGCTCCAATCGGAGATTCGCGCTCCGTGTCGCCTCCTGCAATTGCTTCTGTTCCGTCACGTCGTGCAGCAAAACCACGAAATACCTTCTGCCTTCGCGAATAAACGAGCGAATCGAGATGGACACATTGAACTCATCGCCTTCCGGCAAGACGGCGAGCAGCTCGCCCTGATACTCACCCCGCGCATTGAGGGTGGCCAATTTCCCGGACAGGGTGCCGTCGTCGAAAAAGAATTGACGAAAACGCATACCAAGAAGGTTCTTTCTGGGGCGCTTGAAAAATTCACAGGCGCGGGCGTTGGCCTCTGTGATGAACTCGTTGTCATCATAAACAACAATGGACCCGCCCGCCGAATCGAGAATGGTGCGCAATGTAGCTTTGGACGAGGCCAATTCCTGAGCTCGGGTTTGCAGACTCAATTCGATAGTGTAAAGCAGGTTGGCGAGTGAGCGAATAAGCCCGTAACAGAAAATCAAACCGCTCAGGGTCACGATAAGGCGCAGCCAGGAGGGCACCGTTTCAAATACAACCGCGTGCGCAAGCACTGCGGCGATGAATGCGGCGGCACATGCGATGATGACGGTGTGTATATGCCGGAAATGGGGGGCATAAACCGTCTGTGCCAACAGAACAAAGACAAACAGAATTGTAAAGGGGCTGTTTTCCGCACCCGTCAACGTCACAAGAATGGTACATTGCACAATGTGGACGAGGAGATTGCCGCGATGAAAGTACAGCCGGTACAGACCGGTAAACGTTATTGCATGCACGACGACATTGTGCAGCAAGAATGAAACCGCGAGTGTGAGCATACCGAGGTACTCGAAGGGTGCCATGTCGTTAAAATAGAGACCGCTGTAGAGCACAACAAGGACATAACGAGCGACAAGCAGTATGGCTTCCAAACCGGCCACTTTCGCCAGCCGAGGATTGATTTCGGCGTGCGAGAGCGGTTGATCACTATGTGGGTCGAATGAGACCATGGTTATTATTCTCGATGGAGGACTCTGAAAAGGCCGGGAATGTGCTCACGCCAATGAACTGCGCGATATCCCGGTTTTTCGTCGGTTAATCAAACTAAGGTGGCCGGGGCACAACCAAGATCTATGGTTCTTGCCCCCCTCACCTGAGAGTTTTCTTGTTTTTTGTAGCGTTTTTCCAGACTAAGGCACTACACTCCGTCCGAGACGTTGCCCGGAAGAAGTGGCACCTTCGGTGCAGCGGGTGAATCTGCGTACAATGGTTACAGCCATGTCGTATGAGCGACCGCCCCGAAGGGGCCCACCAGGTTAGCCCAGGGCAACGCCCTGGGTTAGTATGTCGAAAATAATTAACAGCCCTGAAAGGGCGACCCAGTGGCCGTGATGTGCTTCTATTGCGCCCTTTCAGGGCTTTTATTTTCTAGTCCCTTTTTTCCCAGGGCGTTGCCCTGGGCTAACCTGTTGAGGCCTTTCAGGCCGAAAACGACATCGCAAAATCATAAATCAGTAACCACCGGCAGAGCCGGGGGTATGAGGAAGGCCCCTAAAAGGGGCCGATTCGTCAAACTCAGGTACGAAGCCGAAGCAGTTAGTCCCGTAGGGACGACATATCGTAGCCCAGCG
>JAJRPE010000072.1 GCA_024280935.1 Candidatus Hydrogenedentota bacterium
TATATCTACACCTGTAGCGGGACACCCGGCAAAAAAAGTCATAATCATCCCAAGACAAACAAGTTTTGCAGCAGTATACATTTTGGCTCCACGTTCTACGGGGAACTACCGCCCGCCCGATATCTCATCCACACGGGCACCCCCTGTGCGGGCAAGCTATAGTTACAGATGCTTCAAACGACGCAACGTCAAAGCTTGATATATGCAAGCCAGGTAGGCTATCTATTTAAGCCCATAGGTGGTAAGTACTCCCGCGATGAAGCCCATAATAAAGTCAAAGATAAAGAAGATACCGCCTATAATAGGAATCCCCTCCAGCGGGCTAATGGCGACTCCAACTCCATAGAAGATACTTGAAATGGGGCCAAGCTCAATCATGTTGTGTTACCTCCGGTTCTTCCGCATGTCAGCCAGTCTGACGCGCTAATGCGCTAATGCGCTAATGCGCTAATGCGCTAATGCGCTAATTGAGAGTATCATATTTTTAAAACAGATACAAGCTCACGAATTGCAGCTCACGAATTGCTGCCGCCAAATCGTTAGCTGGGAGGAATACAGGCCACCCGGCGTGGCAAGGCCCAATAGCACCTTCCTGCGGGCACGCATCAGCCCTTTAGGGATGCCCGCCTTGTACTCCGTTGTAGAGCGATGGCATGGGGGCGTTTGGGGGGCTTCAGGGTCAGGCACAGATTCGACCGGACGCGGTGCCGCAATCGCCTCTCGGCACGCCGATAGTAGACCCGGCGTAAACGGAACAGCCTCCTGAGGTTGGGCGACCCACCTTGAGTCTTTAGTGGTTGGCTGTCCCTATGTTTGAAAGCTACCCATAAAATGTAGGACAGCCGTCTCGGCTGTCACGACAGACGGTACGTCTGTCAAATTTCGGGGGCGACGAAGGGTCCTCAATTGAGGCCGTTCACGGCCTGTGACAACCGGGACGGGTGTCCTACATTCTACAAGCGCTCCCATCGAAAACGGGGAATAGCGCCTCAGGGCGGCGGCCCGCCACGGCGCGTCTGCGATCTGCCACGAAATCGATTCGTTCGCGCTTTGTCGTAGTGATTGAATTTTAGAGGGACTTCCTGCACTATTACGTGGGAAATAGAGGCAAGCAAAGCGGAGAACGTTATCATGAACAAACTATCCCGAAGACAGGTCTTGCAGGCAGGCGCTGCGGGTGCAGCGGCGTGGTCCATTGGCCGTAGTGCCCGTGCCGAGCTGGATCGGCCGGTGCGGCATGCGGTCATTGGCCTGGGCACGCGGGGACAGGGCCATGTGAATGAGTTCGCACGCTCCGATAACTGTGTGCTTGCGGCGGTGTGCGATTTGGACCCCGTACGTCGGGAGAAGGTGGCGGCGTGGATGGAGGGGAAATTTGAGGCGACGGCGACGGATGATTTTTATGCGATATTGGCCGACCCGAATATTGACAGCGTAAGTATTGCCACGCCGGATCACTGGCATACACCGATAGCCTTACATGCGTTGAAGGCGGGCAAGCATGTCTATGTGGAGAAGCCGTGCTCCCATAATATGGCGGAGGCCTTTGTCCTCGAAGGTGCGGCAGCGCAAAGCGGTCTCTGCGTGCAACATGGAACGCAGCATCGCAGTGGCGCTGGTTCCAGGGCGGCGATGGCGTTTTTGCGGGAAGGCGGTCTGGGGAAGGTGCGCATGGCGAAGGCCATCAACCACCAGCTTCGGGGTCCGATTGGAAAGGCACCGGTCTCGGAGCCGCCCGAGGGCGTGGACTATGACCGGTGGCTTGGCCCGGCCCCAGCGCATCCCTTTACGAAGAACCGTTGGCACTACAAGTGGCATTGGTTCTGGGATTACGGCTGTGGAGACATTGGCAACGACGGAATTCACCAGCTTGATGTGATCCGCTGGGGTATGGGCGTGGACTATCCCAAGCGCGTGGTGGCGAGTGGGGGACAACTCTTTTATGAGGATGATCACGAAACACCCGACACGCAGACGGTAATCTATGAGTACGACAATTGCCAGCTTATGTACGAAATGCGTCTGTGGACCAATTATAAACTTGAGGGGCACGACAATGGCGCGATCTTTTATGGGGACAAGGGAACGTTGGAGGTGGGGCGTCGGGGTGCTGAGATTACCTTGATTGGCGAGGAGAAGCGAAATATCGGCGTCGCCCACGATGTCCAGGCCAATGTGCAGAACTTCATCGACTGTGTTCGCGCCGGGACCCCGGAGAAACTGAATGCGCCGATTGGGGAGGGGGTAAAATCGACGGCCCTGGCGCATCTGGGCAATATTGCCACCCGTGTGGGACGTCCGCTTCAGCTTTCGGAAGATGGCCGCAGGATTGTGGGTGATGAAGGGGCGAGTGCGCTGTTGAAACGCAGCTACCGAAAGGGTTATGAGTTGCCCCATGTCTGAAGCCGAGCAGAATGAGTGTATAGGTATTGTCGGGCTTGGTCTGGTGGGGAAAGCCCTGGCGCAACGTCTGCTATCCGCCGGGCATACCGTCTGGGGCTACGACATTGACGCGGACGCCCGCCGCGCCGCCGCCGCGCTCGGCGTGCATGTGGTGGATAGTCCCGATGCCCTCGCGTCATTCCCACGAACGTGGGAATCCAGTACGCGACAGGAACACATTGAGGCATCACTGGATCCCTGCGTTCGTGGGAATGACGGTATTGACTCGGGGGCGGGAGAAACCCTTGGTCAACACTGCGGCTGCATCTTGCTCAGCCTGCCAACGTCCGAAATTCGTCAGGAGTTGCTGTTTGGGGCTGATGGCCTCGCGAAGAAACTGGCGGAGGGAACCCTGCTCCTGGATACGACAACAGGGCGCGCAGAGGATCTGGAGGCCGATGCCAAAAGACTGGCAGAGGCACAGATAGACCTCGTGGATGTGTGCGTTCTCGGCTCAAGCACGCAGGTGGAGCGGGGGGAGGCCGTTCTGTTGGTCGGTGATAGCGCAGCGGGTGCATCAGGATATGATTCGCTGCTGGAATGCTTCTCGCGGAAAATATTCTATCTCGGCACCGCAGGCGACGGGTGCCGCATGAAGCTGGTGGCGAATCAGGTGATTGGACTCCATCGTCTGGTATTGGCCGAGGCCCTGGGCATGGCGGAAAAAGCGGGGCTCGACCTTGGGAAGACCTTGGAAGTGCTTCAATCGGGGCCAGCGGCCTCGCAGGTCATGGCGACCAAGGGCCGCAAGATGATTGACCGTGATTTCACGCCCCAGGCACGCTTGGCCCAACACGCGAAGGATGTCGGATTGATTTTGGAGATGGCGGAAAGCGTGGGGGCGGAAGTTCCGGTGAGTCTGCTACACCGGGATGTCTTACAGGACCTAATCGATGCTGGATACGGCGGAGAGGATAATGCGGCGGTTATATGGGCTTTTCGTGGGGGGGACTGCCTCGCCCAAGCCCATCGTGCAGAGTGAAGTGAACATCTATGGCCAGCCGAGTAGCCGAAGGTTCTTGATGGCACGTTAGAAGGCGGGGCTGTCCCCAAATCGGGAGGCGCGCCTGTCTATTTTTTGTGGGGACAGCCCCGCCTGTTCGGGTTCTCGTCGCATAGCTCCACACGCGTGTTCGACCCGAAGAATATTTCGATACGCGGCGCGTGCTTGGGCGAGGCAGTCCCCGCTATTTCTTGCCATGCCCCTTGAAAAGATCCATGGCGCGGTAGATGCCGAGCCATCGGCCGCAGACCAAGTCAAAAAGCCGTTGGGGGAGCAGGGTGTAGCACAGGGGGACGAGATTGACGATGCGGGGCATGCGCAGGATGGCTTTGTTGGAGAGAATGGCACCGATGATTTTGTCGGTGGCGTAGTCGGGGTCGAGGATGGGCGTGGCGATGGGGGCCGTGACACCGTCGAACATCCCCGTGTTGATGTAACTGGGGCACACGGTGGTGATGTGTACATCCGGGATGTCGCGGAGTTCGACGCGCAGGGATTCGGAGAAGCCGAGGCAGGCCCATTTACTGGCGGCGTAGATCGTCAGGTTGGGGAGGGGCAGATAGCCCGAGGCGGAAGCAATGTTGACGATGTGACCGCCGTGTTCCTGGATGGCGGGGAGAAAGGCGCGGGTCGTGTGCATCACGCCCAGGACGTTGACCCCGATAGTTTGGTCGATGTCGTAGTGGCTGTGCTCCGCCAGGGGCTTTCCGACGACGATTCCCGCGTTGTTGATGAGGATGTCCACGGCTTGGGTTTCGAGCACCTTCGCCGCCGCAGCAGCAATCTGGGTGCTGTCCTGCACGTCAACTTGGGCGCATTCTATGGCCGTGCCTTGCTCTCCGAGGGCTTGGGCGGTTTCCCGAAGGGTTTCCTCGTTGATATCCCACAGGATGACCTTGGCGGCACCGTGCTGTACGCAGCGTTCGGCCAGGAGGCGGCCCAGTCCCTGGGCGCCGCCCGTAATGAGTACGGTCTTTTTCGCGATTTGGGTCATGGCTGGCTCCTAGAAAACAGGGTGGACGAAAGGGTAGCATATCATCTTAATGAAACGCAGGCACTTGATAGCACGTTATTCTTGGCGAAGCCATCCGTTTTGTTCCCCTCCTGGGAGGGGTTAGGGGTGGGTTTGAGTGCCTGGGTGAGAATTAACCCACCCCCAGCCCCTCCGAGGAGGGGAGCTTTTCGCCTCCGCAAGCGTTTACAAAATGAGGAAGGCTTCTTTTTATGTCGAACGAAATCACCCGCAGGAACTTCACCAAGACCTCCGTCGCCGCCGCCTTGGGCGTGGCCGCTGCCCGTGGCGTGAGGGCACAAAACGCGAACGACAAGATCCGCTTGGGCTTCATTGGCGTGGGCAACCGGGGCGACCAGTTGATCAATGCCTTCATGGAGCACGACGACAAGGAAATCGTGGCGATTTGCGATGTCTACGAGCCCTACCTCGCGAAACAGAAGGAGCGCATTGGCGGGAATGTGGAAACCTATTCGGATTTTCGAAAAATCATCGACCATCCCGGAATCGACGCGGTGGTCATTGCCACGCCCGACCACTGGCACGCCATTATGACCATTGATGCCTGTAACGCGGGGAAAGATGTGTACTGTGAGAAGCCCCTCTCCATCACCATCCACGAAGGCCGAAAAATGGTGGAAGCCGCACGGCGCAATAAACGCATCGTGCAGGTGGGCACCCATCGCCGTTCGTCGCTCCTGTACCATCGCCTTTATGACTACATGCAAACCGGGGCAATCGGACATGTGACGGTGGGGCGCTCTTACCGCCTGAGCAACATGTATCCCAATGGTATGGGAAAATCACCGATCAGTGACCCGCCAAAGAATCTGGATTGGGACATGTGGCTGGGGCCCCGGCCTGCCCGTCCCTACCAGGACAACATAGCGCCCTACAAGTTTCGGTGGTGGCAACAGTATTCCTCGCAAATGGGGAACTGGGGTGTTCACTACCTCGATGCGAGCCGTTGGATGACAGGCGACCTCGCGCCCGCGTCCGTTTGCGCCATGGGCGGAAATTTTATCATCGACGATGACCGCACGGTGCCCGACACGATGGAGGCGGTGTTTCAGTTGCCTTCGGGGCGGCTGTTTATCTTTGGGCAGTACGAGGCGAGTGGTAATCCCGCGTTGCGTCAGGGGGAGGTGGAGTTGCGCGGCACACAGGGCACTATTTACGTGAGCGGCGGCCAGTTTGAGGTATTCCCGGAACGTGGCGGACAGTTTCAGAAGCGGGAGCCCCGCATGAAGCCGATGAAAGACCAGGACAAGGGAAGCAACGCCGACATGACGGCCCTGCATGCCCGGAACTTCCTGGATTGCATTCGCAGCCGTGAACTGCCCCATGCGGATGTGGAGATTGGACACCGCTCCACGACCTTCAGTCTGCTGGCGAATATTTCGCAAGCTACCGGCCTGCGTCTGGAGTGGGATGCCGAAAAAGAGCAGATTACAAACAGCAAAGAAGCGAACGACCTGCTTCATTACGAGTACCGTGGTGATTGGAAGCTGGGGTAGAATGTAGGACATCCGTCCCGGCTGTCACAGGCGAAGGCCTGTGTAGAATGTAGGACATCCGTCCCGGTTGTCTCAGGCCGAAGGCCTGTAAAAAGACAGGCGAGACGCCTATCCTACATTGGAGACAGGCGAGACGCCTCCAGCATTCCCTCGTTCCCACGCTCCGCTTGGGAATGAGTTTGATTGCAGGGTGGCACAGGCCTCTGGCCTGTGTAAATCACAGCCGGGACGGCTGTGCCACTTTCCCTCTGGTCACACTTTGCGGAACAAGGATAACGACTATGAATCAAAATAGAATCTCCCTGGTACTTATGAGCATCGTGGCACTTTTGGCGACCCATGCCGCCGTCGCCGCGCCTTTCACCCTCCACACGCGCAGTCGCATCGAAGCCGCCAAATGGGTGCCGCCGGAAACCCACACGAAGGTGCCCATGCCGACACCCACCGGTAATTATGTCATCGAGTACAAGACGGCAATCTGGGAGGGCGAGAAGACCGCCATCATCGTGTGCGACATGTGGAACACCATGCGCAATAAAATCCCGGCGGATCGTGTGGCGGAGATGGCGCCCCGCATGAATGAAGTGCTCAAGGCGGCGCGGGCGAAAGGGGTCCTTATCGTCCATGCGCCGAGCGGTACGATGGACTTCTACAAGGA
>JAJRPE010000073.1 GCA_024280935.1 Candidatus Hydrogenedentota bacterium
CAACCAGGATGGCCTGGACCTGCGCCAGGGCTGCCATGACATTGATATCTCCAACATCACCGGCCACACGGGGGACGACCTCATCGCCCTCACCAATATCCTGAACGAAACCATGCCTGCGGGCAGCCCCGACTACATCATGGTCAGCCGCCCCAACAACCGAGGCAACGGCCAAGACGACATACGCAACATCATCATCCGCAACGTACGCGGCTACACAATGGGCGGGCACCACATCGTGCGCCTCTTAAACGCCAGCGGGCTGAAGATCCATGACATCATCCTTGATGGCCTCATCGACACATCCACCGGCCACCCCGCCAAAGCCGCCGTAAAAATCGGCGACGCGAACCCGACGTGGGGTGGCGTCACCCCTTTGGGCGACACCTACCACATCTTCATCAGCAACATCATGAGCCGTGCCCGGCACACGATATTCATCGGTGGCTCCTTGTCGGAATCATCGATATCCAACGTCATCAAATACGGGGCTACCGGTGCTCCCATCACCTACAAGTCCGGCAAAGAATTTGTTCGCAATGTAATGGTCAGTAATGTACAGACGATGACCTCTGTCAGCAATTAGGGTTTTTCCGCAACCAAGCTCAAGCCCTTCACCGTGGCAGCGCACGCGTAGGGTCCCGGGATCTCCCAGCCAACGTCGAATGATGTGACATGGAGATCCGCGAGGCTGGTGTCGGTCAAAAAACCCTCGGTCTGTGCCGCCGCCAGCGCCTCTTCCAACAGGGGAATCAAATTGCACGCTACCGCGTGCCATTCGCCGTCACCGGTGGGCGCGTCGAACAAGCGGCTTCCGTCAAGCGTGGAGACATACGTGTCCGCGCCATTGTATTCACCGGGGACTGATGCCTGATTTCCCGGGGGAACATCGTGGCAGGCATCAAAAAGCGGCACGCAAAACTCGATAGTATCCAAGTAGTCCGAGCTCCCCGTATTGCGGTTATGCAACGTCCAGACTGCCGCGAACTGTGCGTTGTGCAGATCAGGATCAAGGGTGGCGTCCGAGGCCATCCGGCAGTGGTCAATTCGGAAATCCAGCTTAAAATCAAGGCTCGACAATTCGTTCAGCCGAAGATTCTTGGGTATGCGCTGCTTCATCACCAACTGGGGCCATGTGTCCCCTTTGCGACGCAGGCGACCGCTATACTCAGCGCCACCGTCCACCTCCAACGTCACGCCTCTGCCTGCCAAGCCGCCTGGATGTACCGTAACCTTATTCGCGCCATTATGGATAATGCGCGTCCCCCCCGGCAGACTACGTTCACGGGCGCCCGCAAGGCTCATCCGCGTACCCGATTGTTCAAGTCGCCATTCCCGCCGCGCACCCATATCCCCCTGGAGAATTACGCCGTTATGGAACGACCCCGCACCGGCCTTAGCGGCTGTTAAATCAAAGCCACCGACCAACGCCCGGTCGCGAAAGGTTTCGTCGGCATGAGCGGTTGATAGTATCGTTGTGATGAGACACAGCACGGCAAAGAGGGAGCAGGGACGCATAGGGGGATTCCTTCAGGTTCATCAGAGGGTCGGGTACTTCCAAGGGGTCAGAGGGTGGAACGAGGATGTTGGCACAGACGGCCCCTCCCAAGCAAACTTGAGGGGCGCCAAAAGCCCTTATGCGCAAACCCGTCGAACCGCGAAGCAAGATTGCATCACTACGACACACACGGCAGACTGACCCGCTCTTGAATAGTCCATCTGTTCTTCAGATGTTTTTCGCCAATCCGCGTTAGCTGGTCGCAGGAGTGATAGTTCCTGCCCAACTCCGCAAGCACGGAATGCTACGAAAAACTGTAGCAACAATCTCCGGGTGGCACGGATAGGCATCTCAGGGCTTACCCGTGTGGAAATATGGGTGCGATCGAAAATTTTCTCTTTGTCCGACGAACATGTTTCAAGCACGGGCAAGGGCTATCGCCCCTTGTCCGTGGCACCCAAAGCTACCTGTGAACACGCACGATTTGTTTTGGTTACAGCCAAAGGCTACTCTACCTGTATTCGTGTTCATTCGTGCTTCGAGTGTTGCTCGTTTTGAATTCTTCTCGACAGCGCAGTACACACGCATCAACAATCCGAAACACACCGACGTATAAGGAACACCCCCATGCCCCGCTTGGATCATGTCGCCCTGCAGGTCTCCAATATGGACCGGTCCATCGCCTTCTACACCGAAACCCTTGGCCTTCCGCTCCTCTTCAAGAAGGAAGACCCCGACCACGGTGAGGTCTTTGCCTTCCTCGAATTGGAAGGCGGTAATCTAGAGCTGCTGGCCTTGCTTGACACACACGGAGATACCGCCCCCCGTGCGTTGCCTGCGCTCCAGAAGCCCTACTGCCCCCATGTTGCCCTGGGTGTCGATGACCTTGATGTGGTTATTGCCAAACTTTGCGCACAAAAAATACCGCTCATTGATGGGCCACTGATCATTCCCGGCGAAGTGCGCTGGCTCTACATAAGCGACCCGGACAACAACATCATTGAATATGTCCAGTGGCTGAAGAAAGACTGACACAGACGCGGGGACTGCCAAGACCAAAGGTCGTCATCCCCGCGAACGCGGGGATCCAGCGGTGGTGGTCTGCTTCCGCCTCGTTCTGGATTCCCACGTTCGTGGGAATGACGATGTGTCCTCTTGTTTTTTCATAGCAGTTTTATCGGAGTCGGGCGCTAACCCAAACATATCCACTTTCTAAAAGGAACCCATTCAATGAAGTATCCATTTTTGCTGATTATTGCCACCGTTTTTGTATCGTTTCACCTGGAGACCCCGGCTCGTGCGGATGAGGGAGACAATCAGGTCTCCGTTGCGCCCACGGATTGGGCCTGGTGGCGTGGCCCGAACCGCAATGGGATTGCCACAGCAGATCAAACACCTCCGCTACAGTGGAGCGAAGAAAAAAACGTCTTGTGGAAGAGTCTCGTTCCTGGTCGCGGCCACGGTTCGCCGACGGTTGTTGGTGATCGGATCTTCCTGGCGACCGCCGACGAAGAACGGGAAATCCAGTCCGTGCTCTGCTACGACCGGAAGTCGGGCCAGCAACGCTGGAAGACCGACATCCACCAAGGCGGCTTCGCATCATCATCTGGACGAGAAGGCAATATACGGTCTTCCAAGGCTTCCGGGACCGTTGCCTGTGACGGCGAGCGCGTATTTATCAATTTCATCAACGACAACGCCGTCTATCTTACGGCCTTGAGCCTGGAAGGCAAGCAGCTCTGGCAGAAGAAGGTCACGGACTACGCGACCCATCAAGGCTACGGTTCGTCTCCCGCTATTTATGGACCCCTGGTGATCCTTGCGGCGGACAACAAAGGTGGTGGTGCCCTCTCGGCCTACGACCGTGTCACCGGCGAGCTCGTCTGGACCCAGAAACGCCCCGAACTTCCCAA
>JAJRPE010000074.1 GCA_024280935.1 Candidatus Hydrogenedentota bacterium
CATGGTCATCATCGTCACCATGGTCATCGTCGTCACCATGGTCATCATCGTCACCATGGTCATCGTCGTCACCATGGTCATCGTCGTCACCATGGTCATCGTCGTCACCATGGTCATCGTCGTCACCATGGTCATCGTCGTCGCCATGCTCATCGTCGTCACCATGGTCATCATCGTCACCATGGTCATCATCGTCACCATGGTCATCGTCGTCACCATGGTCATCATCACCGTCGTCATTTCCGTCGCTGTCGCCCGATTTGAAGCTTAAATCTCCCATAATTTCAATTTGCCCGTTAATTTCCAACACGTTTGAGTCCGCATTAAAATACAGATAATCATCGTCTGCCACGCGATTTTCTGGATTGTCGTCGTCAGGATTGGTGGCATTGAAGTAGAAAGATTCGTCCGTTCTGATGACCAAGTCACCATCAAACTGTCCGTCACTGAGCACCTCGTCAAAATACTCCGTGTGCGTATAGGGTGCCCCACCACCCGCAACCTCAACACGTTCCCCAAACTCGGGGTCAATATAGTCCCCATCCAGCAAGGGGAGATAGGCTCGCTCTCCAAAGCGATAGGTACTGGAATACCCATTGTCGCTATATACGGAAGTGGGCGCGCCTCGTCGCCCATCATCCTCGACATTCGCCCCCGTCCAGCCATCCTCCACAAAGGTCACATCAACAGAAGCCTTGGCTCCCGTATCATCCGTCTCGCCCGCGTCTCCAAAGACGGAATCTCCAGAAAGCAGTACAAGGCCGTTTCTCACCTGAACCCGCGTATTAAGGGTGAGTACGTCGCTACCGTTCCAAACACGCGACTCAAGATCAGGCAAGCGCTCGTTCAACGCGTCGGGCATGTCTGCGTAACTGTTGCTAACAGAAAACGCGCTGCCGCCGAATGCAACGCCACCCTCTAGTATGTTGTCGCCCAGGACATGAATGCTGCCATGGATATCGGCATCCCCCGTTACGGCACCGCCGACGGTGCCCTCACCAGCGAAAACGGCATTGTCCCAAATGCTGAAATTAATTTCCCGTGCAATGATTTCCGCAATGCGCTCCGTCGGCCCACTCTTCGCCATCGCATAAATGGTCATATAGCCCTCTTCTTCGGGGCCATCGGTCAAGTCATCACCATTGTTATCAAAGCCATCGTCCTCCCAGCGCTGAACGACCGTCAATGACTGCACATCAGCCAGTGCTACATTGATGAGCGGCGACACTTCCTCGCTATCAAATGAAGGCAGATTCAAATCACTTCCCGGGGCCACCGGCAGCCACCTCTCGGGGTCAACGCCAACAAAACCATCGCCGCCGTCTTCAATGTCTCGCCAACTCACCGCAGCGGCCGATTCAAGACCAGGCAAACAATTCTCGAAGAATTCCTGTTGGTTTACGTGGCGGCTTTGCTGCACAATGCGCAACGTAATCGCACTCATCACAGCCAATGCAATTACCGCCAGTATCAGCGCCGACACCAACGCCATCCCTTTGTTCGTCTCTGTGTTCGTCTCTGTGTTCGCTTCTTTTTGATATTGTTTGGTTTTCATAGGCTAGTTCCTCGGCACAATCGTTTGTTCGATACTGGAAATAGTATCGATACCATGGGGCGCCACCTTCTGCCCCGACTGTATAACGACATGTATTCCATCAGCGAGCCACTCGAACCGAAGACCGGGATCGAGAACTCCATTACCGTTAGTATCTTCGGTCACGCCAAGCACACCGTCACCGTCCGAATCCTCACTTGGAAGCAAATTATTCGCCAATACAATAATTTTATCGTCCGTAAACAGAATCAACTGCGACTCGGCAATACCGTCCTCGTTCAGATCGTCGACATCCCGCATGAGAACCCGCTCGGGACTCAACTCGAGTTTTAATTCCGCGTTTAATGGTATGCCATTGCCATCGGCATCCACGGGAATTTGATAGGTCAACACATCGCTGCCATCGCCCGAAATAGCCACCGAAGCTTCCGTCGCTTGCCGCAGATCCCGAATCATTCTGAGCGCGGCAATGCGCACATCGTCATCGATCGTGGTTTTTGAAACTTGAATATCGGCGGCGCGACTCATCCCAAGCATAAGAGAAAACCACATCCCCATCACGACGGTCATAATCGCCATGGCAATCATCAGTTCAAGTAAGGTCATACCCTTTGTAGCACCCATAATCACCACCCCACCATAGTTGAAGCCGACCGCCTGTATTCTTGCCCACGACGATCTATCCAGTGCATTGATACCCGAACTTCCAGCGGATTGGGCAAGCCAGCTTGCAGATCGTCGCCTATCTCCTCCAGCGGCAGCAAATGAAACTCCTCTTCTTCATCAATGTATTCGGCGCTAACCTCAACCTCTTCTCCCAGACCAGAAAGTTCCGGCGGCACGTATTCTAATAACTCGTCAATATTCAGGGACTGCAATTCTTCAATCACTGTGCCGATGTGGGCCAGAGCAATGCTTCGCTGCTTGGTAACTTCTTGCACCATGTAAAACTGGAGCAGCGATCCAAAAAGGAAAACAATGAGGACAACGAAAATTGTCGATGCAAACATCACCTCAAGAAGGGTGAACCCTGCATTCGATCTTTGTACCGGCTCTCTCTCAGTTCGTTTTTGAATCGTCATATGTCACCTCCAGAATTGGACCATGACAATGATACCAGAAATTTTCCAGAAATACATAATTATTGACAAAACATTTGTATTGCCCATATTTTATACTTGAAATGAATATAAATAGCACGAATACAGCGAGCACTAATAAAACACAACTATGGAATATTCCGCACTCAAAAGTATTATTCAAGAGAATGACGTGAGATTTGCACACTTTACAGGCACCAGAACACAATCGAATTCAGGGCATCAAGGACGATGGGAAGCTTGCAAGAACCCACTCCTGGAACCCAACTCCGGGTCCCCCCATCGCCCTCGGCGAACTCATGAACGCCGGTCAACGCTGTACCCGTAGCCTCAGTCCGGACTATTCCACCTGGCACCGCCATCGGGATCCAACAGCCCTCGAAGGCCGCCTATCCTCCTGGCACCTTGCAACAGGTTTCAATTTGATTGGTGCCCTTGTCCCTTAACGCGCTTCAATGCGATACAAGCTGCGCTCGCTCCGAATGAATACGGCCTCTCCACACAGTGCTGGCGAGGCAAAGGTGCGTTCTTCGAGCGCGTTCTCCGCCAAGAGCTGGAACTTCTTTCCCGCCTGGACCACCGTCACGCCGTCCTCGTTGGTGGCACATATTCGCTTGTTGGCGTAAACAGGCGAGGCCGAAAACCTTCCCCCGACACGCTCCCGCCAATGAACACGCCCCGTCACGGCATCGACGCAGGAAAACACGCCCCGGTCGCTAACGAAGTAAAGCTCGTCGCCCACCGCCAGCATGGAAGGCGTATGTGGAGCGCTCTCCTCCGATGTCCAGGCCACATGGGTATCGCTCACATCGCCCCGCCCGCCCGTGCGAATGGGGTAAACACGACAGGGCCTGACAAACCCCGTGGCGATAAAAACGAGGCCGTGGGTGGTTACCGGACGGGGCACGACGGAGAACCCTTCCCCGTAACGAACGCGCCAGACTTCGGCTCCGTCGTTGACATCGTAGGCACCGACCAGCCCGCTCCCGGCACTTACGACCAGCTTCCGGCCATGGTCATCAATAAGCAATGGCGTGCTGAATGAAAACTTCTTGGAAGCCTGTGTTTTCCGCTCTGTTCGCCAGACTACCTTCCCCGTGCTCTGGTCGAGCACCACGATAAAGGACTCGTCCGTGGCATCGCAGCTAAACACCAATTTACCGTCATAGAGAATCGGGGAGCCGCCGCTGCCGTGTGGCGTTTCGTAGGCCAGGCCCGTCTGGTGCCATAAAACCGTGCCGTCGGTGTCCAGACAAGCCGTGCCCATAGGGCCAAAGTGAACATAGACCCGGCCATCCGCGACAATCGGAGTGGGACCGGCATAACCATTTTTGGTGTGTTTCTTCGATTGGCTTGATCGGCGGAAGATCTCCACACCCCATAATATGGTGCCTGCGTCGGCACCGACGCAAATAGCCCGCAACGACAGGCCATCATCCTGCTCATCCTCAACCGCCGTGGTGATGTAAATAAAACCATCGTATACGGTCGGGGAGGACTAACCGGCCCCGGGGATTTTCCGCTTCCACACTATATTCTTCTCTGGACTCCACACCAGACCCAGCAGAAAAGTCAGTCCGAGAAATAAATATTAACCTCAAAGAACGCAGAAAGCGCAAAGAAGAACGGCTCTTTGAGTTCTCTGCGTTCTTTGAGGTTAATCATATCTGTTGATATTGCGAGGGCCTGAAATATTTGTGTCGTTATTATTCGTGGTCATTCGTGGCCAACATATTGTTGTGATTTTTGGGCGTTCTCAATCGAGTAAGGCACTGAGAGGAACGGGCTGTGAAAGATAAACGATTGTTCCCTTGTGGACAAACTTGTCGTGAATTCGTCTGGGACATGGGCGCGGGCTTTGCCGGTCTGGCCTTGTCCAGCCTGCTGTCCGGCGATGGCTTTTTTCCTCCCCGGCAATGGCGGCCGCGCAGAATCCCCTCGCGGCCCATCCACCGCAGTTTGCCACGAAAGCCAAGTCGTGTATATTTCTGATGATGAACGGGGCGCCCAGCCAGGTCGATACCTTTGACTTCAAGCCTGCCCTGGCAAAATACGCGGGCAAGACCACGCCCGAGGAAATGAAGTACATCAACTCGGGGGGCCGCAAGGTCGGCTATCTGCCCCCCGCTTGGCGCGACTTCAAGCCCGGCGGCGAGAGCGGTTTACTGATTTCTGATTACTTTCCCAACGTGAGAAAACACGCCGACAAGCTCTGCGTCATCAACTCGTGCCATACGGACAGCCACGCCCACGGCTCCGCCCTGGTCGCCATGAACACGGGCAAGACTTTTATCGGTCGGCCTTCACTGGGAAGTTGGTGTACCTACGGCCTTGGCACAGCGAACCAGAGTCTGCCGGGCTACGTCGTCATGCTCGACAAACGGGGCGGACCTATCAGTGGCGAGCCGAATTGGTCCAGCGGTTTTATGCCTTCCACCTACTCGGGCACCCTGTTTCGGCCCATTGGCGACCCGATTCTCGACCTCAAAGGTCCCGCCCACATAACCCGCGAGGCACAATGCGCTCAACTTGACCTCTTGGCACAGCTCAACGAAGCGCATCTTGCGGGCCTGCCGGGCGGGCAGAAACTTGCGGCACGGGTCGAATCCTATGAACTGGCCTATCGCATGCAATCCGAAGCGCCCGAAGCGGTGGACATCGCCAAGGAAACTCCCGAGACGTTGAAGATGTATGGCGTCGATCAGGAACCGACGGACGAATTCGGCCGTAATTGCCTCGTGGCCCGGCGATTGGTCGAACGGGGCGTTCGATTTGTACAGCTTTATTCCGGCGGCGGCCACCTGGAAGAAACCTGTGATGCCCACGAGAGCATCGAAAAGAACCCCGGTCGACACGGCGCGGAAGTTGCCCTGCCCATTGCTGCCCTCCTGAGCGACCTGGAGCAGCGCGGAATGCTGGACGAAACCCTGGTTGTCTGGGGGGGAGAGTTTGGCCGCATGCCCTTCAGCGAAGGCAAGGATGCCCCCGGCCGCAATCACAATCCCTATGGGTTCACCATGTGGATGGCCGGTGGCGGTGTCCGTGGCGGCATGACCTACGGCAAGACCGATGAACTGGGCTTCCAGGCCGTGGAAAACAAAGTCCACCTCCATGACATTCACGCCACGATTTTGCACCTGATGGGCATGGACCACGAGCGGCTCACCTACTTTCACCAGGGCCGCCAGGAAAGCCTCACCGATGTCGGCGACCGGGTCGTGCATGAGGTACTGGCGTAAAGAGGCCGGGCCACGACCAACGACCGTCATCCTCGCGAACGCGGGGATCCAATGGTGACTTGGTGCAAATCTACGCGTTCTGGATTCCCACGTTCATGCAGGCGCGGGGTCAGGCATATTGGATGCGTATTTCGGCCCCGGTGAGTTGTACAGGGCTTGAGGCATCAGCGCCCAGTATTCCCTCGATCTTATTCGCGCCAACACGCACCATGGACAAGGGCACCGGGCCGGTGAGCCAGAATAGTCCGATAGACTCTTCGAGTTCTGGATTCCGCGTGAGCACCACGGCTTGACCATTGACCCTGATACTTGGAGCGCATTCCCCATCCACTTGCAGTCGCAGCTCCGCCTTTCCGGCTGCGGGGACATCGGACACGGGGATCTCAATTGTCGTGGCGGTGCTCTTCGTCAAAGGCTTTGGAAGACACTTCGCGTGAGGAACCACGTGGTTGATGTATCCGTGGGTTTTCATGTGGGCCTCGTTGTCGAGGCAGAACAGCTTGTCCTTTCCCGCGAGCGTGTCTGCAGCACCCAGCTCGGAGAAGGCCTGGCGGACCATGGCGTTGTGGCGTTCATCGCCCGGCGAAGGGAATAGATTGAAGAGACTGACACCAGCGGCGCCCTGCGCAAAGGCATTCGCGGCGGTGGCACGCCAGGCCTCAATGCCATAGAGTTTTCCCTTCCCGTAGGGCGCACGGCGCGTCATGCCGGAGGCACTGATGCACGGATAGGCCGGTACGCCATGCTGCTGGCAGAGTTCGGCGACTTCCGCCGTGGGCATGGAAAAGGGCACGTAGCCCCCGCCGATGGTTACAAAATCTACGAGACCCTCGTCGAGCCAGGCGCTGATGTCGGTCCCCATGTAGCGGCCCTGCGCACGGGTGAGGGCAACCCGCGTGGCAAGCAGGATGGGCCGACCGCGCTCCTTGCCGATCCCTTCAAGCATCGTCCGAACCTCGCGCATGAGCCCGGTCAGCAGATCGATCTCGGCCTGGGTCGCGGCTTTCCCGCCCACGGTCTCTGGAAAATGGATGGGGTGGCGCAACCAGTCCAGGTCAATCCCGTCGACATCATAGTTCTCCGCGACCTCCTTTATCAGCGCTATCGTACGTTGACGCACATCGGCGCGGCTAAAATCGACACCCGCCCACCAGCGTGCCTGGGAACCCGGCTCATTCGCGGCCCAGTCTTCCCGTTTCCCGAGCAGCGCATCGGGATGGTCCGTTTTCCACTGGGGCCAGAGTTGCGGGGTAAAGGCATCATGAATGTCGTTCATGCGCAGGGTCCAGATGGCTTCAATGCCGTTGGCGTGCGCAAAGTTGATGGCGATCTTGAGCGGGTCCGTGCCCTGGTCGAGCAAGGCCTGCATATTATTGTTGGCGAAGGGACCCTCGCGGTTGAGAAACACCTCACCCACCTCCGTCTTGTGCGTGAAGTAATTGAAGGACTGGGTGGTGCAATAAAACAGGGTGTCCACCTGGGTATCGAGCATATGCTTCAGGCGAACACCAACGAATCCTTCCGGTGTCGCCGCATCGGGATGCCAGACATCGTCACCGTCGTCGTTAAAGATGATACGGCGCTGCCGACGGGCCAGGGCGTTGCGAGCTTGCTCCCTGGTTTTCCCGGAAGCAATTGTGGGAAATCCGGCAGCTATGGCAGCTACGGTCGTGTGGCGAAAAAACTCACGCCGGGTGGAGTTCTTTTTCATGACATCGTCCTCATTATTTGCTTGTCGTTGAAACTTCACTTCCCCGACAGCCCAAGCAAGAACTGCTCGGTGCCTGGGGCATTCGACGCACCGTGCTCATGGCTTTGTTTCATCGTAGGACACCACGCCAGACACTTGGAGAATGGGAATCTGTTGCTGCTGCCGACGATAAAAATCCGGCCAGCTTGTCTGTTCCTTTGGCGACCAGGCCCGCTCGGCGATGGCCAGGAGCCTCGGAAACAACTGGGCATCGGTTCGTGCAGGCGTCCGGTCAATGTGCGACCAGAAATTGGCCTGTATGCCAATAATATGCTTCTTCTGGGCATCCGAAAGACCCTCGGGAATGGGGTTAAAGGAATAGGCGTGCTCTGAGCTGATACGTTCGTAGGTGTAGTCGAAATAACAATGGGTCGTCGGGGACATGACTACATCGTGGCCCATGGACGCGGCGGCTTTTCCGTTTTCAACACCGCGCCAGTTCATTACCGAGGCATTCGGCGCGAGACCGCCTTCCAGGATCTCATCCCAACCGATAAGGCGGCGATTGTGCTTGGTAAGGATATCTTCGATACGTTTCACGAAATAGCTTTGCAGTTCATGGGTATTCTTCAGGCCTTCTTCCTTGATGCGCGCCTGACACTTTGAGCACGCCTCCCAGCGGTCCTTGGGCGCCTCGTCGCCACCGATGTGAATAAAGGCGGACGGAAAAACAGCAACGACTTCCGAAAAGACGTTCTCGAAGAATTCAAAGGTCTTTTCATTCCCGGCGCAAGCGATGTCCCGCGTGATATGGTCGCCTTCAAAGAACGGATAGATCTCAAAGGGGCCGCCCGTGCAGGGGAGTTCAGGATAACAACTCAGAATGGCAAGGCTGTGTCCGGGCAACTCGATCTCGGGCACAATGGTTACATTCCGCTGCTGCCCATACTTGACCAGCGCCCGCATATCCTCCTGCGTATAAAATCCGTGATAGGCATCTGGCTGTTTATACTTTTCCGGGAAACGCGCGCCTTTCCGCGTCAATTCAGGATACCGCTTAATTTCCAAGCGCCACCCTTGATCATCCGTCAGGTGCAGGTGCAGCACGTTCATCTTATACATCGCCATACGGTCAATGGTCTTGCGCAGATAGTCCAACGATTGAAAGGTGCGGCTGCAATCCAACATCAAGCCGCGCCATTGAAAGCGGGGCTGGTCTTTGATACGAACGCAGGGAATCCCATGAGGGGATACAGTTGGCTGCAACAACTGCCCCAATGTCTGCACGCCATATAAGAGTCCGGCGGGCGTGGGGGCCTGAATCTGGATGCCCTGTTCCGTGACATCAAGGGTATAGCCTTCGTCACCGAGGGATGATGGCATCATGCGGAGCACAATGGCATCTTTGGGTGCGGCTTGAGAGGCCTCGAGGAGTTTCGGTTTTTGCTCAGGAATGGCAGAGGCCAACATGTCGCAGAGCCTCCCCCCGAGCCACCGCAGGGCCTCGGTGTCCTCGCTGATATAGACCGATGTATGGATCGAGGGGGCATAGAACCCCGTTTGCGACTGAACTTCCATCGGCCAGGGAAGGAGGGATAGGTCTTCACTGTACACGGTAAAACTAATCAAGGCTGTCATTATCCATATCGTGATGAAAGCAGTCCGGCGAATCATAGTCTTCTCCCGATAAAGATGTTGGTTATCCAATAGAACTCGGAAATCGTTCACGACACTAACGCAACACGGGACGAGATTATCGTAGCATAGGCGTCCCGCCAATATTTTGTGATGCTAAGCGTTCCCACAGCTTCTCGTGTGTTTGATTGAGTAGTGCGCCTTTTATGTCGGGCAGGAATGCCCAACCCCCTTTGTTCGTGGCCCTTATCCTTATTCGACCCAAGCATACTCATAGCCCGTTTCAAAGAGGGCCACCACATTTTCCGGCGGCGACACTGCCTGAATGTTGTGGCAGGGTGCGAGGATATATCCGCCGCCCTTTCCCAGGATACGGATATTTTCTATTACCTCTTCGCGCACCTCTTTGACGGTGCCAAAGGGCAAGGTTTGCTGGTTATCCACAGCGCCGTGGAACATAATCTGTGTGCCAAAGTCCCGCTGAAGGTCTTCCCGAGCCATGCCGGGGCAACGCCATTGGATTGGATTCAACACTTCGGAGCCAATAGCGATCATATCCGGGAGGATATCCCGAATGGCCCCATCGGAATGGAAAAATGGATGGGAGCCATGCTGCTTTGTCAGTTCGTTCATGCGCTTCATGCGGGGCAATAGAAACTCTCGGATTTGGGCGGGCGAATACATCAGCGATTCCTGCCCGCCAAGATCCTCGGCCACGTAGGTGATCAAAACCTGGCCGGGGATGCTCTCAAAAATACGCAGGCTCGTTTCGTGGCAAAAGTCGAATAGCTTATCCAGGCAGTAGTGAACGATGTCTGGGTTGACCAGCAGATCAATGAAGGCCTGCTCATCGCCACGCAGATTCTTGTAGAGCAGAAAAGGCTCCGAGCCACCGCCGATAATCGGGCGGTGCTCTTGCCCTTTAATCTGCGCGGGTAATTGGGAAAAGTCGTACCAGTCCACCGACGGCCAGGTGTAGTTGGCTTCGATCTCTTCAACGGAGTTAAAAGCCGCCAGGGGATTGCTAGTCGCTTCGTTATAGGTGCCCGCGCCGTATGCTACAGAGCGGTACGCAATGCCCCATATATCGGTGCCTTCTTTCGGCTGATGTCCCGCCAGCTTCGGACCGACGATAATCGGTCGGTCGATGTGGAGGCGCTCCAGCATGGTGTCATAGTCACAGCCAAGATGACGGAGGAGTTTCTCCCGCGCTTCGTCGGTCATCCAGATATCCATGGGGATACGATCCGGCTTCTTAGCGCTTAACACCGCCTCCCAGCGCTCACGGGATGTCATCGTTTCTTTGGGCACTTAAAGGCCTCCGGTGCTAACCGCATTAATCAGAGCACGCACATTTTCTTCCGGTGTCTCCGGCGCGAGGGCACACCCTGAACTGAGCACAAAGCGACTTCGCTCCGCTGCTTGCACCGCCGCTTGTGTTCTTCTGCACGCCGCTTTTACCGCTTCCGGGCTTCCCTGGCACAACAACGCAACCGGGTCGATGTTTCCCCACAGGGCAATCTCATCCGGCACGACTTCGCAGGCCAACTCCATATCGAGATCGTGGTCTACTTCCAGCACATCCGCGCCACTCGTGGCCATGGCGGGCAGCAATTCCGTGGTATCGCCACAGATATGAAGCGACATAATTTTGTCCGTCGCCTCATGCAGCGCTTCGATAACCTGCTGCTCATAGGGTAATGCTAATTGTTCGTAGCGCTCCGCGCCCAGCATGATCACCGGCGAATCCCCCATGCTCAACATGTCCGCGCCATGCGTCGCCATTGCCTTTCCATAGGCCACGCCATAGTCGGCGCAAGTGCTGAGCAGCGCTTCCAAAATTCTGGATTGGTAATGCTCGCCAACATCACCTCCTGCACGCCGGCCACCGCGCAAGCCAATGAAAAGGGCGCTTGGTCAAGACAGGCCACAATAAAGGCTTCGTCGCCAATTGCCCGTTTGACTTGGGCCAAGGCATCGAGCATGAGGGGCTGCCGCCCTTGTGTCGTTGGATCCGGCGGCGGGATGCGTTCGAGGTCGGCCCGGCTTCGCACCACGGGCACGCCATCGCCGCCGAGGGGGCTGCCTGCGTCGGCAAAGCGCACCCCCCCACCCATGGCCTCCGCCGTTACCCAGGTATCCGACGAGACCCACACCGCATCTGGCTTGAAGCGTTCATAGTAGGCGAGCACACTCTCTGCCAGGCAGTTGGCATTCAGGGTGTAATCGCGCATGGACACCCCGGCTTGGTGTGCGCAATAGTGGACTGCCAGCGGGCCGCATACGGGGCGGGCGACAGGCTTCCCCTGGAGGGTGCTGTAGACCAATTCTCTGGCATTCATGGGAACCTCTCGAATTTTCTAAGCTGAGTCACACCCAACGTTTTTTCACCACGAAGACACGAAGAGCACGAAGAATTATCGTAGCCGTTCACGGCACGGACACCTTATAGTCAACAAAAAAACCTGCGGGTGCCACGGGTAGGCCCGCTAGGGTTTACCCGTGCAGAATCGCTCCCTCTGAATCTGGTTCGTCTTCCTCATCGGTAGGAACAACACGGGTAAGCCCTGAGAGGCCTACCCGTGGCACCCGCAGGTCGCTTTGTTAAGGAGCAAGACGCCATGGGTCGTGAATGCTTACGAATAATCAGCCCGCATAGATTCTGCGTTTCTCACGGTCGTAGCGCATGCGCTGCCCAGTTTCGAGGGCCGCCGCCGCCATAATCGTGGCTACGGAATGCTGGTGCCCAAACTCGATATCGGCTACGGGACGTTGGCGGCTGCGCATGCATTCGAGCCAATTGGCCATGTGGTCACCGTCTTCTCCCGAGGATAATTTTCCCGCTTCAACTTCTTTTCCTTTTTCGCCGCCCACACCGGAGTAGGTCTGGTCTTCCAGATTCAGTGTGCCGTTTCGACCATGGACGGTGTAGTGGGTGCCCGCGCTATTGGTCAGACTCATGCACCAGTTGAAGAGGTAGCCTTCGGGATAATCAATCAGGGCATGGAAAACGTCGGTGTGTTCGCGACCATCTTTCCACACATAGTTTCCACCGTGCGCGACGGCGCTGTTGGGGTAGTCCGAACCCATCACCATGTGCGCGGCGTCGATAAGATGGGTCATCCACAATCCAGAGATACCATTCGTACACATGCGATAGAGATGCCAGCGCCGCAGGAGGCGCGGATCAAAGGGAACCTTCGGGCGGTTGAAGAGGTAGGCGTCCCAATCGACATCTTGTTCCACACAATTGCTGAAGTCGCGCGCCCACCTCGGGTGATTGAAGCAATTGCTCGCGGATATGCGGCTTACGTGGCCCAGTTTTTCCGCAGCGATGAAGTCGTGGGCGGCTCTCCATCGTCCTTCACTCCGGCGCTGGGTACCCACCTGCACAACACGGTCGTTCTTCCGCGTGAGGTCAAGGGCCTCGTTCGCCTCCTCCACCGTGAGGGACATGGGCTTCTCGACATAGACATCCTTGCCCGCTTGCAGGGCCTCGATCATGATGGGCGTATGCGCAAAATCCGGCGTAACGATGACCACTGCATCAATGTCGTCTCGCCCAAGCACCTCGCCAAAGCGCGATGTCTGGAAGGGTTTCTTGCCGAAGAGCTCTTCGACACGCTTGGCCGAGGATTCGCGATTGGGCCGCCACACGTCACATACGGCGGCAATCTCTATGTTGTGCGCTTCCTGCAGCCGGGCCAGTGAGCGAATGTGGGCTTGACAGCGCCCCCCCGTGCCAATCATCCCAATACGGATGCGCTCATTGGCCCCGGCGGCTGAAAAGCTCATCATCCCAGCGCCCAGGGCCAATCCTGATGAAGCCAGAAATCCCCGGCGTGACGGTGATGGGTCAGACATGATTATTATCTCCTGTTTGCTTCGCTGCGTGGGGCACGACGAAATTGTCCTGGGTAAGCGTTCACAATACGTTGTTGTTGGCGGAGCCAACGCCCTTATGTTCCCCTCCCTGGAGGGGTTAGGGGTGGGTTTGAGCGTGCAAGTAAAAATTAACCCACCCCCAGCCCCTCCGAGGAGGGGAGCCTTTTCTACCACAGGGTGGGTTGCACAATCTCTCCCCGGAGTTGCGCTTCGCCGCCTTCCTTTTCATAGACGCCATAAAAGATAGAAGAGGAATCGAGCCATACCGTCAGGCGGTGTAGCTCCTCATCGGTGAGTTCAACATCGTAGTGCCCTTTGCTCAACAGCTCATAGAGCTTTGAGGCCCGTGCGCCAAACTTTCCAGGCCGCGTGCGCATGAGATCGCCATACTTCCAGAATCCGAACTCGGGCACAAGGCTGTGGTAGGAGGCGAACCAGATTCGGCGGTCCTTGGCAATGACCTCATCGTCCAGGCGCGGTGCCTTCTCCGGGTTGTCCTGATGGCACGACACACAATTCTTGTCTAATACGGGCTGCACCAGACGCGGATAGCTGAAGGGATTGGTTCCATCCACATCGGGCACCAGGGGCAATGCGGGACGTTGAAAGGCAATAGGTTGGTGACTCATCACCTTAGGCACGGCGGTCTTCGACGCATGGCAGCCCTGACAGGAAAGTCGTTCACCGGGCTTCACGTAGGTCGACGAACGCATGGACTGAATGGCCAGACCCTTTTCGTCCAACGCCTGAAAGAACAGCTCTACATTGGGCGGCACAACAAAGTGGGCGCTGCCGTCCGCTTCCACCGGGGTCGTGCCAAGAATATAGCGTGCCAGGATGACCGAGTCCGCCCCTTCGTGTCCAGGCAGCCGCATTCCTATTTCATGGGGCGGCTCGCCGGACGGCACCGACATGGGGATAATCTGATAGACACGTAACGCCGCTATTTTCGTACCTTCGGGCCAGGGGGTCTGGCTATTGTAAACATCCACCACGGCAACGGTTGCTTCCGCTGTTGGGTCGTCAGGGAGGGGCGAAGGGATCACCGGTGGAGTCCTTCGTGCCCGCAACGGAACGGGGTTTTGAGAGGAGATATCGGGGTCGCGATAGATAAGTTCCTTGTTGCCAAAGGCATCCACAAGATAAAGGCCGTAGTTGCCAACCAAATCGTAGTTTCCCTGCCTCCCTTGATTCTGTCCCATTTCGGCATCATAGGCGCAGAGAAAATATTTTTCGCTCAGCGGCCAGGGCGTGCCATAGGCTTGGGCACCGCCCTGCGTTTCGGGAAAGCCCACCTCTGGGGTCACTCGTTTCACCGGAGCCATCTTATCGTCATCCTCCACCCGAGGATCAACAATGATAAGAGAGCCAAAGGCCTGCCCATGATGGGGAGCAGCCGTGGCCACATACTTGTGTGATCCGGGAATGGCGCGAATATCCAGTTCCATATCTGGCCGCGTAGCGCGGGGACTGAAGTTCCCGTGGACCGCCCGAGAATCCCGGCCATCCGGCGTGGTAATCCAAGGCTGGTGCGCGGCGCATCCTTCGCGATCCACGTAGTCCCACCGCGTGTAAATAATCCGCCCTTCGTGGGTAACGCTTGGGTGCCATTCGTTGGTTTCATGGGGACTCAAGCCCCGAATATCTCCGCCATTGTCATTCATGTCATAGAGGGTGTAGGTGGGGCAGACGCGCCCGCAACGCAAATAACCACCGCGCCGTTCGCTGATGAAGACAACGCGGCCATCGGGCATCCAGCAGGGGTCAAAATCGTTCCAGGTGCCGTCGGTCAACTGCTCCAGTTGAGAACCGTCCGCATTCACTTTGAAAACGTGGTAGCTGCGCCCCTGATTCCAGTGTCCCCTTGTCGCGTCGGTATGGAAGTCGTGCTCCGTGTCTCCCTTGCATTCAGTGTACGCAAAAAGGATCTCATTTCCATCGAAGGACAGATCGGGAGAGAGAAAGGAACCGCCCGCGAGGGTGTTTCCTTTCAGCCGTCCTTTTTCGACCACGGAGTCCGCCAGGATATCGACTGCCTTCGTCGTGTCGCCAAAGGGGTCAGAGAGTTCAAACAGCCCGCCGCCGGGCCGCGCATTGATGCCGTAATACTGGTCGCACATATGGTTAAACGAAGCGCGATGTCGTTTCAGGAAAAGGATTTTATCGAAGTCCAACAAAGGATTCGAGAAGGCGATATCCCTGCGAAGCAAGCAAACCTCGATGTACAGCGCCTTCCTCTTTTCCTTCGATGCTACGGCGGCTTCCCGGCTACGTGATCTCAGCACGTCAAGCCGACTTGCCCTATCCAGAAGTTCTGGAGAAGGCACTGCCTCGGCAGAGCGCAGATCGTCCAGCAACGCACGGGTGCGCCTCAAGACAATATCCAGGGGATCGCGGTCATCAGGCCGTATCGAGGCCGCTCGGTTATGGGTCTGGGATACCAATCGGCCAATGACTACTTGTCGCTTCACATCCCTGATCAGTGACTCGTACTGCTGATCCAGTTCCGCGTGAAGCGCTGTTTCCTTGCCCTGTTCCGCAGACGTGGCATCGGCGGATATCCCCACGGCCAAACCAAGAACGCACAGGCTGATATAGGTACAGTATCGGTTCATCTTTACACCTACTTTTTATTGATTCAGATCAAGGAAGCCTTACGGCGCTTCAAATTGTGCGTTCCCGCGCAAAGAAGGGACAGACCCGTCTGCGCTCGTACCTCGCTCCGCTTGCGTCAGTCCCTTTTTTGCTCAGTGAAACACCTCACCCTTCAGGGCATCACCGGGCACATCAAGAATCTGCACACTTGCGATGGTCCGCATGGTTTTGTGATCCTGAAAAGTCCATACCACTTTTTTATCCGGCGTAACTTCAATAAGGTGTGGGGCCTTGCCAAATTCACCATGGCCAACCCAGTTCGACATGACCGTGTTGCCGTTGGGAAGGCGATGAAGACCGGCCATGAATTTGAGAGAAATTCCGGGTAGTTCATCGTGCGCGATCTTCCAGACTTCCTTCCCGTCGGGGTCAACCTCGAAAACCGACGCCGCCTTCTGTTTGTCGCCGCACGCGATCAGCGTATTGCCGTTCGGGAGACGCACCACACTGTGGGGTCCGCCGGGCGCCGCGAATTCCTTTACCACGGTGCCATCGGGCGCGTATTCCCGCACGACCTCGTCCCCGGATAGCGCCACGAGATAGTTGCCGTTGGCCAGCTTCCGGGCATTGCGCATGTAAAGGTGCCCCCCATCTTTGCCTTCGGGAAGCAGCCTTAGTTCGAACACGATTTCGCCATTTGGAGCAATCTCCAACAACCTTCCGGCGCTGCATTCACCGACAAAGGTGTTTCCATTGGCCAAGCGCTGGCAGGCATATATTTCGCTTTTCGAGGCATATCGGAAGACGATTTCCTTGTCCTGGGTGACTTCTGTAACACCCGTTGCCGTGTTGAAAAGCAGGTTGCCGTTGGGGAGCACCCAGAGGTCGTCGCAGGAACCGCCCGTATCATATTCCCATTCAACCTCACCGGAGGCGTTTACGATGAAGACCTTGCTGGCCGTGTAGTCGGCGGCGGCGAATCGATGGCCTTTGCCCGTTTGGATATCGCCCGCGTCTGCCTCGGACTGCCCCTGAGCCGAGGCTGCGGCCAATCCCATCACAGCAATCATCAGGACGGATGCCCATGGACAAATATGCCGTGTTCTTTCGTTACGTTGAATCACTGAAAAACGCTCCTTGCTTGGTTATCGTTTCGATGAAACACTTATGCGGTCTGTCGGCTGTTGTGGGGAAAGGGTGACGGCCTTCCGCACGGGCGCTGATCGCTCCGAACCGGAACGAAGCACCAGTGCATAGTGCTGCGGCCCCTTGCGCGCCGCCGAATCCACATAGTGGAAGCCCTTGGTCTCCGTCAGTAATGTTCCGGGTCCAGGCGTAAATCCCGCCGAATCACCGCGATGGACTTCGCCAACCAGGCCAATCGTCCGGGCCGAACGCTCCCACGACAGGCGCACCGCGCCATCCTTAATCACCTGCGCCTCAAGGAGTGGCAGGGGATCGGGGAGTTCTGGCGGCATAAACTGGCGGGAATAGCCCGCTATGATCTGCGCGCCGGGCATGTCCACGCGTGGAGCCATGAGGGCGGTCTCGCGCCCTTCGCGGATAATATTCAGCATGGCCTGGTAGTGGGGATCTTCGGTCGAAGCGAACCGTGAGACGGGCTTGGCAACGCTGTTGTCTTGCGGAGGTTGGGCACCCTGCTCCAAGAAGGTCTCCACGGGCAGAACACCATGGGCATAGCTGCCCGTCACCAGCAGGCGAATTCGGCGATGGCGTGGATCCGATTTGCGATCCTGGCACAGGCCCAGTCCACCGCCATCAGCGCCAATCGCCAGGGGCGCACGCAAGATGCGGCTTTGCTCAGGTTCCTTGTAATTGAACCAGTCGTTCTCAAATTGAATGGTCTTGTCACGTTCATGGCACGTCATGCATCCCGCCGAAGCCATCTCCTTGATAAGCTTCTCTTTGGTAACGGGCCATTCCGGCACGGCACAGCCATGTTCCGTGTAATCCCAAGTTCCGTTATAGAGGCCATTGGTATCGATCCAGGCCATGATCAGGTCCCGTTCGCGCCGCGTAAGATTGGGAATGTATCCGTCGTGCCCATCGGCGACGATTTCGGCGAGGGGCGCGGCACCAGAACCGTGGCTGCGGGGCGCGAATATCTGGGCGGACCAATGGGCGGTGCCGTTCATACAGTCGATGCCCGCAATAAGCGTGGCCGTCATCTGAGACTCCCGGCGACTGACCAGATTCTCGTAGCTGATGTTAAAGTGTTCGGTCCAGCCCCCCGACAGGTCGAGTCTCGCCGCGAATCCCTTTTCGCCGCCATGACACGAGACACAACGCTTGTCGAAGACGGGCTGCACCATGGTGGGGTAGTCGATGTAACCGCTCCCCCACGATTCATCCTGCAGCTTCAAAACCCCTTGCTGGTGGGCCTGGCGGACACCCAAATTGGACGGTGTGGCGAATCGGTCTTCATGACAGCCAACGCAGGAGCGCGTTACACCGGGCACGGCTTGGACAAAAGTCCGCATACTCTGAACTAGACGGCCTTCGCCATCCAGCGCCTGAAAATAGACGGCACGCCCAGATGGCACTTGGAAATGAACTGACCCGTCGGGGTTAACCGGAACAATGCCGAGAAAGTTCTTCACGCTGAAGGCCAGCGCCGCACTTACCAGAAAGGTCTGGTTATACGCCCGGCCCGACGAGGCGCTTGCCCTGGAGGTTTCTTCGATCACGCGAAGCCATTTAACTTCGCCGCGCTTGACGCCCGTCAGCCCCTGGTAAATATCTTGGACGAAAAAACTTCCCGTCTTTTCGCCGTTCTCAATATGGGTGTCCAAGATGCCAGGGCGGGATCGTGGCTTGACGAGGATGGGTGAATGAGAACAGATGTCTGGGTCTTCAAAAATAACTTCCCGACGGCCTGAACGGTCCATCATCACAATCGCGTTGCGCGCGGCCCCCTCCGAACGGCTGCTGGCCAGCAACACGTCCTTCGAAAGCGGCCAGGGTTCACAGGAATCGCCCAGATCGTGGGTTGGGTCCTCCGGGTGATCGAAATTAGTGATGGCCTCGGCCCCGTTCTTCGTATACCGCGTATCGATTATTGCCACGGAGCCACGGGGCGCTCCGTTGTGGCGCGTAAGTGAGGCGGCGATCAGGTAGGGTGCGCCGGGTACGGGCCGCGCATCAAGGAGTGCCTCGGGGCGCACCATATTGTTGGCAAAGAGGGCCGTCTCGTTTCGACCGTCCGGGAAAACTGTCCAGAGACTCTGTTGCGTGAGGGCGGTCTTGTCGACGTACTCCCAGCGTCCGTAGAGAATTCTTCCATCGGGCAGCACGCAGGGGTCGAACTCGTTCACGTTGTTCACGGAAATAGGCCGGATATCGCTCCCGTCGGCGTTCATGACATGGAGGATATCCACGCCCGTGTTGAAGCAGGGTACAAGCCCGTTCGGTCGGGTCGTCGTCAGTATGATGCGCCCGTCCGGCAGGTAGGCCGGTGACACATCATGGTGGACCGGAAAGCGCCCCTGGCAAAGTTCCTTGCAGTCCGAGGGATCCGTTATGCGCTTCAACCCCGTCCCATCGACACCGATCTCATAGATGCTCGTGGAGCCAAACTCTTCCCCCTTAAAGCAGAAGAGAATCCGTTTTCCGTCCCACGACAGGTCTGGATCGCTGTACACGCCCTCGCCCAGCGTTTCCGCCGTAGTGGGGTCGATGACCGGCCGCACCACGTGCTTGGAAGACTCGTCCCAGGGATTCTCGATAACGTAGATTCCGCCGCCCGGCCCCCATTTGTAGTAGGTGTCATAGATGTGGATGCCCAGATAGGAGTGGCGCTTGGTGAAGAGAAGCGGCGCATCCAGCCTACTACGCAACGACGTTTTTTCGACCGGTTGCCCGGCCCCCGCCACGCCCGACATAGCAACGACAATGCACGCCAACGCCATTCCGCCGACAATGGGCATCGGTGAACGCTGGCGCTTACCCGCCTGTAACGATGCAATTCTGAGACATTTCATTGGCTTCCCACCATGTCTGCTTATCTTCTGATTCACATACTCATCGATAGACGATGCCCCAATCCCCAAAACAGTTCTCCCCGAGGATTTGTCCAATATTCAGTGTATCACAACAAAGGGCATCCGCAAGCGTTGAACTAAACGGCTTCGCCGTAAATCTATGTTGCCGTTGCTCAAACATCAATCCAGTCGGACGTGCCGCACGATCCCGTCAGGACTCGTGCGGCACGACTACTATTCGTAGCCGTCCTTTTAAGCACCCCGCGTCCAGGCGGACCAAGTAACCAAGGCCCGTCCGGTGCATATCACGGTCTCGACAGACCAGCCCGAGCATCCTTTTTCCTATAATCGCCACGAAAGCACCAAAGAAAACTAGTGTGTCTTCGTGGTGAAATGCTTCTTTTCTTTGGCACGCAAAGGCGCAAAGACGCAAAGGTTGGGCAAGATTATTCTCAATCCCTGCCTGGAGTATTCAGGATTCGGCCTTTCAGGCCGAAAACGACATCGCAAACTCAAAATTTATTGTCGATAACAGGCTCCAAAGGGCACTAAACTACAGGGAGGCTTCCGTGTATACTGATAGCCTGTTTATGGTGGGAAAACAAGGGAGATTTATCGCTATGAAAAGTTGGTGTTGTTTCGGTGGGGCGACAGGCATGTTAAAGGCTATTCTCTGTGTACTGGCAGCCACCTTCACTTTGAGTGTCGATGGCGCTGCCCGGCAACCAGACCCAAGTACGGGGGATGCGCTCCGTGTGCTCATCCTTACGGGGCGCCACAACCACGATTGGGAAGCGACGACACCCTTCCTCAAAACAATGTATGAGGAGAGCGGACGTTTCGTCGTCGACGTGACGGAAGACCCGGCCTCCCTGGACGCCGATGCACTCGAACCCTACGACGTGCTGGTGGACAACTACGCCGCCTATCCCGATATGACGGGGCGGCAATGGGGCAAAACCGCCGAGGACGCTATCGTCGAATTCGTGCGCCAGGGCAAGGGCATGGTTTTGTTTCACGCGGCCGTCGCGAGTTTTCTGGACTGGCCTGAGTTTCTCGAAATGGCGGGGTGTAGCTGGGGTGAGGATTCTGCCCATGGCCGACGGCACGAGTACAACGTAGACATCGTCGATCATGACCATCCCATCACCCATGGGCTGCACAGTTTCGCGACGAGCCGCGACGAACTCTATCACCGCCTCGACATGCATCCGCCCATTCAGCTATTGGCTCGTTCCTACTCCATGGCAAGCGCCAAGGGTTCCGGGCGCTACGAACCTATGGTGCTGACAACCGACATTGGGCAAGGCCGCTGTTTTTATACGGCGATGGGGCATGATGTCGAAGCCATGGAGGGCGCGGGCTTTCAAGCTGTCATGCTGCGGGCAACCGAGTGGGCCGCCACGGGCGCGGTAAACATGCCGCCCCCGGATGCCCTGCCTGCGCGAAAACTCCAGGCCGTGGTGCTCACCGGCGGACATGATTTCGACGAGGAGGCCTTCCCGAAGTTGTTCGAGGGCGATGAAGCCGTCTTGTACGATGCCGTCCATCAGGAGAAGGACAGCAAAATCTTCGAGGACATTTCGGACTGGCCCTATGACGTAATCGTGCTCTACAACATGAGCAACAAGATTTCCGAGAAGGGGCGGGCCAATTTTCTGCGTCTGCTCGATCAGGGCACCGGGCTGGTTGTCCTGCATCACGCGATTATCGCCTACCAGGAGTGGCCCGAGTTCGCGCGAATTATTGGTGTGAATTATTATCAGGAGGAAAGCACCATCAACGGCGTGACCTATCCGAAGTCCACCTACAAGCATGATGTGGACATGCCGCTACGCATCGAAGATGGGTCGCATCCGGTCACCCAGGGCCTCAAGGACTTTGTCGTTCACGATGAGACGTACAACGGCATGACTTTCGGCGCGGCCAATCAGGTTCTGGTCTCCACGAAGCATCCCGCAAGCGCGAAATCGATTGCCTGGGTGCGCCAATACAAGAACGCGAAGGTGTGCTTCATCCAGGTTGGTCACGGGCCGCAAGTTTTCACGAACCCGAACTACCGACAACTCGTTCACCAAGCCGTGCATTGGGCCGGGACTGCCCCAGAATAGAGCACGCCCGAATTGTCAGGAAAAGGGCACAAAGCAGAACAGGGCAGTAAGCCCAAGATATACTTCTGGCGGCTTCGTTACATTTTGAGCGCAATAACGATGGACGTTTTCTTGACTATTCCCCCGCAAAAGGGCGATCATTAGGCGAAGTAATCCCCATCTTGCTTAGGTTTTCAGGGAGTACAAGCACCGCTCTCTTAAATGGCCTGACGGGCTGAACACATCTCACTTCTCTCAAAAAAAACCGTAACCATCCAGACCAGCGACTGTACCCAATACGTCGTCGTATGTCGATTTGCTATTGGGACCCTTGTTGGACAACGTTGTAGAAACACAGGAACACCGAATGAAGATCCAAGACAAGAGTATTGTCTCTATTCACTACAAACTCACCGATGAGGAAGGCATCGTAATCGATTCCTCGGAGGGACAAGAGCCGCTCGTTTACATGCAAGGGACCAAATCTATCGTCCCAGGGCTGGAAAATGAGCTTGCCGGAAAATCTGTTGGCGCCAAGCTGCAGGTGACGGTCCAGCCCGAAGACGGCTACGGCCCGGTGAATCCGCAACTGATACGAACGGCCAAGCCTGAAGCTTTCAACGGGATCGACGACGTAAAGCCGGGCATGACGTTCACGGCAAAAGGGCCTGAAGGCCAGGTTCAGCAGGTTATCGTTGAAGAAGTTTCCGAAGCGGGGATCAAGGTCAACGCCAACCACCCGCTGGCGGGCAAGGTGTTGCAATTCGATATCGCGGTCGAAGAGGTCCGTGCCCCCACGCCGGAAGACCTCGACGAGTTTACGAAAAGCATCGACGAAGTCTGACCGCTACAAGTTCACGATTCTCATGTGCTTCTTGGATATCTTTGCCACGCCAGTCTTGGTCAACCGAACGCCGTTTTCCCAGCGCAGACCAAAATCCTTGTCGTGGAAGAAGGTATCCACTTGAAAAGTCATGTTTTCTTCGAGCGTGTAGTCGGAGGTCGATTCCATCCAAGGGCGCTCGACTTCCATCATGCCAATCCCGTGGCAGGGTCCGTAGAGCATGTGCTTCATGAAACCCCGTTTCTTAACAAAGGCCTCGTATTCGCGGACCACTTCGGCGGCCGACTTGCCGGGCTTCAAAAGCTCGGCGGTCTTGAAATGGGCTTCGAGTCCAAAATCGACGAGACGCTGCTTGCGGGCGGGGAGCTTGCCAATGCAAATGGGCAATCCGACACTCGATGAGTAGCCCCCGACCCGCGCACCAATATTGAGTTGGATGATCTCGTTCTTCTTAATCTTGTTGTGGGTGGGACGGGAAATGGCATGTTTGGTCGCCGGACCGCAGAAACAGTAGAGGGCATGCCCCTCGTACTCGCCGCCGTGGGCATAGATCTCTCGTTGCGCGATACCAATAACTTGTAGCTCCGTCATGCCGGGCTTAATCTCATTGAGAATGGCATCCACGGCCTTTTCGCTGACTTGGTAGGCTTTCTTCGCGAGTCGCAATTCATTGGGACTCTTGTCGATGCGCAGGTGGATCAGGGTGTCGTCCGCCTTGATGAGCTTGACCTTTGGCAGCTCTTGCGTCAGGCTCATGTAGACAGGCAGGGGCATGATGGAGTAGCCCACGAGTCCCAGCTTCTTGAGCTTGCCGTTCGGCATCGCTTTCTTGACGATATCCTTGAAATTTGCCACGGCAATACCCGGATAGTCCGGGTCGGCGGATTCGCGGTACTCCACCATCATCTCGATACGCCGTATCTTGCTGCGGCCCTTGGCGTAGGCTTCGCTTTCCGGTCCTATAATGAGAATGGGGGATCCTTTGGCGGGCACAAAGACGCCTGCCGATTCGAAGGTCGGCCAGTATTCCGACAAATACCGCACGTTCGCGAAATCCGCCTCATTGGAATGGACAAGGGCGGCATCCAGCCCGGCTTCACGAATGTTCTTCTGAAACTTTTTGATCCGGTCTTTGTACTCTTTGTCGGGTATACGTTGCATGGGAATTTTCCTTTGTGATTACACGGACGTGGGATTTTCTCTATAATCGGACGTTCGCCCAAGAGGACCGGCAAGGGTGCCACCCTCACGCGGAGGAGCGAAGCGGGGGAGCTTGCGGGTGCAAGTTTCCAGAATATACTGGATACCGAAAAAGAAACTGTATGGGTTGTTGGAAGTCAAATGATGACGCAGAGGATTGCCGTAAGCCCGCACCCGCAAACTTAGCCGGGAACCGGCTGCGTGTGAGGGTGGCACCCTCAATGCTTTCTTTGCAGACGCTGAGTCTACTAACATGGAAGCACAATCCAGCGACCCCATATCAATAAAGCTCAGCCAATTGGCGTGTTTGATAAAATTGTGCGCCTTGTGACAGCAGCTTCTTGATGAGGATATCCAGCTGCTCTGTCGCGTAGTCGCCGCAGTTTTTTACGATAAACGGATCGGGGGTAACGGCACCCTCGCCGTAGTGGATGGCCCCTTCCGGCATGGGATGAAATTCCCAGGGGTGCATGTAGAAACACAATACAGGCACGCTTACGCCCTGTTCAATCGCGAAGGCCGTGAAACTGTCGATGTGCTTGAGAAGGGCTTCGGCGCTTTCGGTGCGGAACAGGGGCCATTGGTCGAGGTCGCGACCAAAGGGGTCTTTGTGGGGCCGGCCCAAATCAGCAAAATTAGGAATCTGGAGCAGACGCATCGAGCCGGGTATGGTCCAATCCTTTTCCGAAGGATGATAGGGTTCCAGCCGGTCGCGGAAGTGGAACATGGGCAAGGTCGCATCAGCGACATAGCCTAGTTCCTCCAGGGCATTGGTCACAATGGTGGAGCCAAACAAGCGGGGGCACCGAAACGAAACCGGACGTTCGCCCGCAATGGACTCAATTAGCTCGGTGCATTTCCTCAGTCGGTTGGGCACCTCTTCGGGCAAGATGGGGAAGGCTCCGGGAATAGGCCACAGCGGCTCCCCAATCGTTTCGTGGAAAAGGGTATGGGCCGCCACTTCGTGCCCGGCCTCTTTTACGGCCTGAACGACTTCGGGCGCTTCCTTTGCCGCATCACCGGTAAAGAAGAAGGTGGCGGTTACGTTGTTTTTTGCCAGGGTATCGAGGATGGCTGCGGCACCAGGGCGGAGTCCCTCGTAAAAGGGGGTCCAGCTCCCGATATCGGTTTCCATGTCAAAGCCGAGGGCTACCCGTGACGATTCCACTAGATTTTCTCCATGAAGGTGATATGCTCTCGTTCCCGCAAGTAACGTTTCAGTTCGGATATCGGACCCTGTAAAATGAGTGTCTCCGACTGAATTCGGCTTGGCGCGACCAAGTCATTGCAGGTTTGCAACGCGCCGATAGTTTCAAGTTCGTAGAAGTCCAGATCGCCACCATTAAAGACGCTGTAAAGGTCACGGGCCGACCAGGGTCCCCCGGGCTGATCATTGTCGGCGATGTTGAAATAGCGCCCGCCCTGCTCGGCGGTCTTGCGCAGCACCAATAAATTTCTTGCCGGATCCAGCGAGCCTATGAGGCGCGGGGAATGGGACACGGACACACCGATCTGGTGGCGGTCCGGGCCGCCCAGCGCAAAGGTAAAGCCCCCGTCGTGGTATTGGATACGGTCACCAGGAACACCGTAGTAATCATCGTTCACGCACCCGTTGGAATCGGTTACGGCCGCAAAGGCGATGATACCGTCGCCCCCCGGAAACTGCTCCAGCGACCAAGGCGCGATGAGGAAGGTCTCAACCTCGAGATCATCCTCTACGGCAATGGCATCGTCACAGAAATAGCGTATTCCCTTGAGGTCGAAGCCCTCGGGTACCGGGTGGTCGTGGGCAATCGATACGTTGCGGAGCATGGTAACCGTCGTGGTCACGCCAGCTCTGTTGATTAAGGTGCCCGACTTCATGATGAGCGCCTGGTCTTCATCCGCATCCATAATTTCGGCGGGTGCATCGCCCACGAGGGAAGGCACGTACCATTCATCACTGTCCGGGGGATAGTTGAAGGCGAAGGACCCGCCTTCTGGTGCGGGCCACAGCGAGTTTCCGCCCAGATTGTTGAACTCCGTTTTGGAGGGTTTCGCCACCAGGGGCACATCAAGCCGATGAATCAGTTCATCGCCCAAGGTGCAGAAAATGCGCCCTTGCAGCTTTGGGCAGACGAAGACAATACCATCTTGCCCCGGCAGTGGCACCACATCTGGAGCGTGGACCCGCAGACAATCAATAAACTCCGCCAGCGTTACAGCCATGCCGTGCCTTACTCCTCTACGTTTTCTTCGGAAGTTTCGTGCCCCTCACGCAAGGTGCGCAGCAGGGACTTGATATCGCGTGCCCCCTGGATCGTTACCCATACGGCCATGATGGAAAAGCTGCCTACACTTAGAATCATCAGCCATTTCCATAGTCCCATCCAGAAATTCATGGGGTTTCCTCCGTGGTATTTCTGATGCCCTTATCGGGAAAGAGCAGTGAGCCGATTATCATACCCGTACACGCCAGCGCGACCGTGGTCAGTCCGATATGAGCACTCGTGGCCCATTCCATGAACGAATCAGCGGTGCTGTCCGAGATGGGCAGCACGTGATAAACGACCATGCCCCGAAAATCCTCGAACCCCATAAAGGCGAAAAAACCAGCCGTGAGGGCGGCATAGGCCCCCGCGTTGCTGGCTGGCTTCCAATACAAACCCGCAACGAGTAAAGCGAATGCCCCGCAGAAATACAGCGCGGCCGTCATCGACATAAAGTCCCACAGGCTCTGCTTTAAGGGAAAGAAGAAACTGATGAGAAGAATGGTGATGCCAATGGCGATGATGAAAGCGCGGGTAATGTAGATTTGGGCGCGTTGCGATACTTCCCTGCCAACCAGTGGAATAACCACGTCGTTGGTGAGGACCGTGCTCCAGCACAAAAGGTAGCTGTCGTGGGTGGACATGAAGGCCGCAATCATGGCCGCAGTTACAATACCTATGATGCCCATGGGAAGGATGCGCCCCAGGAATACAGGCATGGCGAAAAGCGTATCAATGGCGGTGTCCGATTCCATGCCTGGCTGGAAGGCTTCCTTGAGCTCAGGAATCGTCATAAAGGCAGCAAAGGCAGCAATGCCCCAGAAGAAGGGGATGATAGTGCGGATGAAAAAGGACAAGGAACCAAACATGAACTGCCGCTTGACGGTCTGCTCGCTATCACACGCCAGCGCACGTGCCACCGACGTGGGCCAGATGGCGCAGACCACGAGCCCCATGAAGGCCATCCATATCACGTAACTGGACCCGAACTCTCCCCCCTCCATCAGGGGATTGTAGGCGGCTTCTCCCTTCTCCGCCACCACGACGGATACAATGTCGCTCCAGGAAATAAAGTAGAGGGCCATCCCGGTGGTGACCAGCAGGCCCATGGAGAGGACGACGAACTGAATGTAATCGGTGATGATAACCGACACCATACCGCCCAGGACCGTGTAGAACAGCACGAGACTCAAGAGAGCCACCATCACTACATTAAGGATGGCACCGTCCATGGGGAGTCCGGTAATACCCACGATAAACTTTGCACCGGCGTTGAGATACATCCCCATACAGAAGATACCGCCCAGCGCCAGCAAAAGGGCGCCATAGACTTGGACCCCCTTCCCGTAGCGCTTGCCGTAAAACTCGGGAATTGTCAGTACTTCATGACGACGCAAATCGGCCACGATGAATCCGGTCAGACCCACGAAGAAGGTGACCACACCGGCCAACAGGCCAATATGAAAGGCAGCAAAGCCTCCCAGATAACCCACCTGGGCGTTGTACATCACCGTAACGAGGCCCAGCTCCGTCCCCGTAAGGGTCGCCACGGAAAGGGCGGTGCGTACGCCGCGCCCCGCCACCACATAATCGGTCATATTGCCGATGTACCGGTTGGCAATAATCCCAATGGCGACGGAGATAGAGAGGTAAACCGCCACAATGCCCCAGTCCAAGCCGGAAAAATTGGTACCTTGGATAATCGCGTCAAACTGGTCCATAGATTCCTTTCGCGGATAACAACGTCGAGTTAGCCTAATCGAAGTCATTGCGCGTCGTCAAATTGCGTTTCGACAACCGTTGAATTCAGGTGGGCTTCTTCCACAACCCAAGACCGTCATCCCCGTTTTCATGGGAATAACGTTGACTTTTCTCGCTTTTTTGCTCAGCGCCTCAAAAGAAGGCTGTCGGGCGCCACGGGTAGGCCCGGTAGGGTTTACCCGTGCAGAATCGCCATTTCTGAATTTGGATCATCTCTCTCACTGATAGGAGCTACACGGGTAAGCCCTGAGAGGCCTACCCGTGGCACCCGCAGATTGATTTTTTAAGGACCAAGATTCCACGGATAGTTAACGCTTACGTTTTTTGTGACGAGTTCCGGGCGAATCTATCCAAGCAGATACGCATCCATCCTGGGACTGAAAGGAACAGGGCCATTCTCGGTGATTTCATAGCCAGTTTCGATGCGGGCACCATGCCACTTGGGATGGCCAAAGAAACTGATGTCCACACATACGGCCATGCCAACTTTCAGCACATCTTCGCTGCCGGGTCCGAAGAAAGGGGATTCTGCCTCATGCAGCCCAATAGTGTGGGCAAAGGGGCACACCAGATAGGGCATGAGGCCGTGCTTTTCGTAATAGGTCCGGCCCGGCACATCAATTTCTTTGCCCTTGACGCCCGGCTTGAGCAGCGCCTTGGTCAGCCGAAAGACCTCCTTGAGATGATTCAGGCACTCCTCCTGGTCGGCGGTATAGGTGCCGGAAACGGGAAGCAGGTCGCCCATCACGCCAGCGTAACCGTTGACCTTGGGGGCCAAGCCAATCATCACCAGTTCACCTTCCTCCATGACACGCCCCGTCGCCGTGGGGACGACCGCTTTCGCACGAGGGCCAGAACCGACAATCGCTGTAAAGCCAAATCCTGTGGCACCTTTGTCCCGCGCCGCAAACTCACCCGCTGCCGCGACTTCGATCTCCGATATACCAGGGGCAATCTTGGCCTTCATCGCATCGAAGGAGCGATCCGCCAGGGCGAATGCGGCCCGAATCTGCTCCAATTCCCACGGGGATTTGTAAAAGCGCAACGCGACGAATTCGTCCGTGATATCAACCAGGGTCGTGCCGCTGAATCCCGCTTCGATTTGGCTGTAGCATTCGGCGGGCATGCGGCCACCGCCGACCATGCCCACGCGCTTCACTTCACCCAAAGTTTCTTTCAATTCGGCAAAGAGTCCGGGAAAATCCGTAATCTCCGCATTGGGGTATTCCTCGTCAGGCACCATGAACACGGAGAAGTTCCGCGTTTCGGTGATGGCGCTATCCAGCTTTGCGAAGGGTTCGCTTTCGGGGCCACCCAGTAGCATCGGTTTGCCGGTCTTTGGGACGAGGACCGTGCCGATTTCAAACTGGGGACACCACCCCGTCAGGTACCAGCCATTTCCGATGTTGAATTCATCGTAGTAGACCAAGGCAATATCCAAATCTTTGGCTGCCATGATGGCCCGCACTTTTTCCAAACGTTTGTCGCATTCGCTTTGTGTTAGATAGCCCATAACTATGCTCCAACTATTGAGAGTCCAAGGATTTATGCAAACCACGCACGGGCAACCCTTTGTGGGCCACCGAACAAGCAACCACAATGACAGCATCGCCACAACACGAAGAGCAACGTCAGTCACTGCTTGTATTCTTTGCAGGTACTGCCTACAATGGGATTGAAGGGGTTTCCACCAACGCCAAGCAGGAAAGGGCATTATGCTATGATTGGGCGAAATTGTATTGTGTGTTTTCGATAAGGTTTTTGTATGAAACCAAGAATTCCGCCCAAAGCAGCCTATACGTCCACCCTCCACAAAGTGGGCGTCAGCGCCGCAAGACCGGTGCGTGTGGCCTCCTGGATCGCCGGCATGGAGCGAACAGGGGATATCGCGCCCGGTGATGCGGATTATCCTGGATGGCACTATGGCTCCGCCGTATGGCTGCACGAGCAGGACAAACGCTTCCACGATCATGCCTACTTTGAAATTTGCATCGTTCGTCAGGGAACGGCGTGGCATGAAACCGGGTATTCGAGGGATGAATTGGGACCGGGAACCGTGGTTGTTATGGCTCCGGGAATGGTCCATGCCATTTACAGCGCCCGCGACTTGCACCAAACCAATCTATACTACTTGACGGAATGGCTGGCAGATGACCTCATGAGCCACTGGAGAGAGGCCGCGTTTGTGCCACTATTCCTCGCTGCCGTGCTCTTTCGCCGAAGCCATATAGGGCCGATTCCCCAGTTCAGTTTGAACATCGATGAACTCGGGAGTATCGACCATGAGCTGGCGAATATTACGCGGGAATCCGCTCTGGAACGGCCCTCCCTGATTTTCCTGCGCTCCTGCCTGCTCAAGATATTGATCGTGATGAGCCGGGCTGCGGTCCGCGAGTCTTCCGTCGAACTGAGCCTTAAATTTCGCAAGGAAGTAGTGACGGGACTGGAACATATCGAGGACACCATTCTTCGACGGGATAGCTTTCGGGTGGCAAATCTCGCAATAGAGCTGGGACTTTCGCCTGCGAATTTGGCGGTGCAATTTCAAAAGTCCACGGGGTGGAGTCCCATGGCCTATTACCAGCATCGGCGCGTACAGCATGCCTGTCGGCTCTTGCTCGATCTGGAAAAGTCCATTACGGATATCGCCTATGAGCTTGGGTACTGCGACTCGGCCCACTTCACGCACCTCTTCAAGAAGCACCAAGGGACATTACCTTCGGAATACCGGCGGCTCTACGCGAAGACCAAGAGATAAGCAGCCACTCGCCGCGAAGACTTCGCGAAACGATTTCGGTAAGCGTTCACGGCACGGGCAACTATAGTCGACAAAAAGACCGTCGGGTGCCACGGGTAGGCCCGGTAGGGTTTACCCGTGCAGATGCACGGTCTCTGGTTTTGGATCGCCTCCCTCACCGATAGGAACTACACGGGTAAGCCCTGAGAGGCCTACCCGTGGCACCCGACGGTTGTTTTTTTAAGGACCAAAATGGCATGGGCCGTAACGCTTACCCTTTTCGCGACCCTACTCCACCAACGGCTCGCCTCGGGTAATCAGCACCACCCGGGCGCGGGGGTTGAGGCCTTCGGTGCATTCCGCGTGAAAGGCCACGGCGTTCTCCCCGGTGTGAAGCGTTGGAACGGTGCCCTGAGGCTGAACCTCTGCAAGAAGTTCCCCTTTTGGCCCATAGAGCTTGCAGTCCTCCATGGAATTAAATTCGAGGTAGGTGCCGCTTTCCATTTCCACCGGGAAGGTGATGCTCTGGCCGCCGATGGTTATTTTGGGGTTCTTGAGGGTGTTCGTGACGACGGGCAGGGCCTTCACCGGGCTAATATAGCAGCCAATCTTCCCGCCCTTGGGCACCATGTTGGACCAGAGAGCGAAGGACTCGATGTTGCCAAAGCTTACGTCCTCGCGATAGATCGCGTAGTTGCCGCCATAGGGCCAGCCGAATTGGGTAATGCGGTCGCCCTCGTGTTCGATCAACTCGAAATAGCGCCATCCCGTAAAATCAACAACGATGTACTGGTCCCCTATGCCATGGGAAATATGGCCTGGACTCGCGAGTTTCAAATTCAGAACCTCCCCCTTGCCGTCGCCATGCACCCAGACACCGAGGCCCTGGGTCTTCGACAGATCCAAGGTTGGGGAATAGGTCTTGCCCAGTTGGGACCAAGCTCCTTTTGCGGCATGGTCTTCGTTGCGCACCGTCAGGTAGCCGCTCGCGTCGCCGACCTTTACTTCGCCGGTGGAACGTGTCAGGGACGCGGTCACACCCTTTTGCGATGAACGCACATTCAGGGCATCGGGATCGCCGAAGTCCTCAATGACAACAGCATCGCTGGAATCGTAGGGTTGCGCGGCCATCAGCGCTTCGATACGCAAGCGCAGGGGCTGGGAAGCGAAATCGTTCGTGGTGGTCCACGTGTTGCTCCAGCCATCCATGCCGCGAACCTTGTGTTTCGCGTACTGGACAGGGCGGAACTGCCATTCGCCATCGGCGATTTGCTCCAGCGTGTACTCGTCGCCTGGGACGCGAAGTTTCGCCTTGACGCTCTCGGGGAAGTAATCCGCATGGCGGAGTTCCTCGTATTGGCGGAAGATGGGCGCAAGGCGTTGGAACGCGGGATTGGTTTTGATGTTGCCTGGATTGACACCCATCAGGGAAAAACCGAAACCGTTGCCCAGGCATTTCGCCATGAGATACTCGATGTCGTCGGGATAGGTGGGTTCGAAACGGGCACCCTTCCAGGTTTTGACGGCCCACCATCCGAGATTCATAGGAAGAAACATCTTTGCACCGGACTGGTTTGCCGCAGCATGGAGGTCAATAAATGCTTTGTGCGAACGGTTGGGGTGATCCCAGGCACCCATGCGGGCGCGGACGTACCAGAGATGGTGATGGAAGGTGCTCATCTCGAAAAGGGCGGGTTTGTTGAGCCGCTTCGCGATCTCGAAGACAAATTTTGAGCCATAGTGCCACCTGTTTTCGCGGCCACCGAGTATGTCCTCCCCATCCAGGGCATCAAGATAGATCATGTCGAAGCCGCACTCGTTAAAGGTTTCGGCGGTGTTGTTGGCAATCTCCGCGAGCAAGGTCGAATCCGCGTCCGGCGTGAACAGCCCGAAGCACTCCTTGAGATGGTAGACCTTGGCGTTGGCGGCATGTTCCGCCACCTGGGTGCCGTAAGCGCCGCGTGTGCAGCCCGTGAAAGCGAAGGGGGCTTCTTTTGCAATGCCGCTGTAGGTAATCAATTCGTCGTCGATTTGGAGTGTCACGCTGTTGCGCACAAAGAAACCCGTCGTCGTGGACATGGCCTCTGTGGACTCCACGACGGGTACGGCATCCGCTTCGGCTGACAGGGACTGCGCGAGGGTGAAGGTGGCGTCCTTGCCGAGGCGCGGATCGGGGATGGGTGTTACGTAGGGCGTGTCCTTGGCGATGAAGAAGGCGTAGGTGTGGAGGCCCGCCGCGATACCCGCTTCGTGGAGTTTGTCCAGGACTGCCTTCACACTGGCGCGGCCATTGGGGAATAGCTTGGGATTGGGGCGGCAGTCGCCGAAACGAAGGGAAGTGCCGGTGTGGAAGTCGATCTGGGTGATGCCGAGTTCCTTGACCAGGGCAATCCAGTCGTCGACGGTCTCCTCGGTGCAGCCGCCAAAATCGAAAAGGTAGGAGCCGCGATTGATAGGGACATCGAGTGCCCATGGGCCGCCAATATCGGATTTGGGGAGTTCTTCGGCGGCGGACACCACGTCCTTCATGACATCGCGAAGCTGCGCCTGGGCACACGCGATGACGGCGATCTTGGCCCCCTTGAAGCCGAAACGTTCATAGCAGGTTGCCTGTAAGCGACTGCTGGGGCCGGGAATCCCTGGCACGTTCGTCTGGAGATTGAGGGCAAGCACACTGGCGGCAAAGGGTTCCTTGAGATTGCCCGCGAGGGTCAGTTGCGTGTCGAAGTAGGTGAGGGAATCCATCTCGCCCGACACCTCCACCACTTCAAACGTGAGATAGCGGGGCTGCACCTCGACACGCAGGACGGCCCGTGCCGCCGCCCCGTCAAAAGCCAGATTCAGCAGTCCCTCCGAATAGGACACCGACGTGATGGGGAATTCCTTTCCGGCTTGACTCACACGGGCAAAGGCCGATACAGCCTCGCGGTCACCGTAGGCCGTGCCCGTGGCCTTGTCGATAAAACCGAGGTTGCTGCCATCAGCGCCAAGAACGATCTGAACACAATCGTTCTCAATCGTAATTACATTTTCCCCGTGTACCGACGCGGTTTTGGAATCCGCCACGTCCGAAACGGCGGGAAGCACCGCCAGTATCAAGATTGCCAAGAGCTTCATCAATAATTCTTCCTGCGTTACCTGTTTGTCGTTGGCTTTTGCGCGCTATCGTCAGACGCTTGTAGGAATGTGTCTCCCGACCTTGATTATGATATCACGTCGTTGGCATCATGAGGTGTATTATGGATGAAAAGGTCTTAAATAAGTTTCACAGGATGGGAGCTTAACCGCAACAGGGTGAATTTCAAGGTTCCAGTCTGGCCCATAATGGCGATAGCGGAGTCCCTTGCGGTATCTCAAACATATCACGACTAAAGGTGTAGCGATGAAGTTTGGATTCAGCGGTTACGTGCTCTCGGGACTTGTGCTGGCGCTCAGTTTTATTTCGTCGGCTCAGCAACCGGAGATCGGGTTTGGCGGCGCAAAGTGGATCTGGCATGCACCTGTGACCGGTGAAACCCCGAAGAGCTTCTCCGCCAGTACCCGTTATTTCCGAACGGAATTTTCCCTGCCCGAGAGTCCTGCCGTGACATCCGCTGAGATCATAATCACCTGCGACAATCTGTTCGTCCTCTATGTCAACGGGCGACTCGTGGGAGAAAGCGAATCAGGCAATGCCTCTTGGAGCCATCCCAAACGCTTTGATCTTTCGGGGCTGCTGGCACCGGGGCGTGTTGTTCTGGCGGTGGAGGCCATCAACACCCTTCCCGGCCCGTCGGGGTTACTGGTAAAATTCGTGGCCGGACTGGAGAATGGTGATCAAATCGTTGTCCCCTCGGATGGAACTTGGAAAACATCTTCTAAAGAAGCCACAAACTGGGCGCAGCCCGATTTTGATGATCAGAAATGGGCCACGGCTCTGGAACTGGGTGAATACGGTATCGCGCCCTGGAAAAGGGTAGCCGCGCCACCTGCGGGGAAAGTCCCAAAAGCGTCCGATCAAACGGCGACTTCGCTTCTTGCCAAAACCGTGCTGGAAAAGGAACCGGGAGAGGACTTCGCCTGGCCCGAAGCCCTTGTATTCGTGGGGGAAGACTGTAGTTTATACCGTCCCGCCAAGAATACGGGCGACTCCGCCTACGACAGTCTCAGCGTGACGATATTTAACGCACGTAAATCCCGTGCATTCCCCGAGCATGATCTTCCCGCGCCGATGAAGGTTGGGCGCAAGCTAATGGTGCTCAAACCGGCCCGGCCCGGCGTTCAGCCCCGCGTGCTGGTTGATGCGGGAACCGGGGCGCTCGGTTCGCCCAGTGTGTCCTACGATGGGAAGTGGGTCTATTTCTCCATGGTCACGGATGGCGGTTCCTTTTTTCACCTTTACCGGGTTCCCGCCGAGGGCGGTGTTCCGCAACAATTGACCGATGGTCCTTTTTTTGACATTGATCCGGCGGAATTGCCCGATGGCCGCATCGTTTTCGCCTCGACACGGGTGGGCACCTTTGAGGAATATCACAGCCCACCTGCCCGCGGATTGTTCGTTATGAACGTGGATGGCTCGGGGATAGATTCCATCACGAATACGATTATCTTCGACAACGAGCCGGAAGTACTGGCGGATGGCCGCATTCTTTTTATCCGTTCCGATAATTTCTTTGATCGGGGCAAGGTGGAAACCTTGTTGCACGCCACTTTTCCCGACGGCACCAGCGGCTACACGGAATTCGGACTCGATATGGGGCCCGAATATGGCAACCGTCTGCGGGCCAATTACTGCGGCAGCCCGGCACCCATGCCGGATGGGCGTGTGGCCTACCTCTCTAATGCCGGTGTCGTTGTGGGACGTATGGGTTACGATCAGCGCTATCTTCAGCACATCCCCCTCGAAGCGGGCGATGTCGCGGCGTTGCCCGACGGGCGTCTGCTTTGCACGGTGGGACGGGAGACTTCCGTTGAAACGGAAGTGGCTGGAGAAAAGAAAAGCGTTTCTGAATTTAATTACGACAGCATCACCATTCTCGACCCGGACAGCCGTCCGCCCGTGTGGACCCGCGTCTACGACGCTCCCGGTGAAGCGATTCATTCACCGGTCTATCTGGGTGCGCGAACCCGGCCCCCTCTGCGCCCTGGGCTTGTGGCGAAGTCACCGGAGAACGGAGAGAAGGCCACCGGTATTCTCTTCTGTCAGAGCGCCCAATTCACGAAGAACACCACCGCCGGATGGGATCGGATCCGTGCGATCCGGGTGCTGGCAGGCATAGGGCTTACGACCCGCTCCTCCCATGCCTATATTGTTCACGCGGGCAACGAGACCGTCGAGCTGGGTACCGTTCCGCTGGCACCCGATGGTTCCTTTGCCATCGAAGTGCCCGCCGATACGCCCATCGCCTTGCAGGCCGTCGATGCCGAGGGCCGCTCTGAGTTAAACGAAATGTCCTGGATTTATGTGCGCCCTGGAGAAACGCGAAGCTGCGTCGGGTGCCATCAGCCCCGGCAATCCGCACCCGTCTCGAATGCTCCCCG
>JAJRPE010000075.1 GCA_024280935.1 Candidatus Hydrogenedentota bacterium
GCCAAGTTCCTTTGAAGTATGACCCGTTCGCCCGTGTACTTTCGAATCGATATCGCCCCGAAGGGGCAAAACAGCTTAGCCTATCGCTGCATAGCCGCAACCAAAAAGTTGAACCACGAATGCACACGAATTTACACGAATAACATCTGCGCCCAATAAAGCCACGCAAGGAATAGCCACGAAGTGGCGGCATATCGTAGCCCAGGGTAAAGCGAGGTACGAGCGGAACCCTGGGTAACGGGGCACCACAGTTCCTTGAACCCCCGAAGGGGGTGGCATAAAGCCTTGTTGTAAACTGTGGTGCATAAACAAGTTGACTGCAGTTGTTTGAAAAAGCGCAAAGTTTTTTGAGGATCCTGAGAGATAGGGATCCAGGGCAACGATCTGGGATGGGATATAGCAAGTCTGCCTGGCCCTGAAAGGGCGAAATGGTGGGAGTTCCGAAACTCACAAACACAGGCGAGACACCTATGCTACTGATGGCACCGTTCCGTGTGCGTAGTCGGCGTTGCGAATAATTAAGGTTAGAGATTATGGCAAAAGAAAAAACGATACAACATATCCGTGTGGGTAAGCCAAAGGCATGTGTTGCGTGTGGTGGTGTACTTCATAGAAAGAGCGAATATTATTGCAGCATGGTCTGTGAGGAGGAATACAGGGCGTTGGGAAACGACAATGCCCCTCCATTTCTTTCAAAATGGAAGATGCGGAAACGTAAGGAGCAAAAAGATCCCTTACTAAGAGTCAGAAAACGGACAAGAACGAAATCAAAAGAATTACTGAAGGCGGGAAAGATTAAGAAGAAGCCTTGTGTTGTATGCGGTTCTCGCAAGGTCGTCATGCACCATGAGGACTATGACAATCCCTATCGCGTCCTATGGATGTGTGATACCCACCACAAAGAGTATCATGATGGAAAAATTGGATTGTTTGACGACACGTTGTGGTGGGATTCGAGCAGACTTATACCGAATCAGTACAAGGGGATGCCGATTCCCAAAAAATATGCAGAGCTGGAGCAGATTCTGAGACGCAAAAAAGAAACGTATCACGGCATTAATGCGGCAGTAAAAGACTCGGAGCAGACTTCGGGATAATGCCAAGTAACAATCGATTGAAATGCGCGCAGGTTGCACAATTCAGAATCTTGGGTGCGCTAGAAGCCGGTTGAAAATGCCTCGTCGGAATACGGTTGGAAAGACCACTATGAAACGACTATTTCGTCCCCCAGTGTATCTATTCGCTGTCCTGCTCGTGGCCCTTCAATGTCGCGAAGTGGATGCCCGCACCATTGTCGTGGATGTGGGGTCGGTGCATGCCAACGACAACAACGCGGGCACCGAGGAGGCTCCATTCAAGTCCATCTCGCGGGCGGCCCTGTTGGCCGAACCTGGAGACACCGTACTGGTGAAGGCCGGGGTCTATCGCGAGCGTGTGGCACCGGCGCGTGGCGGGTCGGCGGAGCAACCGATTCGTTATCGTGTTGCGGCGGGGCATCAGGTTGTCGTGAAGGGCTCCGAGGTACTCGACCACGGCTGGCGTGCAAGCGGCGAATCGCTCGGTATTTGGGAGATTGACCTCGACCCCGAAATGTTCGGAGATTACAATCCCTTTGCGATCTCTCGGGCAACCAAGTTTCCTGATTTTGTTGCATGGTCGGGTGCCCACAGCCTGGGCCAGGTTTTTGTGGATGGTAGGCCGCTGCTCCAGGTGCTCGATACGGCGCAATTGGGTACCGTGCCCGGAACGTGGTTCAAGGTTCGGGGCGAAAGCGTGTTGCAGGTGCATTTTTCCACGGGAAAATCGCCGGAGACGAGCCTGGTCGAGGTTTCCGTGCGTGAACGGATCTTCGCCCCCCGGAAACGGGGTCTGGGCTATATTATCGTGGACGGCTTTGTTTTTGAGCATTGTGCCAATCAATACCCCAAGAACTTCTGGAAGGAAGCCGTCAATGCCCAGGCGGGTGCGGTAGGCTGCGGCAGTGGTCATCATTGGACCATACAGAACAATACCATTCGGTACGCCAACACCATCGGTCTGGACTGCGGCAGCGAAACCGGCGCGTCCCTCAACGGCGAGGCTCTCCCGACCATAAACGGCGTGGGCTACCACGTGATACGAAACAACGTCATCGAGGACAACGGATGCACGGGCATTGCCGGGTGGATGCATCGGGGGACGCAGATTACGGGGAACATCATTCAGCGGAATAACCGTCTGGGCCTCATGGCCTGGGAGACGGCGGGCATCAAGCTGCACGGTTTTTACGACGGACTCATTAAGGACAACCTCATTCGGGACAACGATGCCTGGGGCATCTGGCTCGATAATGTGTACAAGGGTTCCCGGATTGAGGCCAACCTTATCCACAGCAATCTCTGGGGTGGCGTATTCCTGGAGATGGGTAACGGCCCCCTCCTTATCAGCAATAACGTGATTGCCTACAGTGCCAGCGGCAACGAAACGCACCACCGAGGTGGCCATGGCATTTACGGCCACGATGCTTCGGGGGTGACGGTGGCCCATAATCTGCTCTATGCCAACGCGGGTATGGGCGTGACCGCACGAATCGTGGCGGATCGGGTTGTAGCGGGAAAGCCAGCCGAGGCATCCCGTTGGACGGTTGTGAATAACCTGTTTCTCGGCAATAAGTTGGGAGACTTGGCCTTTACCGTACCCTTTGCGCGGGCGACGGACAATGTCTCGAATAATAACGTGTTCATGGGTGAGTTTGGGCGCTTCACGCTGCATACGGTGGCCACGTCTTCTGCAAAAAAGACGGCAGAGGATGTGGCCGAATATCTGCGGCGGGAGGCCATTGCAAAGGAAGTTGAAGAAGACCCGCTGCTTCCACTGGAATCGTGGTTGCGCGTACCCTGGATGTCGCTCACGCAATGGCAGGCGGTGTTGTGCCAGGACCGTGACAGCGTACTGTTACCGCCCAATAGCACCGTCACGTTTCGTCGCGGAACGCTGGAGTTTCACCTTGCGCCGGAAGCGGGTGTATTCAGAAAACGCTTTCCTCTTGTGGACGGTGTGGATCGGGATTATTTTGGTATTCCCTTCGGGGTGGAGAATGTTTTCGCCGGACCCTTTCAAAATGTGAAAGGGGCTGCATCTTCGTCTATTCTGTGGCCCAAGGCGTGGTGACGGGCGCGGTGCTATGGGCATACAGGCAGGTATGGGATAAACTGAGGGCGCTGAAAATGCGTCTGACTCCGATGGCGCTAAGCTCGAAGCATATCGCGCCCTGACCTTGTTTCTGAGCGCCGCTAAATTGTAGAGTGGATCGTCTGCCCATGTGGTACCAGGCAGCACCACATGTCTGGGCGTTGTGTGTCCGCTGTCCCCAGCGTTTCAATGTGAGTCTCAACCACCCATAGAAGGAAAGATTTCATGAAGACGAAGATGATTGCTACCCTCGCTCTCGCAGCCTTCGCGCTGTTGCCCGCCCAGTTGGCATCGGCTCATTGCCAGGTGCCCTGCGGCATCTATGGCGACGAGGCTCGATTTGCGACCCTGGAAGAGCATATTACCACCATTGAGAAGGCGATGAATCAGATTACCGAACTCTCTTCCGCCGGTGATAAGAATTACAACCAGATTGTTCGTTGGGTGAATGCGAAAGAGCTTCACGCCGACGAGCTGACCAAGATCGTCACGTACTACTTTCTCGCGCAGCGTATTAAGCCTACAGCGGACAAGTACGAGGCCAAACTCAAGGCGCTGCACGGCCTCATGATTTCTGCCATGAAAGCCAAGCAGACTACGGACCTGGCCCATGTTGCCAGCCTCCGGGAGGGCCTGTCTGAATTCAGCACCTTGTATCTCGGGAAGGCTGCCCTGGCCCACCTCGGAGAGCATCATTCCAGCGGCGACAAGGCGGAAGCGAAGCTGGTCCTGTTTGACGCAGAAGCGGGCTGCGCCTCCTGCATCTACAAGATGAAAGGTATTTCGGATTGCACGGCAGCCGTCAAGGTCGCGGGAAAAATCTACTTGCTTGAAGGAGCCGATCTGGATGCCCACGCTGCAGGTCTCTGCAAGAAGGCCCTCCCTGCCAAGGTGGCGGGCGTTGCAAAAGGCAATACCTTTGTGGCCTCTGCCTTTGAGCTGGCCGGTGCCAAGTAAGGCTGCCCCGAGAGTTTTTGGAAGGCTGCCCGGCGCCGTGCCGGGCAGCCTTTTTTTTGTTCGGCTTCTTTTCCGTGGTTAATAGCCTCGTACCTCGGAATTATGTGGCACGTCTGAAAACAGGAGGTCGGACACCCACCCATTAGGCACCTCCGTGTCAAGCAGGTAAAGCTCTCCCGTTCGCAGTTGTGTTTATTTTTTCATATTCACGCATATGTTGCTCAGGAAGCGGGATTTACAGCGCCTGGAGATTTGCTGATATCGTTGTCTTTGTGACAGTATCCGCCGATCGCCGGGCTTGCTCTGTTTCCATTCCAAAGCCGTTTTTTTGAACGTACTACGTTATCGTCTGTCCTCGCACGTTAGCTCGGTGTCCGATACGCGCCCTTGTTTTTATTGGGTGGTGTCGTACGAGTACGCACCAGACACCCATCAGGATCAAGCCACTGGGCGGCTCCGCATAGCGAAGTTCAGTAAGCGTCCGAAGAAAGATGTACTTCACCGGACGCTTACGATCGGATAGAGCACCTGCTGGCGCAGGATGCTTCGCTGGAAGCTCTGTGAGAATTCGGTGGGTGTTTCTGTTCCCCGCCAAGGAGGGAAGCTCTGTCGGCCCTGACGAGTAATGGTTTCCCGCCGCTTGCCGACTTGGAAACCCCGTTGTAGTGAACGCACTCGGGTGCTGAAACGGCGACCATGAGTTTCAGTCGTGCCGTGCGATTCCCCAAAAGGCGAGTTTTAACGAGTCCTGACGGGTTCGTGCGCTGGCGTGGAGCGAGTTGCCTGAGGCTAGGAAAACTGGTGTTGAGCCGCTCGCGTTAGGTGCTCTGGGGGTAACACGGAGCGGTTGCTCCAATCGCACGAAAATAGGAGGTCGGACTTTCCTGTCCGACACAAACCGCGTGCCGCGCAATGGAACGCACGTGGGCCTGTGAATCCACCCAAGACGCACGAAAATAGGAGGTCGAACATTCCTGTCCCTGGCACCCGACGGGTGTTTTTTGTTTAATGCAGGGCCACCCAAATGACGTGTGGCCCTGCCTCAACCCAACCCCGAGTTCCTATCTTCCTCAAGAGAATCTACGGGTGCCACGGGTAGGCCCGAAGGGTTTACCCGTGAAAAACCGGTGCCTCCCGAAACGGGATATGTCCCTCTTTGTCGGCAGTTACCTCACGGGTAAAGCCCTGACAGGCCTACCCGTGGCACCCGGCGGTAATTCTTGCAGACTGTTTGTCCCTTTGGTCCCTCAATGCCGTTCAGGCCAACACGGTCATAAAGACCACCAGCTCCACCTCGATAATCAGGTGTACCAGACAAGCCACGAGCCACTTTTTCCGACTTAGGCACCACAGGGTCAGGATCACCGAGAAAACACCCATCCCCAAGGCTTCAGGCCACGGTTTCTGGAGGTGATAGAGGGTCTCCGACAGGGGGACGGCCAGCCAGTACAGTTGGCTCTGGGTCCATCTGGGCAAGCCCCAAGGCCCCGTCATTTCCGTGCGCTGCACGGCTCGTAGCAAGACATATCGGTGGAGAAACTCCCAACCGAAAATCCACGATACATTCCATAGCATGGCGCGCTGCACGTAGGCCATCTTCTGTTCGGGACTGAGGGCACCCATGCTGGGGTAGATGGCCTTGAGGGCGGGCACGTGGGGGATGATAAACATCACGGCCATGCCCACTACCGTCAGTCCGCCCACGAGAATCAAGTCCCACTTTTTCCACCGGCTAAAGAGCAGGTAGCGCCAATCCATCCGCCACAGGCAAGCGATAAAGGGAATCACCAACCAGAAGAGGAACTTGTAGACATCAAAGGCCGCCCACGCCGTCCCTCGGAGGCTGGGAAAGGTCGTGGAGAGGTGCCATTCCAGGCGCACCCACGGGAAGGGCCACTGCACCCGCATGGCGGCCAACATATCCACCCCAAGCACGAGGAGGATGTACACCACCACGATGGTGACGAGCCAAGCCCGGTTGTGCTTTGGGACCACTTCATTTTCGGCGCTATCGGGCAAGTTTCCTGCCCTCCCGCGTGTCGGGGAAGGGGCACAGTTCCCGCAGGGTGCATTGGGAACACTTGGGTGCCCGCGCCGTACACACCGCCCGGCCATGGAATACCATGAAGTGGGAGAAGAGGGTCCAGCGGTCATCGGGCCATACCTTCATGAGGTCTTTCTCTATTTTGACCGCGTCCTGGTTCTTCGTGAAGCCCAGGCGATTTGTCAGGCGCGTGCAATGGGTATCCACGATGACCCCCTGGTGTCCAAAACACTCGCCGAGCACCACGTTGGCAGTTTTTCGCCCCACCCCCGCAAGTTGGACCAGTTCCTCCATGGTGCGGGGCACTTCGCCGCCGAATTTTCCCATGATACTGTGGCAGGTCTTCATGATGTTCTTCGCCTTCTGCCGGTAAAAGCCGCAGGAGTGGATGATCTTCTCGATGACCTTCACATCCACCTCCAGAAAATCCTTGGGGTGGGGGAAGCGTTCGAATAGCTCCTTCGACACGATGTTTACCCGCACGTCCGTACACTGGGCGGCCAGGGCCGTCATGATGAGAATCTGAAATGGGCTCTTGTAGTCCAAGGTGCAGCGGATGTCGGGATAGAGCGCCTCAAGGCGTGCGTAGACCTCCGGTGCCCGTTCGCGGTTGGCCGTGATGGTTGTTTTTATTCTTGCCGCAACGCTTTCGTTAGCCATGGGCGTAGCCTAAATAGCGGCCAAGATAGAGGCCCAGGAATATGGCCCCAATACCCAGAAAATTTTGTCCGCCAATATAGAGCGTTGCCAGGAGCCATTGTCCTTCGCGCAAGAGGGCGCTGCCATCGAGGGCGAAGGTGGAGAAGGTGGTGAAGGACCCCATAAACCCGACCAATATGGCGACTTTGGTGACATCGCTGAACTCAAAGCGGTGTTCCGCCAGGGACACAAAGAGTCCAAAAAGCAGACAGCCAAGCATATTTACCGTGAAGGTAGCCCAGGGGAAGCCGTTCCATCCCATATAGCGGACGATACCGTAGACACCAAAGCGGGCAAGGGCACCCAGCGCGCCGAAGGTGGCGACAGCACCGATTTTTAAGAGGAGACTGGTGGACATGCTTTCACAATCTATGGGGTGGTTAAGTCGCCATACTGTAGGGATTTGGAGGTAAAAATTGCAAGTTACCTGAGTTATTTCTCGTTCCCACGTTCTGCAAAAAACGCTACGGGTGCCACGGGTAGGCCCGCCAGGGTTTACCCGTGCAGATGCGCTGCCCTTGGATCGGAATCGTTTTCCTCACTTGCAGGAACTACACGGGTAAGCCCTGATAGGCCTACCCGTGGCACCCGACGTATCTCTTTTGAGGGTCTTGCAAAAAACAGATCAACGGCATTCTTACGAAAGTGGAAACTCAGCACGCGGGGTTCAATTGCAAGACAGTAACCTTTCTGATTCACTATTCATAATTCACTATTCTCAATTCACCCATGGCATGGTGGTACCTGCCGTCCCCACTCCACTACAATACGTCCCAAAGCCCAAACCGCCCCCACAGGAGAAGTCCCCCGTGCGTTTTCGTACCCGCGCCATCCACGCAGGCCAAGGCCCCGACCCCCAGCATGGGGCCGTCATGACGCCCGTGTTCCAGTCGTCCACTTTTGCCTTTAATAGCCCCGACGACCCCGGCGAGTTCGACTATTCCCGCTCCGGCAACCCCACACGGAAGGCCCTCGAAGAATGCCTCGCCTCCCTCGAAAACGGCACGCGGGGTTTTGCCTTCGCCACGGGGATGGCCGCCGAAACCACCCTCATGATGCTCTGCAACGCCGGGGACCACCTCATCGCCAGTGATGAATGCTACGGCGGCACCTATCGCGTGCTCATGAGCGTTATGAAGACCAAGGGCATCGAAATCGAGTTGGTGGATCTCGGCGACCTCAACGCCGTCCGCCACGCTATCAAGCCCAACACGAAGATGCTCTGGATTGAATCGCCCACCAACCCCCTTATGAAGGTGGTGGACATTCAGGCCCTCGCGAAGATTGGGGCGGGCAACGGCATCATCACCGTTGTGGACAACACCTTTCTGTCGCCCTACCTCCAGAATCCCCTCGACCTGGGTATCGACATCGTGGTCCATTCCACGACCAAATACATCAACGGGCATTCCGACGTGGTCGGCGGCGGGGTGGTGGTGAAAGACGACAAACTAGCCGAGCAAATCTATTTCTTGCAGAACGCCATCGGGGCCGTGCCCGGCCCCTGGGACTGCTTCCTTGTGCTTCGGGGCATCAAGACCCTGGCCCTCCGCATGGAAGCCCATCAGAAAAACGCCCAAGCCCTCGCTGAATACCTGGAGCAGCATCCGAAGATCGACAATGTGCTCTATCCGGGCTTGCCCAGCCACCCCCAATTTGAACTCAATAAAAAACAGGCGCGGGGAGCGGGGGGGATGCTCTCCTTCTACATCAAGGGCGGCGTGGAGGAAGCCTACGACGTGCTCGGCAAGCTGGAACTCTTTTCCCAGGCGGTGTCGTTGGGCGGCGTGGAGTCCCTCATCGAATACCCCTGGACCATGACCCACGGCCCCATGCCCGAAGCCGCCCGCCGCGAAATGGGCATCGAAGAAAACCTGATTCGCGTTTCGGTCGGCCTTGAAGACGTGGAAGACCTCCTCGCCGACTTCGCGCAGGCGTTGTCGTAGGAGGTTGGGCATCTTGCCCGACACAAGGGCGCGTGGGACATTAAATACCACGTAATATCTCTATTTTGTCCGTCGCCCAATGGACGTGCCGCGCGATCCCGAGGAACGAGGGTTCGTGCGCCTGGAGCTATCGGCCAAGCCTCAGAATTATCTCAAGTATCTGGCTCCCCTTGCGTCGGGCAGGGATGCCCAACCTCCTTTTTCAAATGTCTACGGCACCAACACCACCTTGCCCGTGCTCTTGCGGTCCGAAATAAACTGGTGGGCCTTCGCGGCATCTTCCAGCGGAAAAGTGTGATTGGCCACAACCGTCAATTTGTCGTCCGCGAGCCAAGTGTGGAGGTCCCGCATGGCACTGGTCATGGCCACGGTGTCCGTCGTGTAGGCCATGAGGTGCATACCGGCGACGATCCAATTGTTGGCGAGGAGTTTAACGGCTTCAACGGTGGGCGGCTGCTTGCTGGCAACACCGAGTGTGACGAGCATGCCCCGGGTCTTGAGGCATTTGAGGCTCTTGGTAAAAACCTCGCCGCCCACGGATTCGATGATGAGGTCGCAACCCTTGCCACCCGTGATCGACTTAACCTCTTCGCGAAAGTCTTTCTCCGTGTATTTCACCGGATGCTGGCAACCGAGGGATTCTATGAGAGCGCATTTTTCGTCCGTGCTGGCGGTGCCAATGATGGTGGCGCCCACGTTGCGGGCAATCTGGACCATCAACGTGCCGAGTCCGCCCGCTGCCGCCTGGATGAGCACGGTTTGTTCGGAGCTAAGCTGACCGAGGGTGAGAAGGGCGTGGTAGGCCGTCAGAAATTGGCAGGGGATGGCCGCTGCCTGGTGGAAGCTGAGCTGGCTCGGTTTGGGCATGACCTGCCATTCTTTGGCAACCACGTATTCGCTGTAGCCCGCCGAGCAGAAGGACATCACTTCGTCGCCGGCCTTCCACTGTTTGATGTTCGCGCCCGCCGTTTCGACGACCCCCGACACCTCGAAGCCCGCGCCATCGGGTGCTTTTGGCCCGCCGGGGTAGAGTCCGTCCCGCTGCATGATATCGGCATCGTTGATACCGGAGGCGTGGACCTTAATCAGGACTTCGTCGGCGGCGGCTTCGGGTACGGGAACGTCTTGTACTTCAAGGACTTCCGGTCCGCCAAAGGCGGTGACGATAA
>JAJRPE010000076.1 GCA_024280935.1 Candidatus Hydrogenedentota bacterium
CAAGTCTATTGGGATAGCTTGCACCCGCAAGCTCCCCCGCTTCGCTCCTCCGCGTGAGGGTGGCACCCTTAGTGGTTTCTTGGGAGGTCAGTACTTGGGTTGTGGGCGAAGCCCACCTTGGAAGATACCGTTACTATACACTTATTATTCGTGCTGCTCACCGAAGCCACGCGTGGTGGGCCTCACCCCTCGGATTCCATCGCCCTCAGCCACCGTGTAAGCAACCGCAAGCGCCGCCCGGCACCCGTGGCGCACAAGTCCTCCGCCGCCTCGGTCCGATCCGCCGCGTTTTCAAAACGGCCTTCGCGCAGACAACGGCGCGCATTCTGGCGCTCGCGGTGGGCTTGCACTGCGAGACGCATCATGGTCTTCAAATCCGCCCCGCAGCGCGAACAGGTCGTTGCGCCGCGAAAGCGTGCCCGGCAGACGGGGCACACATGCTTTTTCGATTCGTTCATTACTTGCCCTCGATAAAAAACAGCAACTCCCGAAGCGCGACGGCAGCTTCATCAAGCGCCGCCACGTCGCGGGCCTCGCACGCATCCTTAACCTCCTCGATCAAATCGATGGCTTCCTCACGATCCTCGTCGTGCATGCCTTCAAGGAGCGCCCGGCACCGTTCCACGAGCGCTTCTGCGGTGGCAGCCTTGCCATCCCAAACGGGATCGCCGCCTTGGGCATCCGGCTCCCCGCCGGTGTCTTGCTCCGCACCGTCCACCGCTTCGTCGTCCCCGTCGGCATTTCCAAAGAGTCCCTCGATCCGACGTCGGTTTCCAGCGATTTCCTCATCGGTGCGCGCCTTGAACGCATTGTCGATGGTGATCGCCTTGGATAATCCCGTCTCCTTCTCAATCGCCGTAACATGTAGAATACCGTCTAAGTCCAGCGCCATTTTGCAGAGCACGACATTCGGTTCGTATATCGGGGTCAGGCCCTCGATCTTGAATTGGCCCACAGGCACGTTGCGCAGGGCATCGGGATCGTCTCCTTGGTAGACCCTGATTTTTACCGCTTCCTGGTAGGGGCCGCTCGTTTGATAGGAATCGGTCCGTGTGACAGGCAGCGGCGTATTGCGCTTGATGATCGCATGGTAGCAGTGGGGGTATTCGACACCGCCCCGATCCCCCAAGTAGGACATGCCGTAGGAATAGGGCGTAATATCCACAAGGATCCGGTCAATGTCATGGCCGCCCTGGCGCGAGGCCATGATCCCGGCCCCCAGCGCGACACAGAGATCGGGGTCCACATCCTGGCGCGGCGCACGGCCCACGCGCTCTTCCAGCGTGCGCATTACCAGCGGGGTCCGCGTGGAGCCGCCGGCGAGCAGCACGGTGTCCAGTTCGCCCGCACGGACACCCGCGTCCGACATGGCCTTGGCGACGCTTTCCAAGGTCTCCTCGACCAGCGGACGAATCATTTCCTCGTAGTCCAGTCGGCTTATTTCCATTTCAAGGTGAAGCGGAACATTCCCGTCCATGACCAGGGCTTCCTCCCGGATGGCGGCGTAGGGTTCATCGCTCAGCCGCCGCTTCGCCTCCTCCGCCGCCCGCAAGACCCGTGCAAACGCTGAGTCGTGGCCCTCGCGGAGATCGATGCCGTTCTCTTCCTCGAATTCCGCGCACAGGTGCTCCACGAGCAGGGTATCGAAGTCATCGCCGCCCAACTTATTGTTGCCGTGGCTGGCAAGCACCTCCGTTACCGTTCCCTCCAGGCTGACAATAGACACGTCGAAGGTGCCCCCGCCCAGATCGTAAATCATCACCGTCTCCCGCTCGCCGCTGCCTGCGCCGTAGGACAGGCTTGCCGCCGTCGGCTCGTTGAGGATGCGCAGCACCTCCAACCCGGCCAGAGCACCGGCTTCCCGGGTAGCTTCCCGCTGCACGTCGGAGAAATAGGCGGGCACGGTGATAATCGCCTGCTTTACCGGGCCGCCAAGCTCGCGGCTGGCGCGATCAGTCAGCTCCCGCAGAATAATCGCCGAGATCTCCTGCGGCGTAAAGGTTTTGCCCGCCACGCTCACCTTTTCATCAGAGCCCATTTTTCGCTTGATGCTACGCACGGTGCGCTCGGGGTACAGGGCATGCTGATTCCGCGCCGCCTCGCCCACGAGCAGGGCACCGTCAGGCGCAAAGCCCACGCAGGAGGGGAGAATACACCCAGAGCCTCGTCCCAGCACGCGCACTTCGCCATCCACGTACGCGGCCACTTCGGAATTGGTCGTGCCCAGGTCTATGCCTACAATGTGACTCGTTTGCGTCAAAACAGGTACCCTTTCAATGCGCCATGAGGCGGGTTAGTTTCAGGAAGTATTTCGGGCGACTTTTACCTCGGCAACCCGAAGAATATCCCCATTCCATTCATAGCCGCTCCGAAGCTCCTCCAGGACCATGCCATCGGCGGCGCCGTCTTTTTCCTCGACCGCCATCGCCACCATCGTGACCGGGTCAAAGGGCCGCCCGACGCAGGGCACATGGCGCACGCCATGGCCTGTGAGAACGGCCTCCAGCCGTTCCAAAAGCAAGCGGCTACCCGTTTCATGGGCCTTCAGCAATTCATTGGCCGGGGCCGCGCCGCCCGCCCCGGTCATACGCGCCCAGAAACCCGCGCCGCGCTGGCGGGCGACGGACTCTTCTGTCGATTGGAAAATCATGTTTCCCCGGCGTATTCGTTCGTGCAAATCGATCAGAACTTCCAGGAATTGGCGACTGCACCGCGCTTCGCATTCCCGGCGCAATTCCCCTTCCCGGCGCTGCTGCCGCTGCGCCACTTCAATCTCCAACTGCGCAATCGCCTGGGCCAGCTTGTATTCCCCCTCCGCCACGGATTCCAGCCGTGCGGGGGCCTCTGCCAGTGGCTCCAGCCGCTCGCCCAGCATCTGGAAGGCACGGCTTTGCAGCTTAATTTCCTGGGTCAATCCGGTCAAAGCCGCCCAAAGCGCATAGGAATCGGTTGGCTTCTCCCCATCGTCGCCCGCGCCTGTCAGTTCGGCAAGCAACTCCGCCGCGATGCCTTCCGGGGGACCTTCGTCTTCCAAGGCATGATCGAGCCATGTCTCAAAGCGTTGGACGATCTGATCGCGCATCCCAAGTTCACGGTCTTGTTCCGCGCCGCAGCGGGACGGGTGGTCATCCATGTCGTTTCCCTTTTTCCATGGCGGTTAGCCACGGACGCGGTCCTGTGAAATGTCGTGGAGCGGGCTGGTCGTCCAACCACTCCACCAGGCTGTCATCGGGTGCGGTCGTCTGCATCAGGCTCTTGAAGCGAATCTGGGGATCGCGCAAATAGTCGTAGGCCTCCCGAATCCGCTGAAACTTTTCGGGTTCCCGGTCCGGCGGAAAGGATTGCAGGCCACGATGGTACGCCGCACGGATCTCGTCTTCCAAAGCGCTCGGCTCAATACCCAAGGCGGCATAGGCCCAAGCGGCTGGATCTTCGTGGTGTGTCATTATTTTCTCCAGAGCAGGGCGCGTCTAAAAGGCCAGGGCACTGAACTCGAAGGGCACGCCAAACACGGCCTGGTAGCGCTCTTTCAGTTCTCGCCACGTTTTCCCGATTGCGGGAACTGCGGCACAGTAGCTCTCAAATTCGTCCATGTTGTAGGGTGCCAACCGCGATCCGGTCCGGGCCTCGACAAAATCCCTGATTGCATCGAGTATCTCGATTTCTTCCGAGGAGCCTACGGGTTTCTCGAAAATCGACGGCATCTTTCTCTGTGTGCCGCCCTTTTTTTTGCCCCTGCGTCCGAAAATAGAATCGAGAAGGTCCGCCGCGATTTTAGAAGCCTCCTTTTCATCCTCCTCACTCCCATCCTCGTCATCCCAATCCTGGTCGTCATTCAAATATTCATCGTCGTATTCCGGCGGATAAGAAGGGACGGACCGTGTGATAGCGTTGATCGCATCGCCCGCATCAAAGGGAAGGTCCTCACGCGTATTCGGCTCAATCAGCCCCCGCTCAATGGAGAGCATTTTTCGGGCACCCGCCGCATCAATTTCCATCGCTTGTTCCTGGAGTTCCATGTGGTAGTAACTCAAGCGCCTATGGGGATTGTCCCTGCCCTGAAAAGCCGCCAAAATCTCCTCCGGCAAGGCGGGATCCGCACTGTCGCGGGCAAGGCACAAGGCCGCCCCCAGACAATTGTAGCTACGCTCATATTGGTATGAGCTCACTGTTTGGGCGCGCAAAAGAAGAAGGCGGGCATCCAAGGCCGTCTGGAGGCGGAGTCCCGCACCCGCCGCATCGTAGGCCAGTTGTGTTTTCTTGTGCTTCAGGAAGACCGAAGCCAGCATCACCAGATGCTTCCCTTCCGCCTGGGGCTTCTTTTTGCGCAAGGATTTTTCCAGGCGCGCAACGTAGTCCTTATTAAGATCCAACGTGAATTTTCCCTCCGAGAGCAGGTGAAGCGCACGGGCGGAAGACCCGATCCACCCGGCCTCGTCACGGAAGGCCTTGGCCGAGACCTTGGCCAGGGGCCATTGACTCAGCTTTTTGGCGGTGCCCGCCATACCCGACAAGAGGAGGTGACTTCCGACGGGGCCGCCCAAGAGTTCCGTAACGCGCTCGGCGCAGACATCCCGCTCCTCCTCCGCGCCCTCCAGGGAAGCCGCCGCCCAGGAGAGGGCCGCCAGCAAGACCGGGTGATCCCCATCGCGGGCGAGATCCAGGGCTTCCAGTTCGGCGATGTCTTTTCGGAGCAAATGGGCCTTCCCCGCTTTCAGGTGCCGGGCCGCAGCGGCGGTGGTAATCTGGAAACGCATGCGTCGAACATGGGGATCGAGGGCATTCCGGGCCTCGGCTTGCGTCAGGTAGTCCAGTGCCTTTTTTAGCGCCTTGCGGTCCTGAGCGTCTTTCGCCAGCAGCACCAGCGGCTCGGGATCCTGGGGCAGCGCCTCCGCCCAGTGAAGCAGGGGATCTTCCGAATCGGTATTCGTGCCGACATGCCATTTCAGGAAACTTTCCGGGCGGGGATCCAGCGTGCAGGCCCGCGCAAACAGCGCGTCACGATCCTGATGGATCATCACCGCAGACTTCCTGAACTTCCTCCGATCAGCCTGCATTTCCTTCGTCTGGTCCCGATAATGGCGCTGCATGGACTTCTCGTTGAAGGGCAGCGTTACCCGCTCCAGAGGGTCGCCAAAATAGTCATACTCGACATCCTCCTCGTCGGGTTCCTCGATGGATGCCATATGCAGAAGGAGGGCAGCCTCGACGGCGCTGTCGGCGGCAAACCAGCCTTCGTGAATCGCGTGCATACGAAATTCTTCCCAACAACTCCGGGCAAAAAAAGTATCCTCGGATTGCTCCGACTTCTTCGCGGCCAAACGCCAGAAAAAAGCATCCTTGCACGCGGCGAAGCCCAAAACCTCCTTGAGTTCGGCGGGATCGATTCCGCTTCCCATGAGGATTACCCCGAGGTGTTTTTTCAACGGCTCCACCAGCGCAGGGCGGGCCTTCTCGCACTGTACCACGGCGCTCTTCATAGGAAAGAAGGGATTGCGCTCCGACATATGCAAGAAGATCTCATCGCAACGCGCCAGTGAGGCCCGCAGCGCGGAATCGTTGCCCCGAATTTCCTTGCAAAGCGTTGTTGCCATCGGCCAGAGTTTTGATTCCGGCGACTTGCCGCAAAGCTCCCGGAGCAGCGGAGCAAGTCGTGCGGGCGCTGACGTGGCGGGCAGACGGGAAATATAGTCCAGGCAGGCCTCGTCTTCCCCGCGATAAAAATGGGCGATGGCGCGGATCAACAGCTTCCAGGGTGCTAACGGAGAGCGCCGGGAAAGCCCGGGAAGCGCAATATCTTCGTCGCTTACGGGACCAGAACAGACACGGGCAAAAGCATCCCGTGCCTGGGCCGCCGCAATGCGCAGGGAATGGTCTTCGGGCAACGTGCCGCACTTCGCGAGCGCGTCCAGGTCGGTCAGCTCCCTGGTAATCGCTTCTTCGATTTCCGCACGGTGTTCTGGTGCCAAATCCGCATTGGAAAGGGGTGCCACGAGGTCGTCCACCCCGCCGCCCACCGCCGCGCCACGGGTGCGAAGCCGACCCAAGCGCGCCTCTTCGGCCGGAAAGCGCGCCACCACCAGATCCAGCAGCGACAAGGCTTCCCGCACCATGTTTTTCGCAAGCATTCCCTCAATGCGCGCGGTGTACGCATCCAGCAGGATCGTGTTTGCCGCATCGCCGGGGGCCGCCTTGGCAAAGGATTTTGCCCGATCTAGCGCCGCCTTCTGCCGCCCTGAAGCGATGAGCGCCTGAATCTCTTCCTTCATGCGGGGAGCATCGTTCTCACTCAGCGCGTTGGCGGCGACAGCTTTTCCGCCCGCACCTTTCTTGCTACGCTTTTTCTTCTTCGCCATGTCTTGCCAATTCAATAACGCTATGATTGCTGCGGTTCCGTGTCCCAAGTTTCCGCCCCGGCCCCAACGGCGCAAAGTATAGCACACACCGCCGCTGCCAATCCGGGTCTGTGCTATGCCCATTTCGCACCCCACAATACACTTCGTATTCGGGCGGATTCGTCCTTAACGTAATCAGTAACCACCGGCAGAGCCGGTGGATTAACTATGATTTAGCCACAGAGCGCGCAAAAAAACAAAAAGCCAATTTTTGGTTCATCCGGTTCAAGCGTACATTTTATCCTCTCACATCATTCAAAAGAAATCGTGGAAGAAAGCTCCATTGTTCACAGCGGCGTTGGATATGAATTATTCATCCGATTCAATGTTATTTGTATTTGTTGCTTTACAGGGCCGAAGGTCCGGGTTCATATCAGCCTGGGGCAACGCCCCAGGTTTCTGGATGCAGCCATTCCGCAGGGCTGAAAGCCCGTTTCATGCCAATCACAAGACGCATTTTCGGCTGGATTATAGGCCGGGCCTTCAGCCCTAAATTCTGTCCGATTTGAGACCTGGGGCGTTGCCCCAGGCTGATATAGAACGCACCTTCGGCGCTCAACGGCGAGGAAAATACACAGTCAAAGCAAGTCGCTCTGAACTGCACCGTACCCTTGAAGCGGAAGAACCAATTTTTTGTAGTCTTTGTGTTCCTTGCGTTCTTTTGTGGCTAGTATTCCCTTTGCGGAACACACGCCCGAAAGCGTTCACAAATCGCTACGGGTCAAAGACGCGCAGCCAATTTTCACAGTGCCAGGGTGAAATGAGCAAGAGAAGGAAAATTATGTGGAGCGTTCCCAATCCGCTACAATGGCAACTTCATCCAACCACACAGGAGTTCACCATGTTTTCCCGCTTTATTGTAGTCGCCATGCTCACCCTCGTACTTGCGCCATTCGCCCAAGCCGATACCCTGTATGTATCCAAGCTGGGCAACAACACCGACGGCGCAAGCTGGACCACTGCCTATACCACCATCCAGGCGGCGCTGGATGCGGTCCCCAACGATGAGGGCGGGCATCGCATAGTCATTCGCCCAGACACCTATATGGAGGCCATGTTGTCGCCTTCCTATCGCGGTGCGAAGGGCGCGTACAACGAACTCATCGGCGATTTCGATGGCGCGTTGGGTAGTGGCCGCACGGGCTGGGTGGTCCTGGACGCAGGCGACCCCAAGAAGGGTTTCAAGAGCTATGACTGGCACGGCAACATCCGTTCCAATACGCAGGGCTGGTCCAAGGAACACACGGACGCTACCTTTTCCGCCGTCATCTGGGACCGATGGAAGCTTTCGCGTGTTTACGCCACGGGCGGCGACGGGGGTCTCTTCTGGGACAACACCAACAAGGTGGAACCCTTCACGATTATCGTCGAAGATTGCGTGGGCATTGGCCGGGCATTCGGCGGCGGTGTGGCCAGTTGCCTTTCCCGGCCCGACGAACCCATCACCTTCCGGCGCACCCAGTTGTGGGCGCTCGACTGGTGGGGCGATACGGCGGCGGCCTATGTGCGCGTGGAGAATGAGACCATGCCCGAACAGCCTGACATCATCTTCGAGGATTGCACCATGGTGAGTCCCCAGTGCGCGGTGAAGGCCGGAAATTTCGGTTTCACCACCAGCATGCGCATCAAGCTGAAAAACAGCAAACTCGTCGCCCTCAATTTTTCCCAGCCCCACGGGACACCCACCGATGGCGCTATCCAAAGCGTGGAACAGGGCAAGCTCCTCCATGTGGACCTGGAAGACACCACCGTCATGGGCTACAAGGTCTTTGGGGTCCGGGTGAACAAAGAGACCGCCAAGGACATCCAGTACACCACCACCGGTAACGTCCAGGCCTATGTTCAGTTTCAGCAGGAGGTCCCCGAGGGTTTTTATCGACTCCAGCAATGGCCCGTGGATGTATTCAGCGCCATTGCGCCCCCAAGTATCGCGACGACCAGCAACGGCCTGGAAGACATCGCGCTGGTTGAAAAAAACATGTGCGAAATCTCGCCCTTCGTATGGCAGGACACGCTCATGGAGATGATCTGTATTCGCCCAGGGAGCGGCGGCACGAAAGCCGACTACCACCTGGATATCCGGGAAGCGGGAAGCACAACGGTGTTGGCCACTTTCGCAGAGGGTTATGGCCTCGCCAGCGCCTTCGTGGACGGCGACACTTTTTACGCGGTGGCCTCCCGTTTTGAGGATGCCAACTGGAACGACGTAACGCTTTTCTCCTCCAAGGATTTCAAGACCTGGGAACAGCGCGTCATCATCCAGCAGGAAAACGAGCACCTCTTTAACAGCAGCCTCTGCAAAGGTCCCGACGGCTACGTGCTCGCCTACGAATCCAACACGCCGGACTACCCGGGCTTCACCACCAAATTTGCCACCTCAAAAGATCTGGTGACCTGGAAAAAACTGCCCGAGGCCACCTTCGGCACCAACCGTTACACCGCCTGTCCTGAGATCCACTACAGCGACGGCTACTACTACGTGCTCTACCTCGAACGCCGCACACCCCGCCATGTATTCGAGACCTACGTCACCCGCTCCAAGGACCTGAAGCACTGGGAACTCAGCAGCGCCAATCCTGTGCTCGCGGCCACCGGTCTCGACGAAGGGATCAACGCCTCCGACCCCGCCCTCATCGGCTACGACGGCAAGACCTACGTCTACTACACCGTCGGCGACCAACTCACCTGGATGAA
>JAJRPE010000077.1 GCA_024280935.1 Candidatus Hydrogenedentota bacterium
AAGGCGCCGGAGTCGTTCGTCAAGAAATGGTTCGAGCGCTTTGAAGCGTTGCGCTATCTCTGCCTCAGTGTTTTTGTCCATGCCCTATCATAGCATGATCTATCAAAAAATCGATACGTTTATTTTGTTACAGACCCTAAGTCGAAGGCGTATCCAGACGAGGCCATAGGCGGCCAGGCCCAGACCATAGGCCCCGAGGTAACAGAGTACCTGCCCCAAGGGATAGTTGCTCTGAAAGTCGTATCCCCAGCCACTTCCATAACTGTACTGAAAGTAGTTCCAAGTCCAAGAAGTATTGCCCCAAAGCCAACTGACGATCATGAAGTTCGTGGAGGCCAAAAGGAGCAGGGCCGCGTGTCCGATTAGCAGTGTCCCAATTGTCCGCATAGTTACTTGCCCTCAGGTTGACTGCCGACCTGATACAAGCATAGCACACCTCTTGTTTACGTGGCATACGGGGGAATCCAAGAAATTCCGCCGCAACAACCGTTCTCAACACGCTGCGTCAGGTAGCGCTCCCGTCCACGGCGTGGGCTTTCAGGTCGGCAAGGTCGACGAATTCCAGGGTGGAGATGTGGGTGGCTTCGAGATCGACGGGTGGGGCGGCCCCGGTGTCGAGGGCTTCTTTCCAACGCATGGCGCAGAGGCACCATTGGTCGCCGGGCCGTACGCCGGGAAACATCATTTCGGGATGGGGCGTGCTGAGGTCGTTCCCACGCTCTCGGGAAAAGAGGAGAAACTCCTCCGTGGCGCGTATACAGACGATGTGCAGGCCGAGGTCGTCGGCACCCGTGTTGCAGCATCCGTCGCGATAGAATCCGGTCAAGGGGTCGCGGGAACAGGTTTGGAGATCGGTTCCGAGTACATTTTTTGCACCGGCCATGGGGCATTCCTTTGGTTGATGGCGGTCACGGTGTGGAGCGTGACCATCGACAGGGTAAGCTTAGTGCATGACAGCCGAGGCACGCAACCGTGCTTTGGCTGTGCTGGCGTGATTTTCACCAAAGCGTGAGCGGGATTGCTTTTTTGGGATGGGGCGTATGGGTCTCATAAAACCGTACGTAAGCGTTCACAACACGGGCCACTATAATCGACAAAAAGACCGTCGGGTACCACGGGTAGGCCCGGTAGGGTTTACCCGTTCAGAACCGATGCCCCTGAATCTTAATTATCTTCCTTGCCGGTAGAAACTACACGGGTAAGCCCTGAGAGGCCTACCCGTGGCACCCGTAGGCCGTTTTTTGAGGACCAAGATGCCACGGCCCCTGAACGGTTACAACCGTACGCCAGATAAGACTTCCTATGGCCTGGCGTATAAACTCCTTGGCGGCTACTCTACATCCCCTTTGCGGGGTTCCAAACGCAGCGAGGCCGAGTTAATGCAATAACGCAGTCCCGTTGGTGCGGGGCCATCGGGAAACACATGGCCCAAATGACCATCGCACCGGCTGCAATGAACCTCGGTCCGCGTCATGCCAAAATTGGTGTCGTCCTCCGTCTCCACGCTCTCTGGGGTGACGGGCTGGAAATAGCTTGGCCATCCGGTGCCGGAATCAAATTTGTGCGCTCCATCAAAGAGGGCCTGGCCGCAGGAGACACAGCGGTACACGCCGGGCCGCTTTTCGTCATGGTAGGTCCCGGTGAAGGCCCGCTCGGTGCCCTTGAGACGGGATACGCGGTACTGTTCCGGGGTCAGTGATTCCTGCCATTCTTCGTCGCTCTTTGTGATCTTGTTGATCATTGTACTCTCTCAAACCACAGCCGGGAGGTATGTAGCATAGCCGTCCCGGCTGTGGTTTTGGACTGTTTTCTGTTGGCTAATCGGTTATAACCAGCTTGTCCTTCGCGGGCAAGGCAGGGAAGGGGTTGTGGGGTTCCAGTTGGTACCAATAGGCCACCGACGCAAGGTCATCTTCCAGGGGAAGGTAGCGCCCTCCTTTTTGCCAGCCCAAGCTCTGAATCGTGATGCGCAGGTCGCTCTCAAAGCGCACGGGGTCTGTGATGTGCCAGCGATATTGGCCAAAACGACGTTGTTCTCCCTCGTGGGCTACATGATAGAAGCCGGTGTAGGGGCTGCTGAAGTCTTCGTACACGTCCTTGCCATCCACCTTGCGGTCATTGTAGCCATAGGAACCGTTAAAGTAATCTTCTTCACCCGTGCCACAAATGGTGGGAAATTTTCCGTCGCCGTCCATGAAAAACTTGATTTCGCCCTCGCCCCACCAGCCGGGGCTGTTCGCGCCGTGGGCCAGATAGGTTCCCACGTAGTTGCCCCGGCCCTTGATGCCGTCCACGATGGTGTAGTCTTCCTTGAAAGGCAGGGGATTCACCCGACGGAACTGGGCGTGGAAATAGGGTGTTTTTTTCGATACATTCTCCAGAGAGTAATCTATCTGATAGTAAAGCGAAGCCTTTTTTTCGGACAGGTTCTCCATCGTGATCTTGAAACCCTTTCGGAAGGGCATCTGCCAATAGGAATTGAAGCCACTCCTCGGGTTTACACACACTGCCAATGAGGTAATCCGGGGTTCCTTTCCCAAGCCCCAACCGGCGGCAAAAAAGTCACCCACGGGCACCTCCACCGAGGCTTCGGTTTCGCCGTCCCAGTAGAAGCGCAGGATCATGAGCCGGTAGTCGCCGACGGGGGTCATCCAGATATGGTTGATAACACCGGAGTCCTTGACTTCAGCCATGGTGAATGTTTCCCCCGGTGCCAGCTCGACATAGGGGTTTACTTTCCAACCCTGGCCCAACTCCCGTGCGGCGCGGGACGCATTACCCTCTTCCAGTGTTGCCATACCGCCTTTGCCCTTTTCGCCCGTAAAATTCTCTGGGCTGATAGAGCGGGTTTTGGCATCCTTTAGTTGGTAGAGATGTTCCAAGGGATTGGGCTGTGCATGCACGAGGCTTGCTCCAAAGATAAGGAGGATGAGGGATGTGACGATACGTTTCATGATTGGTTACTCCTGTGGTTGTGTTCTCCAGCGCTCATAATACGCTGTGCAGGTGGATAGCGGCAAGGTTTTTTACAAGAGCGGCCCTGAGAGAAAGTGGCGCAGCCGTCTCGGCTGTGAGAGCGGAGCACGACAGACATGGATGTTTCAAGCAATGCTTCCAGCGAGAACGACCTCCACTTTCGTCCCCTCGACAAGGATGCTGAAATAGATATTTGCCGCAGGAACCTTCCTCATTGGCAGCAAGTTGGTGTTAGCTACTACGTCACGTTTCGCCTGGCAGACGCACTCCCTGCCGCGAGGCTGAAGCAATGGGCCGAAGAGCGAGCACGGTGGAAAAAAGATCACCCAGAGCCTTGGGCACCCCACATTCGTCGAGAATATGCGGCACTATTTCATCGTAAGTTGGACCGATGGCTGGACGCAGGGGAGGGGGCCTGTATCTTGGCTGAATCAGGTGCAGGGCACTTGGTTGAATCGGCTTTGCGACATTTTGATGGCGAACGCTATGTGCTGGATAGGTATGTGGTCATGCCTAACCACGTTCATGTGCTGGTTTGTGTCGGGGCCAAGATGAAACTATCCAAGGTGCTCCATAGCTGGAAGTCCTTCACAGCCCATGAGCTGAACAAGCTGCTGTGTCGTCGCGGCACCGTGTGGCAGGACGAGTCTTTCGACCACATCGTGCGTAGTCTGGATCAGCTAAACCATTTTCGTAGCTATATTGGAGAGAATCCGGCCAAGGCATGTTTGCAGTCAGGGTTCCGGTTGGGTTGCGGACTCGGTTTTGGACTGGACGATGACTGTGAGCCGGGTGAGTGAAGTGTAGGGACACGAGGTGTCCCTACACAGCCGAGACGGCTGTGCCACTTTTCCTTTGGGCTGCTCTTTTTGTATAGATGTTTTGTTGTTGTCCTTTGGTGCCTTCACACAGCCGGGATGGCTGTGCTACTTTCTCTTTGGGTTGCTCTTTGGGGATAGCTGGGGCTACACTGCGCGGATTCATGTAGACCATAACCTTGAACGACCGTGATAGGAGCCTTATCATGCCGCTGCGTGCCCTGCTTTTTCTCCCCCTTTGTCTAGTCCTCTTATCCCTCCCCGTATCCGCACAGCCACCCACCCTGCGTGCCGGTGTGGCCAAGAGCGATATTTCCCGTGTCGCTGAGGGGCTTCGGATTAATGATCCGGTCTACTCCAAGGCGTTGGTCTTGGATGACGGCACGACGAAGGCCGTTATTATCGGGATGGACGTGACCGCTATCGGCGGCATTGGTGAGGTGTTGGATGCCTTTTTGCCCGCCCTGCGGGCGCGAATCGAAAAGGAGCTGGGCATCCCCGGCCTGAACGTGCTGGTCAACGCCTCCCATAACCATCCGCCCCTTCAATTCCTGTGCTCCCATGAGGAGCAGGTGGCGCGTACCTTTGATGCCGTGAAGCGGGCCTTTGAGCGCATGGAACCCGTCACGGCAGGAAGCGCCGCTGGTCATGAGGATCGTATATCCATGAACCGGACGCTGCGCCTCAAGGATGGTACGGGCTGGACGATTCGCCACAGCAACCCGTCGCCGCCGGATGAGGTGCTGGAGAGTGTGGGACCCATCGACCCGGAGATTGGGGTGTTGCGGTTGGACCGGGCGAATGGCGAAGCCCTGGCGGTGGTCTATAACTTTGCGTGTCATCCCTATGTGACAGTGCCGGAGGGTGGGGTCACGGCGGATTATCCGGGCTTTGCGTCGGCGGTTATCGAGGACAACCTGCCCGGAGCCATGGCAATTTTTCTCCAGGGCGCGGGTGGCGACATCACACCGATTCTGTACAAAGATGTGAACCGGGCGCGGGACTCGGCACCGGAGGGCCGTATTCTCGGCCTTACTACGCTGAACGTCGTCCGGTCCATTGAGACGAAACCCGCCGAACTCAAGGTGGTCAATAAAGCCTTGCCCCTGCCGCGAAAGTCCGACTTTGCTGAACAGGTCGCGGAATTGGAAGCGGAACAGGCGACCTTGCTCAAGTCCCTTCGGAGCACGAGCTTGAACCTCAAGACCTTTGTGCCCCTCTATATCAAGCATGCCCTCGATCCAGAGCATCCTCTTGACTATGCCTACCGCTACTTGCAGTCCGAATCGATTGGCGAAGACCGATTCTCCGGCATCGATGCCCAGAATCGCTCCCACTTGAACAAGTACATCCGCAATATTCATGCGATGGAAAAGATGGCGCGAAATGAAGATAAGATCGCGACGCTGCGCCGTCACCAGAAGATCAACGCGGATTCAGGCGAGGAAACGGTGGCGACGGAGGTACAGGGCATCCGCATCGGCGATTTCGTGCTGATTACGTCGCCCACGGAAATGCTCACCATGGTTGGGCTGAGCGTAAAGAACGCTTCGCCCTTTGAGAATACCTTCGTGGCGGCCTATTCCAATGGCTACATCCACTATGGTCCCCCGGCATCTGACTACGCGATGGGCGCCTATGAAGCCACCGAGTGTCTGCTCGACCCCGCGTGGGCGGCCCTCTATGAAGCAAAGGCCGCCGAAGTGCTGAACGCGCTGAAGTAAAGGGTAAGCGTTCACGGCAGACAGGAGTGCGGACTTTCCTGTCCGCAACAAAGGAAACCTTGTGCCAGCAAAAGCATCTCGGTTTTTTCCGTGCCTCACGCACATCGGCTGGCCCAACGGGTACCCTGCGGCGGGTAGGAAAACCCGCCCTCCTGCACCTGGTGAACGCTTCCCCCCTTCTTCTCTCTACAGGCTCACTGTGCGGAGAAACAAAAGGCCCGCCAACGTGGCGGGCCTTTTTATTGCGGAATAATTTACACTGTCAGTATGTCGCTTAGTCTTCCAAGGGGCGTATCCACACGTTGCGGAAGCTCACCGGGTTGCCGTGATCCTGGAATTGGAGGTGACCCGTGTCGCCGTGGGGCTTGTACTCACTGATAGAATCGCCCCCTTCCCACCCGGTGCCGCCGCTGAGCTGGACGTTGTCGTGAATCAGCACGCCGTTGTGGATGACCGTGAAGGTGGCCCGCTTGATAACCTTGTCTCCCTTGAACACCGGGCGATGGAAGATGATGTCATAGCTCTGCCATTCGCCGGGTTTGCGGCAGGCGTTGACGAGGGGTTTCTGGCGGCCATAGAGGGCACCGCACTGGCCGTCTGGGTAGGTGGTGTTGTTGTAGCAGTCGAGCACCTGGACTTCATATTGGCCCATGAGAAATACGCCGCTGTTGCCACGCCCTTGCCCGTCACCTTCTGGTTTGGCGGGGGTCGCGAATTCCACGTGCAATTGGCAGGAACCGAATTGCTCTTTGGACTGAATGTAGCCGGAACTCGCCGTGGGCTGCATGGTGCCGTCCTTGAGGATCCATTTGGTGGGGGTTCCGTCGGTGGCGGTCCAGTTGGCGAGGTTCGTGCCGTCGAACAAGACCAGGGCATCGGACGGCGCGGGTGTGATTATGCCACTTGCCGGGGCCGGGCCGGGTGTTACGACGGTTGGCTGGGGTTCTTTGGCGGGATCTTCTTCGTGAACCATGACTCCATCAATGGTCATGTACTTTTTGTCATACATTTCGCCTTTGTCGTTTAACTCTTTTTTGGTCCAGCGTTTGACGACGGGTGTATCGAAATCCGAGGCGACGCAACTGCCGCAGAGGATAAGCAGGGCGAGTGCGCCCGAAACGGGGAGTGATTTCCGCATGATTGTTGTTCTCCTGGTAGACGCGATTCAACGCGAAGATTGTGGGGATGTGTCGCTAAAGATTAATACACCCGATAGGAAGACCGCAAGAGGGATGGGCACGCAAAGAAAAGTAGGATAGCCGTCTCGGCTGTCAAGGCCGTTCACGGCCTTGTCTTGCACTGGAGTGGGTTCGCTCTTCGTTGAGATGAACAACGGTGCGTCTTGACAGGCGCACGACTGCCGGGACGGCTATCCTACATTCTGACGCTACTTCGCCCCAATCGCTTATAGTAGGCCTCGTAATCGCGACACCACGCCTGGGCCTTTTCGCCGAGGGAAGGCATGCCATATTGCTGGTAGCCCCAAGTCACGATGCGCTCACAATATTCTGCCGCCAAGGTGAGCTTTTCTTCCATCCGCCCGATGGGCACGGCACGCCATGGCGCATTTTTCACGGTGACATGATGTACCTTTCCGTACAATTCCACATACTTTTCGGGGCTTTCGCAGACGAATTCCGCACACTCGACGTTGCCCCAAAGTGTTGCTCCAGATTCCTGGCAGGCTGCCAGCATCGCCTCATAGAAGGGATGTCGCATGGTATTGGTCACGTAGGAAAAGTGTTCACCGCTATCCTGAAGCATGAGAATGTCGATGCCGCTACGCTTCAGCAACTTCTCCCAGAAGTCACGGTATTCATCCGGCTCGTTGTAACGGAAGGTGCCAAAGGTCTCGTCGCGGTCCAGAATAAAAAAGGGGGAAACTGTTACGGGCTTATCGGCTGCGGCCTTGCAGCGCTTTACCAGAGCCGAATATAGCTGGTCGATGTATTCGGCAAAGTCGCCCCACGCCATATATATTTCGTGGGGGATGTACCAGCCGAAGAAGGCCGGGTGCTGACCGAAAAGTGCGCCGATCTTATCGATGGTTGCACCGCAGGTCTCCAGCTCCCGTTTCAAATCACGGTGGCCAAACCAGTTGCCCGTGAAGCCCGTATCCAGAATCACCTGAAAACCCAGTGTTTCAGCCAAGTCCATCAGACCGCGCAGTTTGGCAATATGCTCCTCCGTGTCCAAGGCCGAAGTCACGTTGCTGAGCCACAGGAGATCAAAGCCAAAGCGTTTCTGGTTGAGCAACATGGTTCGCCATTGTTCCAGCGAGTAGCTGTCGGGGTGATACCACCAGAGATTTCCCGAAATGACGGGTGGACACCGCAAACTCGGTGTGGCAGCGTTTGCAACAAGGGTTGGGGCCAATGCCATGGCACAACCTGTTTGTACCAGGAATTCGCGGCGCGTGCTTGTTTTTCGGTGACCGTTCATTCCAGCCCCTTCTTCTCTTGAGTTCCCGCTGATATCGTAAAAATAACTGCGGGTGCTACGGGTAGGCCCGGTAGGGTTTACCCGTGCAGAACCACTCCCTCTGAATCTGGCTCGTCTTCCTCATCGGTAGAAAGGACACGGGTAAGCCCTGAGAGGCCTACCCGTGGCACCCGTAGTGGCCCGTGGACGCTTGCAAAGCGCTACATCGTGTCTTCCGGTTCCTCGCCCACAAGCTTGAGGGCAATCGCTTCGGCCACTTTCAGGCCATCTACCGCCGCAGACATGATACCGCCGGCAAAACCGGCCCCTTCGCCTGCGGGGTAGAGGCCCTGAAAAGTGGTCGACTCGAAGGTTTCGCCCCGGGTCATGCGAACGGGCGAGGAACTCCGTGTTTCGACGCCCGTGAGCACGGCATCGGGCAGGGCGTAGCCCCGGAGCTTCCGGTCGAAGGCACCGATAGCCTCGCGCATGGCCTCAATCACGTAGTCTGGCAGACAGTCTTCGAGATTGCAAGGGGTCACGCCCGGCATGTAGGAAGGCACGACGGATGCCAGCTCGGTCGAGGCCTGGCCCTTGAGAAAATCCTTAATCAACTGGGCGGGCGCGTGGTAGTTGGAGCCACCGGCTTCATAGGCCAGGCGTTCCCACTTTCGCTGAAATTCCACCCCGGCGAGCGGGTGGTCGCTGCCAACGTCTTCGGGGCGCACATCCACGACGAGTCCGCTGTTGGCGTTGGCCTCTTCCCGCGAATAGTAACTCATGCCGTTGGTGACCACCCGGCCCGGCTCGGAGGCCGCCGCGATAACCTGGCCGCCGGGGCACATGCAAAAGCTGTAGGCCGTGCGCCCGTTGCGACAATGATGGACCAACTGGTAGTCCCCCTTGCCAAGGCGGGGATGACCGGCAGATTCCCCAAACTGGGAGCGATCAATGAGGTCCTGGGGATGCTCGATGCGGGCACCGATGGAAAAGGGCTTCTGCTTCATCGCCACGCCTGTTTCGTGAAGCATGGCGAAGGTGTCGCGGGCGCTGTGTCCAATGGCCAGGACCACGGCGGAGGTCTCGATGACTTCACCGTTGTCCAGCTTTACCCCGGTTACTTTGCCGTCTGCAGTCAAGAGTTCGGTTACCTGGGTCTCAAAACGGGTCTCACCGCCCTGGGCATCGATGGCGGCCCGCAAACTGCGGACCACCCGAATTAACTTGTAGGTACCAATGTGGGGTTTTCCAATCCAGAGAATTTCGTCCGGCGCACCTGCGGCCACCAGTTCCTCCAGCACCTTGCGCACCCGGTTCATCTTGTCCTTGATGCGCGTGGTCAGTTTGCCGTCCGAAAAGGTGCCCGCGCCGCCTTCACCGAATTGCACGTTGGAACGCTCGTTGAGTTCGCCGGTCTTCCAGAAGTGGAACACATCTTTTGAGCGTGCCCGCGCCTTTTTGCCCCGCTCGATAATGATGGGCCGCAAGCCCATCTGTGCCAGCAGGAGTCCGGCAAACATACCGCACGGACCAAGGCCGACCACGACAGGGCGGGGGTACTCTTTCGAGGGGTCCGCCTTCGCGACCAGTTTATAGCGCGTATTGGGCGTGGGGGAGAGGTTGGGCGTATGGGCACCCCGCTCCAACACGGCATCCTCATCGGTCACCGTTACGTCAACCGTGTAGCTGAGGCGAATGTTCGATTTCTTGCGTGCATCCACATTGCGCCGAAAGACGGTGTGCCCCTGGATTGCCGATTTGTCCACGGCAAGGCGACTCGCCATGGCGGCTATCAAGTCGGCGTCATTGTGATCAAGTGGCAGGACCAGGTTCGTAAGACGTATCATTAGGGTGTATATTTCCTCAGGAATCAGTATGGGGATGGCCTATTTTAGCATACGGAATTAAGAACAGCATCATGGCACAACAAACAAAGATACTGGTGATTGGCGGCGGACCCTCGGGCATGATGGCGGCCATCGTGGCGGCACGCCGGGGTGCCTATGTCACGATTGTGGAGCGCATGCCCAAAGTGGGCAAAAAACTGCTGGCAACGGGCGCGGGGCAGTGCAATCTCTGCAACACGAAGCCGACACAGCGCAATTACCACGGGACGGATACCGCCTTTATGCTGCCCGCCCTGGAGGCCTTTGGTGCGGATACCGCCCTGACCTTTTTCGACGCGCTGGGCATTGAGGTGCGGGAAGTTGAGAGCGGGCGTGTTTTTCCCATTACGGGCCAGGCCTCCAATGTGTTGGACGTGCTGCGCTACGAAATGTCCCTGTTGGGCATCCGGGAAGTCACCGACGTAAAAATTCAAGAGATAAAGCCCACGGAATCGGGGTTTCGGTGTGTTTCGGGGGATGGCGAAACCTTTAAGGCCGACAAGGTGATCGTGGCGGCGGGCGGCACCTCCAGTCCCAACCTTGGCTCCAACGGCGGGGGGCACAAGATGGCCAAGGCCCTGGGACACCGGGTGACGGAGACTTTTCCGTCCCGCGTGCCCCTATTGTTGGACACGTGGTTCCTGGCACGGCTGAAGGGTGTCAAGGTTCGGGATGCCAGCGTGGAGTCCCATGTCGACGGCGAGCTACAGCGCAAATCCTCCGGGGACCTCCTTTTCACGGAATACGGTATCTCCGGGCCGCCCGTCTTGAATGTGAGTCGGGCTATTGGTCAATACGAGCGCACGAATCACGAATTGTCGGTGTCCATTGACCTATTCCCCGGCCATAGCCTCGAAGGGATGGAAGCGTTGATTCGGAAACGTATTGCGAAGGCACCCTACAAGCCTCTGGAGGTCTTTCTCATCGGGTTGCTGCACAAGCGGCTCATCCCCGTTGTGATGAAGGAAGCGGGCCAGGAAGACCTGAGCCGCACCTGTGGCGATCTTGACGACGCCGAGGTATCGACTTTTGTCGGGGTCCTCAAGGGGTGGCGGGTGAAATGCTCTGGCACCAAGTCCTGGATGAATTCCCAGGTTACCGCAGGGGGCGTCGATGTCTCCCAGGTGGATGCGGCGACCATGGAATCCAGCTTCGTGCCGGGCCTTTATTTTGTCGGGGAACTCCTCGACATCGACGGCGACTGTGGCGGCTACAACCTCCAATGGGCCTGGTCCTCCGGCTACGTGGCGGGGAAGCATGCCTCGGGATAGGCCATAAGAAAACGTATCCGTTCACGACACGGACACCTTATAGTCAACAAAAAGGTCGGCGGGTGCCACGCGATGCCGAGCCCTGCGAGGTTTCGTGTGCGTGGAGCAAATATTGCTTGGAGAATTGTTTTTCGGCGTGATCGAGCGGCATCGTCTCTCATGCCGTTCTGTGAGAAGGCTGTTTTCACGTTTAAGGGTGAACAATGTAGAGGTTGTGCCGCACGGGTACGGTTTTCTTGGAGTTCCGGAGTACCTGCTGGTCCAAGCACACGAAACCTCGTTGCACTCGGCATCGCGTGGCACGACAGGGGATCTTACGAAAAAGCCTGGCATTGCCGTCCGGGCACGCTAGTGTATCAATTTGTCTCGTGACACCGTGGCAGCTTATAGTGTCTGCCAATCCCCCTTAATCTCATGCAACGCAAGGAGCACGACTATGCCCTCAGGAAGACACAGAATCCCACAATACACGATGTCCGCCCTTTTGGCGTTGATGCTGACCGCATCGGCCGCTGTTTTTGCAGCACATCAGCAGAGCGTGGTCTACGAAGGTAGCCAAGGTCCTGGCACGGGTAAGCATATTGTCTTTATCGCCTCGGACCATGAGTATCGCGGTGAAGAATCACTCCCGGCGCTGGCCCGTATTATGGCGAAGCACTATGGCTTCAAATGCACGGTTATTTTCGGTATCGACCCCGAGGATGGCACCCTCAAGCCGGGTAGCAGCCACCTCCGTGGTCTGGAAGTGCTGAAAGAGGCCGATCTCCTGGTCATCTTTATGCGCTTTATTAACATGGACGACGACCAGATGCAGCATTTTGTCGATTATGTGGATCGGGGCGGCCCCATCCTCGGTTTGCGCACGTCGACCCATGCCTTCAAGATTCCCAAGGACCGAAAGTTCTACCA
>JAJRPE010000078.1 GCA_024280935.1 Candidatus Hydrogenedentota bacterium
GCAAGGTACCCTTACACTCAGCATGAGTGCCAACAAAGCAGTTCAAAAAGACCTGTGCCACCTTCTTGAACGAATAATGGACGCCGCTTAGAATTCAGTCCCGCGTTTCGGTACCAAATTTATGCAACGTTGGGGTATACTCTCGACTTTCTAGTATTCCGCCCAAATTGAGTTGGTCCCAATCTCCCTATTCCAAGTGGAGAGCGGGGCCTGGCAAAGGAACCTGTCATGCCGAGAGTCTATCGATCCTTGCTTATCGCCAGCCTGCTTTTTGTTGGAGTCGCCCATAGCGAAACACCCACCCTCGACGACATTCGAAGCTCCATGGATTCGGTTTGGAAGGATATTCAGTCCATGAGTGCTGACGTGACCATGGATTTTCTCTTTCCCGTGGGTGCCAAGCCCTTGCCCCTTTCGGGGTCGGGTACCTTTCACTATCTCCGCGAAGACGGCAAGGATAAATCGCGTCAGCAAATCACCACCAGGATTCCCGAGCCTTTCGCCATGGAAATGAGCGTGGACATTCTTTTCGATGGGAAGAAGATGCATACGACCATGGTGATGATGGGGCAGAAGCAGACCCATGTTGGCGAACCCTCCCTCGAACAGGGCGCGTTGCCCCCGGGTGGGGGGCGGCTCATAGCGGCCCTGGAAAAACACCTCAATCTGACCGTTCAACCCAACGAATCCCTTGATGGGCATGAGGTCTACGTGCTCGATGGTATCCCGAAGGACAAGACGGCTCCCCTTTCGAGGATACGTATTTATATTGACCAGAAGATGGCCGCACAACGGAAGACAGAGCTATACCAGCCTGATGGCACCGTCGGTATTACCGTTTTATTTACCAATCTCAAGCAAAACACCAATCCCGACCCCAGCCTCTTCGTGCCCGCCAAGTAGCGTCCGCGATGCTTGTTTGCCTGAGGTGCCCTCGTTGTGCCCCAAATCGGGAGTGGAGATGCGATTTGAGGTAGCGGCCTCGACTCTTCCAGATTGTAAACCCTTTAAGTTCAAGTCTTTCCCTCAATCACATGATGGCACGTAACTTGCATCTGCCGTGCGTGGCGACCTGTCTACGGGCAGGTCGCAGGCCCAACAAGTCCCAATTCAGCAAAGTAGAGGTTACCGATAGGCCGGTGATCAGGAGGAGATCAGCCCCATGGCTGTTGATGTAAACGAAATAAGCGCTCGGGTTGAGCGGGAGAGCGCACTGCTTCAGCAGCTTCGTTCCGAAGTAAAGCGGGTCATCGTAGGACAGGAAAAGCTCATTGATCGCCTGCTTCTGGCCCTGCTCTGTAATAATCACGTGCTGATTGAGGGCGTGCCCGGATTGGCCAAGACTCTTTCCGTCACGATCCTGGCAAAGGTAATTCAATGCAGCTTCAGCCGCATCCAATTCACCCCCGACCTCTTGCCCGCCGATCTGATCGGCACCCTCATATACAACCCCAAAGACGGGGGCTTTGTAACGAAAAAAGGCCCTATTTTTGCCAACGTCATCCTGGCGGACGAGATTAACCGCGCCCCGGCCAAAGTACAGAGTGCCTTGCTCGAAGCCATGCAGGAGCAACAGGTCACCATTGGCGACCAAAGCCATCCCTTGGCGGATCCATTCTTCGTGTTGGCCACCCAGAATCCCATTGAGCAGGAGGGAACCTATCCCCTGCCCGAAGCCCAGATGGATCGTTTCATGCTCAAGCTCCACGTGGACTACCCCTCCAAGGCGGAGGAATTACAGATCCTGCGGGCGCAATCCAGCTCATCGGTCAAGAACGACGTTAGCCCGGTGCTCCAGCCCGATGACATTACACGCCTCCGGGCCCTGTCCGACGATATCTATATGGACGAAAAAATCGAGGAATACATCGTTAACGTTGTGGAATGCACGCGTAACCCCGATGCCTACCAGCTCGATATTGGCGACTACATCCGTTATGGTGCCTCGCCCCGCGCAACAATCTTCCTGGCCATGGCGGCCCGCGGCCACGCCCTCCTCGCAGGCCGGGGCTATGTGACACCCCAGGATGTCAAGGCCATTGCCCTTGATGTATTGCGGCACCGGGTCGTCCCCACCTACGAAGCTGAGGCCGACGAAAAAACCTCGGAAGACTTGGTGGGCCAAATTCTGGACTCGGTGGATGTCCCCTAACCATGAAGTTCCCAAGATACACCACGGAAACACAGAGCGGCGGTCCGTCCCTGCCACCCGTCTGTCTCCACGGATCGGGTTGCTTCAAGGCGTTTCGGACACTATATCCAAGCCCCGTCGTCATTCCCACGAACGTGGGAATCCAGGACGCGGTAAGGATACTCCCAATGGGCATACTGGATCCCCGCGTTCACGGGGATGACAATACCCGCAGACGTCCGATTTTCCATGGCAGCGAAACGACGAAATACCCGCACCATGATATCTAAAGAGCTCCACAAAAAAGTTCGCTACATCCAAATCATGACCAACAAAGCGGTCAATGATGTGCTGGCCGGTGAGTACCACAGCGTATTTAAGGGCCAGGGCATGGAGTTCGACGAGGTGCGCGAATACCAGCCGGGTGACGAAATTCGAACCATCGACTGGAACGTCACTGCGCGCACTGGCACGCCCTATGTGAAACGTTTTCGCGAAGAGCGGGAGCTTACCCTGCTCTTTCTGGTAGACCTCTCTGCTTCGGGGCGCTTTGGCAGCGTGAAAAACATGAAGAACGAGGTCGCCACCGAGTTGTGCGCCCTCCTCGCCTTCTCGGCCATCAAGAACAACGACAAGGTCGGGCTGCTTGTTTTTACCGAAAGCGTCGAGTTATTCGTTCCCCCCGCCAAGGGTACGAGCCATGTGCTGCGCCTCATCAGCGAACTCCTCAGCTTCGAGCCCAAGCACAAGGGCACGAAAATCACGGCGGCGCTGGACTATGCGGCCCGCATCCTCAATCGACGAAGCATTGTATTTCTTATCAGCGACTTTTTTGATCGCGACTATGAGCGAACGCTCGGCATTCTAAGTCGCCGCCATGACCTTATTGCCGTGTCAGTAAAGGATCCCCGTGAATTCGAGCTTCCCAATGTAGGCCTCCTCGA
>JAJRPE010000079.1 GCA_024280935.1 Candidatus Hydrogenedentota bacterium
CGAAAACAATTCAGGATTACCCGTCTTCCACCTGAAGACGGCCTTGAACATATTGAAAGATTGAATCAACTGAATTCTCGCCGAAAAAAGAGGAGAACACTTCATGCCATATGATGTTGAATCTACGATGTGCCACAAGCACAGCCCAGATGTGGCACGAGCCATTAAGAGTGTGAATCTGATGTGCTTCCTGCTTGATGATGTAACATACAATGAACTATACAGAGATGACTTCCGCGTCGCTATCCCGAAAATTCTCGCACAAGCGGAGAAACTCGGTAAAAACAAACACTCATCTCTTAACAGGGGCGCGTACGATGATGATTTTCCTATCAAAGATCTCTTGGTTGGCGCATTCACGGATATTAGGGACAATATTGCAGCGAATCCACCTGTAACACTTGGAAATCTGTTTTATCTGGATCCCACCACAAAAGAGGATTATATTCTTAGTCGTCTGGACACGCTATACTCCAAAAGTTATCAGTATGGTTCGAATGACTGTGAGCTCGATCACTTATGCTGCCCATTTCGATACTTCCAGCAAAATCCAGCCGACAGAGACGATGGCACGAATCTTAGAGATTTTCTGGGAGCTTGGGGAGACAAGAAGATGATTCAATTGTACATAGAGAGGAAGAAGGATTATCCATCAGCTAAGATAGATCAGATCAGGAATGCAAGAACCAATGGAATCCTTCACGACAGAAGCGCCAAGTTTTCCCTTGACCCGAAATCTACGGTGAAACCTAGTTTCGTTACGAACCCCTTCGCTAACGGACTCATCTGCGACGGTGGAGTTTGTGCTACGGGCGCCCCCAGTGATTGGTGCAACGACGCTTCCGGTTCCTGCAGCGCGGCGAGCAGCCCTTGAATAAATGCTGATTTGTCTGGTTGATTGACACCTCCCGCTCCCCAAAACAGGTCAAAACGTGCCCACACTGTACCAATAGGTGGCTTTCGTGCGTGACGTGATATATCTCCCGCCATTCCAGTCTAGGAGCGGGAAGACCGTCGGTCTTCCCGCACCCAAGACCGGAGCCTATCCAGAATCACCGTTGCGTACAGATTCGAGTTACGCTCAAATCCCAACCGGCAATTCTCTGGACAGCCCATTGTCCCCGTGACGGAGTCCGTGAACCGCCCCAAAAAAAGCAGTGCTTTTCCGGTTTTTTGTAGTCGATTCGCACAAATTTGTCCCGCATCGGGACAAGTCCGAAATTAGGTCGCTGAATGCCTTGCCTTTGGCGCACATTTTCACTACTATCAAGGTGTGAATACTACTGGGGACTTCGAGTAACAGCCCATGCGAACCTACGACCTAATCTTCGGAATACTTGCCCGCCAGCTTCAGCTCGTAACCCGTGCGTCCCTCTCAGAGTTCAGCGAGGCCGTCGAGGGCGGAGCCGACGTGTCCCTGCCAGGCTTTCTCCGCGAGGCCGACCGCCTTTCGGAGTCCGACGAAAAACTGCTCCAGCGCCTGGTGGACAGCATCATCCACGCCCACCGGGGCGACGAACTGGCGGCCCTTGAATCCGTTGGGGGTTCGGAGGCCATCGAACACACCTTCTCTATGGTCGCGCCCCCTTCGCAGCCCAGAAAAATATTGAGTACAGACAAAACCGTTGCCGGATCGGTGCCGCCCCCCGGGGTTGCCCCTGAGATCCAACCGGAGATCATTGGCCGCTATACGGGCGGTTCGGAATACGCACGGGGCGGTATCGGTCGCATCCTGCTGGTACACGATGAGCAAATCGGTCGCGATGTCATTCTCAAGGAACTCCTCCCGGAGCACACCGTAAGCCCGACGGCCTCCACGCTGCCGCCCGTACCCGAAGGGGACAGCCCCTCTCCAAGCACCCCCATGCGTCAATCGGCCGCCATGATGGCCCGCTTCCTGCAAGAGGCCAAGGTCACGGGCCAGTTGGAGCACCCCTCCATCGTGCCCGTATACGAGTTGGGAACCCGTGCGGACGGCCAACTGTATTACACCATGAAGTTGATCCGCGGTGAAACACTGGCAGCCACCATTGAGGCCTGCAAGAATGCGGACGAACGCCTTGCCCTCCTTCGCCCGTTCCTGGATGTATGCCAGGCCATGGCCTATGCCCACAGCAAGGGTGTAATTCACCGCGATTTGAAACCGTCCAATATCATGGTGGGCGAGTTCGGCGAATGTGTTGTTTTGGACTGGGGCCTGGCCAAGACGGCAGGTGACCGTGATGCCCACCGCGATGCCCTCGAAAAGACCCTTCGCCATCTCGACTTGGAACCCGATGCCGTGGCCGACGAAGCCACGCGGGACAAAGACGTTCTTGGCACCCCGGTCTATATGTCGCCCGAGCAGGCACGCAGCGATTTGGACGCTGTGGGAGCGCATTCCGATGTCTATTCTCTGGGCGTCATTCTCTATGAGCTGCTGGTCGGAAAACTCCCCCACCCCTGGACCAATTCCCGAGACACCATTCTCCGGGTGGGAAACAACCCTGCCACGCCGGTGTCCGATGCGGCACCCCACACGCCCCCCGAGCTGGCGGCCATTTGCGACAAAGCACTGGCCTTCGCACCCGAAGACCGCTATCCCTCGGCCCGTGAGTTGACCAGAGATGTGCGGCACTTTCTCGAAGGGGCCGTTGTCGAGGCCTACGCCTACCGTCTAAGCGATAAGCTGCTTCGGCTCTATCGGGAGCATCGCACCCTGATTAACAGCGTTGCCGTGGCGACTCTGGCGATCCTGGGCATAGGCCTGCTCTCCTATGTCAACATATATCGCGCTCGCCAGGCCGAGGCGGATGCCCGCATCGTGGCGGAGCAAGAGCGGGAAGAAGCCCAGGCGCAGCGTGCGGAAGCCGAAAGTCAGCGCATAACCGCAGAAAAACAACGCGCACGCGCCGAGACAGCCGAAGAACGCACCGCGCGAGAAAAGTACATTTCCGACATCCGTCTCGCGGACGCGTACATTCACGACTACAAGTTCCAGATTGCCGAAGAGACGCTACTGGCCACCGTGCCAGCCTACCGAAACTTCGAGTGGGCCTACCTGGTGGCGCAATGTCACCAAGATCTGGCGTCGCTCC
>JAJRPE010000080.1 GCA_024280935.1 Candidatus Hydrogenedentota bacterium
CTTCGAAAAGGATCGCTATCTTTAACCACAAAGGTGGGGTGGGCAAGACAACCCTTACGGCGAATATTGCTTGTGCCCTTGCTACACGTGGGAAGCGAGTTCTCCTTGTTGATGCGGATCCGCAGTGCAACCTCACCTCATATTTCGTTGAAGATTCCGTCGTAGATGATCTGCTTGATAAGTCGGATGGTGCAGATGGCAAGACCCTATGGTCAGCGGTGAAGCCTCTCATAGACTCAGACGGTCAGCTTCACGCAATAGCTCCCTATGAGCTAAACCACCAAAATGTATTTCTGTTGCCGGGCGACATACGCTTGTCCGAGTTTGAGGAGGACTTGAGCGATGCTTGGACCGATTGTTTCAAGCGAAAGCAGCGGGGGTTCAAAATCACGGGCGCACTCAGCGCTCTTGTTGACAGGGCTGTCGAGCACAAACAGATAGACTATGTGTTCTATGACTCCGGTCCGAATATTGGCCCGTTGAATCGGTCCATTCTGCTTGATTGCGATTATTTCATCGTCCCTGTTGCATGTGACCTGTTTTCCTTGAGGGCGCTGAAGACGCTCGGACACGCCCTTGTCAGGTGGGTCAAAGACTGGAAAACCATCTCGATGCTTGCCCCTGATGGTGTGGACTTGCTTCGTGGAATGCCTATATTTATAGGCTACATTCCTCAGCAGTTTCGTGTCTATCGCGGAGAACCCACGAGAACATCCAAGCAAGCGATGCCTGGATTAGAGCGCGACATCAACAGTGAGGTTGTAGCCCGTCTTCGGGAGGTCGATGCTGTCCTCGCTCCCGGAAAAACGGGCGCTCTTAAACTCGGTCAGGTGAAGGAGTTCCCCCATGCGACGGAGGCACAACGCCAGGGAGTCCCAATGTGGGAAGTGGATAAAGGGAGCAAGGAGCAGCTCTCTCAGGCACGTGAGGTGTTTCTTGAGATCGCGGACGCGATTATCGATAAGGGATAACACGCATGGAACGCGGGGAGATACCAAAGGGACAACGCGAGACAATCGAAGGGCTTGTGGAGCATTTTCAGGCGCACGAAGAGATATTGGATAGATTTCTCGAAGCACTCAGAGAAAACATTACCGAATCTCACGGCCTGATGGGCTATGTGCATTCACTCAAATGGCGTGTGAAGGATCCTGGGCACCTTCGTGACAAGCTCATTCGTAAGGCGGCTGATGCCCAAGAGAACGGAAGAGAATTTTCGATTACCAAGGATAACCTCTTCGAAGAAGTAAATGATTTGGCGGGCATTCGTATTCTTCATTTGCACACCGATCAGTTTCCCAAAATCCACGAACACCTTAGCGAGCTTTTTGAAAAAGAGCGCTATCCGCTCTGCGAGAAACCTTTTGTTCGCTTGTGGGACGATGAGACAGAAAGTTTTTTCAAGCCACTTGGGATTGAAATCCAAAAGAGTGATTCCTTGTATACCAGCGTCCACTATGTGGTTCGGGCGAATCCAACGGCACGCTTCACATGTGAAATTCAAGTGCGAACGCTCATGGAGGAAGTTTGGGGCGAGGTGGATCATACAATCAATTATCCCCAGCAGACGGAGAGTCTTGCTTGCAAAGAACAGATCAAGACACTGGCATATTTGACGAAAGGCTGTACCCGGCTTGTGGACTCAATCTTCCGCAGTCACGAGGAGTTCAAAGGGTCTGACGAGCCGATAAAATAGCTCATCTTCCTCTAATTTTTAATCGCGTAATTCGTGGTTCTTACGATTCGAGAAGTACTGGGGTTCATAATAGCCCCCATGTTTGGCAGCACCCCGAAAAAAAACGCCCCCAACACACCGTTGGGGGCGTTTGAACTTGAATGTCCAAGTGCTTTGCCTACAAATAGCCCACGAGGGTAGAGGCTACGGCGTTGACGACCTCCTCCACACGGTGGCGACCCTGCTCGATGTTTTTCTTGGCCGTTTCCACCCGTTCCCGCCGAATTTCCGACGCTCTGGCCGCTTCTTGTGCGAAACGCGCCGCTTTGGCGGCTTCGTTGCCTTCCGTGCTGAATTGCACGCCGTCTTGCTTATCGGGAGCATTGTCGTCCGTCGGCAGGTTACGGGTGTCCTTGACGGACCGCGCAACCTGCGGTTCATTCAAGTTTCCGATACCTGCGATTCCGATCATGGGACTACTCCAAATGCCTTGCGGTGATTTCACCGCTTTCACTTCAACTGCTATAAGTATCGGCATCTTTCGGCTCTTTCTTTACATGGAATTTTTTGCCTACCACGGGTAGGAGTTGCCGGGCAGGTCCACAAAATATAGTAGTTAACAGAGATAATATGCTGTATTAAGTAGTGATATCGCTTGGTCGATATATGGAACAAACCTTGCGTCTTACATGCATATCGCCTGATTGACTGCAATTGACCCGGGAGCTACTGTGGGTACCCTATTCAGCAGCCTGAACATTGGCCGCGCCGGCCTGAACACCGCCCAGATCCAATTGGATGTGGTGGGCCACAATATTGCCTCCTCCAACAAAGTGGGATACTCCCGGCAGCGTGCTACGATTTCCACCCGTGGTCCGTTGGAACGCGCCTATGGCTTCCTCGGTCGGGGACCGTTTATTTCGGGGGTGGAGCGTCTTCGCGACAGTTTTCTCGATACCTCGTACCGTGATCAGGTGGCTTCGCTGGGCAACGCCGAACTGCAAACGACCTTTTACTCCCGTATAGAGGACCTTTTTCGGGAGCCGGGCGACAACGGATTTTCGGCGCAGTTGAACGTTTTCTTCGACTCCCTGAATGACTTCGCCAACAATGTGGAAAACATCCCGACGCGGGTCGCCACCATCACTGAAGCGGAAGCCCTGGCCGCCACATTGCGCGAACATGCCGCTGATCTTGAAGATCTGCGGACATCGGCCAATGAAGATATTCGGGGCCTCGTGCCCGAGATAAACTCTATCGGGGAGCGGATCGCGGAGCTGAATTTTTCCATCAAGACCCTCGAAGCGGCGGGCAATACGGCCAATGACCTTCGCGATGATCGCGATGTGCTCCTTGACGAGATGGCGCGCATTATCGAAATTCAATACCGCGAGCGCGAAGATGGCCAAGTGGATGTTTTCCTCGGTGGAGAAGAACTGGTTACGGGTAGCGCGGTTCGTTTGCTGGAAACAGTCCCTGATGGGCTTTTCAATCCCGACCGGCCCGACTTTCTCCAGGTTCAATTTGTCGCATCGGGCAACCGGGTTGAGGTTTTCGACGGCGAGTTGGCGGGGGCCTTCCAGCAGCGAGACGTAATCCTGCAGGATCTCGTTGAGCGAAATGACACCATAGCGGCGTCCCTCATCGAAGAACTCAACGCGATTCAGAGTCAGGGCAATGGCTTGGAAAATATTGCCGTGGCTCTTTCATCAAGCAACGCGGTTAGCGATCCAGCGGCAGCACTGGACAGCGCCGGGTTGCCTTTTGCCGTGAATGACGGCAGCTTCGATCTCGTACTCTACGATGGGACGGATGCCATCGTGGAAACGGTGACCGTGCCCATCACGGCGGCAAGTACCACCTTGAACGATATTGCGGCGGCCATTAACGCCTCTGCCAACGCGACGGCGGCGGTGGCCAACGGCGTTCTGACGATTACACCCAATGCTGGAAATAGTTTTACCTTTGACAATGACACGGCGAACGCGCTTCCCGCATTGGGATTGAATGGCCTCTTCACCGGAAGCACTGCCCGCGATATTCGCGTCAGCGACCACCTGATTGATAATGCCGCGTTGCTCAGCTCGGGATCCAGCCTGAATGTGTTGGAGACGGGGGACAACACCATCGCCCTGGAGATGGCCTCGCTCCGAAACCAACAGGTACTCTCCAACGGCACGGAGACGATCAACGACTTCTTTGAATCCACCCTCGTAAGGCTGGGAACGAATTCCCGAGCCAGCTTGGATCGGCGCGATGTTCAGATCGCTGTTGTTGGGACTCTGGAATTGCGGCGGCAGGAAGTCTCCGGCGTCAACCTCGACGAGGAAGTCACCAGCCTCATCGAAGTGCAGAAAGCCTTCGATGCCTCCGCCCGGATAATCACCGTCACCGACCGCATGTTGGACACGCTCATCAACATTATCCGGTAGGTGGGAGCGCAGGCGTCTCGCCGACAGGGTCAGAGATCCTGATCCGTGCCGGGATTTTGGTGAATCTAGGGATCGGAAGGTGATACCTTTTGTACAGGTCAAGGTTCGTCTTGCTCACCTGGCAGGGAAAGGCTCCGCTCATGCCTCAAGCTTTACTTCCTCTATTTCC
>JAJRPE010000081.1 GCA_024280935.1 Candidatus Hydrogenedentota bacterium
ATGAAACAACCGGCGGGTGCCACGGGTAGGCCTTTCAGGGCTTCCCCGTGTAGTTCCTATTGGTGAAGGGGGCGAGGCAGACTCAGAGGCAGCGCATCTTACACGGGTAAACCCTACCGGGCCTACCCGTGGCACCCGCCAGTCTTTTGGGCGACCATCGTTTCCCGTGTTGTGAATGCCTATGCTTGTTATTAGGGGAGCCTTTCGCTCTTGACCGTGGACATAGAGTAAATAGGCAACATAGACCCCCATCGTGCCAACCAGTGGCGGCCATTGTCCCAAGTGGATACAGGGGATGAGGCCGAGCAGGAAAAAGGCACTTCGGTGCGCTCCCGCCAGGAGGGCGACGAGGGCCAGCAAGACCACACCGCCGCCGATGTGTCCGTTGGAGTAGATTTCGGGCCAGACCATGGTGGGGTAGCTTCCGTCGAATTCCAGCAGGATGCCTTGGAGCAACAGCAGGGTGGAAAACAGCCCTGCAAGCGTCGAACGGGTCATGAGGGCGACCAGGGCGTAGAGGGGCAGGATAGAAGCCAGGAGGAAGAGAATATTGCGCAGTCCACACAGGAAGGCCGGACCCGCACCGAGCTTCAACACCGCCGCCGAAAGATAGGTTTGCAGACTGAAGGCGTTGTGGACATACACCGCCAGGGGATGGCCCGGCGGATAGGTCACGTGCCCCGCGATAATTTGCGCATGCTCGTAGGTCTCGTCCCAGCGGATGCCCCGAAGGAGTACGGCGGCGATGGCGAAGAGGATGCACGCGACGATACCACCCCAGAACTGGCGGCGGTACAGGGAGGCATTTACCGATTCATCAGGCTGCAATACATGGGTTCCTTCCGAAAAGAGTATAGTCGGGAGGCGGGAAGGAATTAAACTGGCGACGCGATTTCGTCGAGGGTTGGCGGATGGAACACAGATTAAACTGGTGCTCCCAAACCACCACCAAGAACATCTGGAGGGTGCCACCCTCACGCGTAGCCGGTTCCCGGCCTAGCTTGCGGGTGTGGGTTCGCGGTGCGTTTTTCAATTCCCAATTTGTACCGCGACGCGTGTCGCAACACTCTTGCAAAATTCTTGCCCCGAGTCTGCTTTGTTGACTTGCACCCGTAAACTCCCCCGCTTCGCTCCTCCGTGTACGGGTGGCACCCTTGTAGCTCTTTTGTGATAGTCCAGATCCCGCCTACTATTCCTGCCTACACCCCCTCCGCAGCCCGCCTCCGCGTGGAAATGAGGCCTACCTGTCCAAACTTAACGCCCATGTGTTTGGCGATGATTTCGCACTTGGCCCGAAGGATAAGAAAGATGTTGCCATCAAATTCATCGATGGTTTCATAGTTGCCCTGGCCTTTGCCGATAATCACATCGGCGGCGGTCATGCGGTCCAGGAAGATCTGGGGCACGGCGTTGAGGGGCGAGCCGATGAAGGCCCCGCCATTGTCAATAATATCGCACACACCGCTCAGGCCCACGAAATCGGCGTCCGCACGCACCACATCATTGAGCATGGGCGCTCCCTTGACCACAGCAGTGACCTTGGTGACTTTGACAAGTTCTTCAATGAGGAGCTTGTCGAAAACGATCTCTCCCGCATTGTCCAGAAGGTAGAGCAGGTCGTTACAGTCCTTAAGCGCGGCTTTGAGGGTGTCGGTGTGGTCCATGGAGAATCGCTCATGAAGGACCTCTTCGATAACGGCCTCAATGTCGATTTCGTGGCTTTCCAGGATGCCCAGGTCAATGACGTTGCCCGCCGCAGCCAGGTGCAAGGCCGTTTCCAGCGGGGCATCACTCTCCTGAATACGTGTACGCATTTTGTCTTCCAATGACAAGGCCAATTCATTTTGTGCCCGCTTGAGTTCCTTGTAGGGGTCGGCATTGTCGGAGAGCTTGGCCGCCAATTGATAAGCGACCATGGAAAGATAGGCGGGGGAGTTGTCCGTGTCCATCGCGGGGATTTTGGCCAGGGTTTCATCCAGGATGCGGCGTTGTGTGGCCGGGTTGTCCGTGGCGATGCGTGCGGCCCGCAGGGCTTGCTTGGCAACACATTCGAGACAGTCGAGGGTAGCTCTCATGGGGGCTTTCCAAGGTAGGAGTGCGGACTCTGGTGAAATTATGTCGTAAGTGTTCGCAAGCCACTACGGGTGCCACGGACAAGGGGCGGTAGCCCTTGCCCGTGCTTGTGGAACAGGTTCAACAGACAAGAAGCGAGTTTTCGATCGATCCCAAGTTTCCTCACGGGCAAGCCCCGCAGGGCTTGTCCGTGGCACCCAGAAGTTGTTTTTTGTGACTGGGGTCGTCTATGTAGTGAAGGCTCACATTATATCTCTCTATGGAGGGACTATGCGGAGTTTAATTTAGTCACACAGTATACCGCGCTGGACATAGACGAATATATTCTGTTTTAATCGGTACTCCTCAAGGACAACAGTCCCCGGTGCGGAAATTCGTGAGATTTCGGCCACGGACATTCCCTCGATAACATAAAGGGCACACGATGGGCGGCTTGGTTGATGGTTTAATGGGATTGATGGACAGCACCCTGGCGGTGGGCGGGTGGAGTCTTTTTGCCTTGGCTATTCTGGTGGGTCTGGCTCTCGATATGGTCGGCCTTTTTGGTAACTGGATCATTCTCGGGGCCGCCGTGATCGCCTGGATTGCCACAGGTTTCGATCACTTCGGGGTCTGGAGCCTGGTCTTCATGGGGGCCTTCGCGGTGTTGGGTGAGGTGCTGGAGACGGCCTTCGCGGGCTATGGCGCGAAAAAGTTCGGTGGAAGCAAGGGAAGCATTGTCGCGGCGTTGGTGGGCTGTATCCTCGGGGCTATCGCTGGCACAGCTATTCCCATTCCCCTCGTCGGCAATCTTATCGGTGCCTGTCTTGGTGCATTTGTTGCTGCCGCGCTCTATGAATACATCAAGATGGAAAAGCAAGCCGGTGAAGCCATGTGGACCGGATTCGGTGCTGCGCTGGGCAAGGTGGGGGGACTCTTTGCAAAACTGTTTTGTGGTATCGCCATGCTTGCGGTGGCAATCTTTGGCTTTTAGCGCCTCGATATCGAGGAACCGCGATAAGAAAACAGGAAGCGCCATAATGCGTAAGCGCCATATCTCAAGACATATGCCTGTAGCCCTCATCCTTAGTCTGGTGCTTTGTGCCCCGGTTTTCGCAAAGCCCCCAAACGTAGTGATTATTTTTACCGATGATCAGGGCTATGGTGATGTGGGTTGCTATGGTGCCGAAGGCTATGCCACCCCAAATCTGGATAAAATGGCCGCAGAAGGCGCTCGTTTTACCGACTTCTACGTGCCCGCGCCGGTGTGTACGCCTTCACGGGGTGCGCTGATGACGGGGTGTTATCCCATGCGAATTGGACTGGGCTATCGGGTGTTGTTTCCCTACTCCAAGGAGGGGCTTAATCCCGATGAGGTGACACTGGCGGAGTTGTTGAAGGGGGCGGGCTATACCACGGGCATGATAGGCAAGTGGCATCTGGGGCATCATAAGCCTTTTCTTCCGACGCGTCAGGGATTTGACACCTTCTTTGGCACGCCGTACAGCAACGACATGAATGGCTATTACTACAAGAGTCAGAATTTTTTGTCGCCGCCACTGCCGCTCCTGCGCGGTGAGGAAATCGTGGAGTCCGACCCCGATCAGAGCCTGCTCACCCGTCGCTACACCGAAGAAGCGGTGAAATATATTCGCGCCCACAAGGACAAGCCCTTTTTCCTCTATCTGGCGCACAACATGCCCCATATGCCCATTTACCCGTCGGATGCCTTCGCGGGCACCACCGAGCATGGCCGCTATGGCGACGTTATATCCGAGATTGACTGGAGCGTGGGTGCCATCATGAAGGCTCTTGAAGAGGCGGGTGTTGCGGACAACACCCTGGTGATATTCACCAGTGACAATGGCCCCGTAACCGGACAGAGGAAGAGTCCTGATGGGCCGTATCAATCGGGTTCGGCGGGTCCACTTCGAGGCCGTAAGAACCAGACCTGGGAGGGCGGCATGGGGGTTCCGGCCATCATGCGTTGGCCTGCAAAGATCCCGGCGGGGACCGTGGTGAAGGAACTGGCGACCACTATGGATATTCTGCCCACCCTCGCCGGTATTGTGGGCTTTTCGCTGCCCGATGTGACCATTGACGGAAAGAATATCTTGCCGCTTATGACGGGTGAAGCGGGTGCGGTTTCACCCCACGAAGTTTTCTACTACTACCGGGACAACCGCCTTCAAGCCCTTCGGAGCGGCCCATGGAAACTCCATCTTTTTCGACCCGAATGGAAGGAAAAGACCGAAACGCCACTGCTCTTTAATCTGCTGAAAGATCGCGGAGAGACAAACGATGTGGCTGCCGAACATCCTGACGTGGTCCGACGTTTACAGGGGCTGGCTGAGACCGCCCGGCATGAATTGGGTGATGCCGTGACCGGCCAGGTGGGTTCCGGTGTGCGGCCCTGGGGTGTATTTGGCCCTGAGGCCGCCGGATAGCAGGAGGGCGGGTTTTCTTACCCGCCACAGGGCACACGTTACGCCAGCCGATGCATGTGGGTCATGGAAAAACACACGAGCGGCCTTTGCTGACATAACGCCGCCCCTGTTGCGGACTGGAAAGTCCGCACTCCTACCCGCCGTGAACCCATACGAATTATCTTGCATCCGCCGTTACAACGCCGTATGATCAGGACTGAACCCACCAACCCTTCGTCCAGCCTTGGGCGATCAGGAAATTTGAATGAGCACCCCACGCACCCATCTATCTCTGGACGGCACCTGGACCCTGGCCTATGACCCGAGTCACGTTGGACTCGATGAGCGATGGTTCGAGAAGCCACCCGAAGATTCGCGGGAGCTTTCCTTGCCCACGATGCAGTCCCAGAATATCGGGACGAAGGGCGGCGCGGGGTGGTACTTCAAAACCTTTGACTACGATGATGCCTGGCAAGATCGCTTTCTCTTGCTTCATATCGCTGCAACGACATATCCCGCAGTGGTCTGGCTGAACGGCACCCGCCTGGGCGATCATGTGGGTGGCGGAACACCCGCCGAATTTCCGGTGAGCGCCCATCTCCAGCCGGGTTCCAACCTCTTGGCCATTCGCATTGCGGTTTTCGAGGAAGGCGAGGAGGGGGCCGGAGACGCCGCGCTCTTCTACCCCTTGGATGCCCCTGCCGGTGTTGCGCTCCACGCCATGGCCAAGGTTCACATCGAACAACTCTACCTGCAACCCGATATTCGACGGAAGCGATTGAAGGTCCTGGTAGAATCACCCTCGGGCACGACCGTACATCTTCAGATTGAGGGCACAGCGTGCCATGTGGAAGGCGAGCCGGGCGAACTGACCTTAGAGTTCCCCGAGTTTAGCTGCTGGTCGCCCGCGACACCGGAACTGTACACGTTGCGCGCCGACCTCATCGCAGAGGACGGCACGGTGGACAGCCTGTCGACCCGTTTTGGAATGCGCGAGTTCACCGTAAAGGACGAGCGCTTCTACCTGAACAATCGACCGCTCTACGTGAAGTGCGCAAGCTATGCGCCCCACTATCCGAAAAACTTGAAGGCGGACAAGCTCGGCGCGTTGCTGAAGCGCGAAATGAAGCTCCTGAAAGACGGGGGCTTCAATACCCTGCGTGTATGTGGTGCCCCAGCGCCCACGGCACTGCTGGATCTGGCGGATACAATGGGCATACTGGTCTTTGCGGAGGTCGCCGCACCAGAAGCCTACGCAAGAAACGCAGACTGGGAGGCTGCCGTCGAAGGGTTGGTCCTTCGTGATCGGAACCGTGCCGCGCTGGCGGTGTGGTGTGGCATTCACGCCTCTCGTCCCGATGCCGCACCTTCGGAGAACATGCCGGGAAGCTGCGCACTGGATGTGCGTACCCTCGATCCCAGTCGCCTCATCCTGTGCGACGCCCCGTCGGATGCCGTGCGAAATGGCCGTTCCGCAGCGCTGCTGCGCCCCTATCGTGACGGGGAGGAAGCCTATGAATCCCTCGAAACGACTATCGTTCCCCCGGTGAGCCAGTTGGCGAAGGACTATCTCCGCCTCTCTGGTGATCAGGCACGCCTGAATTATCAAGGACGGCTTGGCGCCGGTGGTTGCGCAGGGTGGGAGGATGGAAGTGGCACAGGGCGCGCCCAGCAGCAGGCCTTTGAAGATGTGTTCGCCCAACGCCAGTTGGCACGCTGTTTCGGCAGCATCGAAAAATTTTATGAGGCCTCCCAAATACTCCAGGCGAACGCTCTTCGAATGCAATTGGACGCGATTCGGTCGAATGTGAAGATGGTGGGATACGGCGTGGAGAGCCTCTGTGACGGACCTGCGACGTCGCCATTCGGTCTGGTCGACACCAAACGCCAGGCCAAGCCCGCGCTGAGATCCTTGAAACAGGTACAGCAAGAGCTGCGTCCTGTGATTCAGATGTACAAGACCAATCTGGTGCCCCGCGAAGAAGTGGGCGTAACAATCCTCCTCATTAACGAATCCCGCCTTGAGGGGCGGGGCGAGCTTTCACTCCAAGTTGTGGGGCCGACGAACCAGGTGCTTTGGAAGAAGAAGCGGCTGGTGAAGATCCCCCGTCACGGGCGAGAACTCTGGTCCGGCGAAATTTCGGCATCGGGTTCGCCCGGCCCCCATCGCTTCGTTGTGCGCCTCATTCAGGACCGCCGGGTTGTTGGGGAGAACTCGGTGGATCTTCACGTGGTGCAGCCCGCCAAGGCCGATGCCGTGGAGGTGAATGTCATCGGCAATCAGGCGGTGTGGCGCAGCGCCTGTGGTCAGCTTGCGAAGCTGCACAATTTTCTCGCGCCTATTCACATCGTTCCGCCCCTGGCGAGCACCATTCGCGCTTACCCGGCCAATGATCTGCTCCAGGTGCTGGCCCAGGTGTACGAAGGTGCTGTCGCCATCGTGTTCAGCCCCCCGGACGATTGGAACGACCTCACGGAGTACGCGGGCAGTGGTCTGAAAATCGCTTCTTGCCCCATCGTCGGCGGGCGCCGTTTGAACCACCATTATGCGAAGATGCACCCCGTGTTTGAGGGGCTGCCCTCCCGCGGTATCATGGGGCAGCCCTATCAGAATGTTCTGTCCCTTCGGGCCTTTGAGAGCGATTCGGACGAGGAAATGTCGGGCGTGCATAGTGTTTGGCGCGAGGGGGGGGCTGATGGCGATCCCATCCGGCACTGGTGGGGGAGCAACATCACCGTCAAACGCTTGGGCGCGGGCAGGGTTGTCTTTACCCACCTTCGTATCCTCGAACACTTGGGAAATGATCCCGTGGCGGACCGCCTCTTTGTTAACCTGCTCCAGCACTTTCACGTCGCTCCATTCCTGCCACGGAAGTGGTGGCGACCGACCAAAAGGCCGCCGAATGGCTGCGACAGGAGCGCAATAGCGGGACCCGGAAGTGGATGGTCATTGGCACCTTCCCCAATTGGGATGGACAGTCGGGCCACGCCACGGCTTATCCGCCGGAAACGACCCTCGATTTCGATGCGACCTATCCCGGCTGGTATCGCGCGGTGCAATGGAAGGCATGGAACACCCTGAGTTCCCAGCGGCACACGCTGGACTTCACGGCGGCGCTCGATAACGACGTGGGGACGGGGGAACCCTGTCCCTACGGCACGGCCTACGCCTACGCTGAATTCAGCAGTGACCGTCGTGAAGAAGTCGCCATAAATCTGGAAGGCTGCTCCACGACGAGAGTTTGGCTCAACGGTGTGGCGATACAGGTTTCCAGCATGGACGAATACACCTCGAATCATTACGAGACGATGGTCGCACCGGTGAAGCATGGCAAGAACACGCTATTGATCAAATGCTCGAAGAGGCCCGGTCCCTTTGCTCTGTCTGTGGACATCGAAGCAACAGGGGCCATGCCGTTACTTTTGAACTGGTGGAAGTAGGGAGGATGCGGGTTCATCCACCAGTTCTGCCGGTGCTTACTGATTGTTCACTGCGGGCAGGAGTGCGGACTTTCCAGTCCGCAAAAAAGGCAACGTGGTGTCAGCAAAGGCCTATCCGTGGCACCCGGCGTATTCCTTTTGAGGGTCTTCATAAACAAAGAAGACAAGTCAACGTCATTCCCACGAAAGTGGGAATCCAGAATGAGACAGGTGTACATAGAAACACCACTGGGTCCCCGCGTTCGCGGGGATGACGGTCTTGGAAACGTATCTGCCCCAAAGAATCCCTCTGTCCCAGTCCACGATGTCCTGGCACTTAACACCTACGCTTTGCGCATGAATCCGTAGTTGCCCAGCGGCGTAAGGTTGAGTCGTGCGGCCATATCGTGCTTTACCGTACCAACGAAGACGTAGCCCGGTGATTCCAACGCACTTATGAAATTGCGCAGGAAGTGCTCCCGGGCATCATCCTTGTAGTATTGAAATACGTTGGCGCAGATGATGACGTTAAAGCGGCGTTTTCGTGGCGCTTGTTTGATGTCGTGGGGCCGAAATCGGACAAAACGCTTGATTTCCGGCCCAATGGTCAGGTTGTCACCGTCGATGGATCCGTAGCGTTCGAAATAGCTGCGGTAGTCCCGTGCTTCCGAACCCGTCGTTCGATACTTTCCCTCGACTGCTTCGGCGACGAGTTTTTCGTTGATGTCGGTCCCTACGACTTGCAGAGGGCATCCCACGCCGGTGCGCTTAAAGAACTCGTGGAGGAACATGGCGTAGGAGTAGGTCTCCGCGCCGGTGCTGCAACACGAACTCCATAGCGTGAAGGGCTGGCCCGGTTTTGTGCTCGCGTGCTCAGGGACGATCCATTCCTCGAGTCCGGCAAAGGTCTTCTTCTCCCGAAAGAAGCGCGTCGCGTTGGCGACCACGCCGGAGCTATCGGTTTCCCGAAATGCCTGTGTACTGTCTGCCAGGGAGAGGGTCGCCGAACCGGGGTTGCCCTGATCCGCTGATGCGGCTTCACGATACACCTCCACCGTGCCTGCGCGCACATCAAAATAGAGGGTTCGATAGAAGGCCGTCGCCACATCGTTCTCCCTGACAGTCAATCCTGAATCGCGACCTGCGGTACGCCACGCATCCAATTGTGGTTTACGCTCGGGAACACCACCCAATATCATGCATTCCAGGCTTTTTCTGGGGATCCCCCGGCGCTCAAATCGTTCCAGTGCCTCGGCCAATTGCTCGCGACCAAGTTTGACGGCCTTCATCTGGTTTTCTGCATTGAAGAGCACGGCCCCGAGCGTACCCCGCTTGTCACGAATCAGGAAAGCAGGGTAACGCCGGATATCGAATATAAGCGTGCCACCCCGAACGTGGCAGCCCTCGGCGCGTTCTGGCCTTGCCCCAAATTTGGGCGTGTCAATTGTTTTATATTTGATCATCACCGTATCCTGCTACAGTGGCCGGGCCACAACCAAGATTTATTGTCCTGGTCCCCATTGTCGAAGAATGCTCCTGTCTTTAGAGGGTTCTTTTGAATCGAGGCACAACATCGTGAGCTGACACCGCAATGTCGTTCTTGCCTGCGACTGCTTTATTTGCCCGGTTTCTTCAAATCGCCCAGAACATCGGAGGCATTGGAAAGAGCCTCCAAGACCGACTTGGGCGTTTCTACGCCATTGGTTTCTTTTGCTGTTTTCTTGGGGGATGCCCCTGGTTTTACGCGAATGGCTTGCCTGTCAATGCGGCTTTTTTTTGGGGATGGCCCCAACGTGTTCAGGGCGGCCGAGGCTGCGGAAAGATCTGGCCCTCCTTTTGTGGAGCGGGTCGGGGCCTTGCGCCGTGCGCTTTTTGTCTTGGCGACTTTTCTTTTTTCAACCGAAGTTGTTTTTGCGGTCTTGCTTTCCCCTGCGGCTGACTTCTTCCGGGCGCTCGCCTTTTTTTGGGGCGGGAGGCTCTCGGATTCACTTCTTGATACTGGGCTGAGATCCGAATCGGAGAGATGGGCATAGGAGTTGCCCGAAAGGATGTCTGCGCGCTCTGTTGCACGCAAGGGCGACTGAAATCCCGCAGCGATATTTGGGGCATCAATGGGCATGCGTTCGCGAATGGAGTGCGTTTCAAACCAGCGGGCGATGGGTCCGAATATTTCACGGGCACCGTTGTGCCCGAAAGCGAGGTCGCAGTGGTTGTAGTCGTTCTTGAATCCCTTTTCCTTGGAACATTCGAGCATTCGTTTGTCTGCCGAAGGAAGGGCCTCAAAGAACTCTCTGGCCTTGCTTATCGAGACGAAGGGGTCAAGGGGGGCGTAGAGTGCGAAGAGGGGGAAGTCGAGTTGATTCAGCCCATCCAATACGTTCAGGTTGTCTTCGTCCATGCGCCATCCAGAATGGTTTACCCAGCGACTGAGGTCGTCCAGAACACCTGGCAAGGGGTCTTCGAGCATGCGATAGAAATGGCCGGTGTTCATCGTCTTGGCTATGTTGCGCATATTGGTCGGAAACATGCCGGGATTGATGCGGAAGAAGCTGACAAATGGGATAAAGCCGCGTATCACGATGCCGCTGAGCGCGGGATACAACCCCGCCAATTTGAAGAGGAGCGGTGAGCGGTGGGGGCTTAGCCCTTCAAAGCCCAGCGGTGCCCCCAGCGTAACACCGCTTGCAATGGCATCGGTGCCAAACTTGAGCGCGTAGGCATATAGCAACATGCCGCCCAGAGAATGGCCCACATAATGAATCCGTGCATAGCCCGTTTCCTGCTGGATATAACGGATAGCGGTCGGGATGTCGTCGTTAAGAAAATCGTCTGTGCTGACCTGGCCCCGGTTTCGTTCGAAGGGGGGCACGGAGGAGCGGCAGCCGCGAAGATCGACGGTCCAGCAGTCGTAGCCGCGTTCGACGAGATAGGCGACGAGGCTGATGCCCTCGGGGACGGTAAAGTTGTACTGGTTGGCGTTCGCGCCATGGACCAACAATACAGGCTGCCCGCCCGTTCGCCCCTTGCGGTAGCGGCACATTCGGATCTGCCACAGGTCCTGGGTCGAAACAAGAAACACCTCGTTGGTACTCAGTTTTTCGGGAAATAGCGTGTCCAATATGGCCCAGTAGAGCAGAACCAATAACACCAAGCCGAAGACAACGGCCAAGCCAATAAAAAGAGGGGTCATGAAGTATCTTCCTCACCAAAGCGTCAATTGGAGTATTAAGCACACACCTATCATACCGCATAGCGCTTCAGACTTCGTAATCCAACGCGGGGACTGCCTCGCCCAAGCCCGCATTGGGCAGAAAAGCAAACGTTGTGGTCAACCGTGTGTATTCTCAAGTATTTAGTAGGCGGGGCTGTCCCCAGAGGGGAGGCGCGCTGTTTTTGGGACAGCCCCGCCTGACCTGGTACGCTTCACCTAGTGCAGGATAACGTGTTCGCCACGATTTTTTTTACTTCGCGACACGCGGGGACTGCCTCGCCCAAGCCCGCATTGGGTAGAAAAGTAAACGTTGTGGTCAACCGTGTGTATTCTCAAGTATTTAGTAGGCGGGGCTGTCCCCAGAGTGGATACGCGCTGTTTTTGGGACAGCCCCGCCTGACCTGGTACGCTTCACCTGCCGCAGGATAACGTGTCCGCCACGAAGCGTGTTTCAC
>JAJRPE010000082.1 GCA_024280935.1 Candidatus Hydrogenedentota bacterium
AGCCTGGGGTGAAGCGAGGTACGAGCGTAGCCCCAGGACCAAATGTTGTATCAGAACCCCAAGCCCGCGAAGCGGGTGACGGAAACCCATCAGTCCCACAGATACCGTTCATTGTATCCAACGCGATGTTTTTCAAGCAGCCCGATGAATTCGACTTGGAACATCATCTCCTTGTGATGTTCCTCCTGGTTGAGAAAACATCACGTGGTAGATGAGATTGCAATACGATGAACCCATTTGGCAACTCCTCTTGTGTGCCGTGTTTTACCAGGCCAACCCGATTATCCGTCACCCGCTTCGCGGGCTTTTTTTCGTTATTGCTTATTCGCTTCCTGGGGCTCCGCTCGTACCTCGCTACACCCCAGGCTTTAGTCCGACATCCGCTTCGCGGACTATGCCATAGTCGATGGGATTTGTCCAAGAGCGGACCGGGCGATCTGTTACTTCTCCCCGTCGCGCCCCCTTCGTGTTCCTCATCTCTTTGTGGTAACTAGAATCTGGTTGTGGCGCAGCCACTTTAGTCCCTGCGGGACTAACTGCCTTGGCTTCGTAATCGGCCCTTTTCAGGGACCTTCTTCAAGCCATCTGCTCCGCTGGAGGTTACTGATTTCCACTGGTGGGCTTGGTCACGGCGGTTTTTCCAGAACGAGCCGCTAAAAGCCCAGTTCTTCCAGGGCCTTTTCCTGTCGTGCATTGGTTGATCTTGTGGCACGGCCTATGCCAACGGCACCGGCGCCCCGGGCACGGCTTGCACCCGCGTTGCTGTTGCTGTTCAGTTGCTCTTGGATGGCGATGCTGGTCATGGCCTCGCCCATGGGGCCGCCACCGCCGACTGCCGCACCGCCCCCGCGATTACGCTGTGGTGCGGGCCTGGCCGCAGCCACGTGGCCGTCCAGGGGATGGGTAAACACCCCATTCTGGTTGTTATACGCGAACTCCAAGCCTCCTTCGGTGCGGGGTGGCTGGGGCAGATAGCCCGTTTCTGCCAAGGCATCCAAGGTGGGGGGATAGTACCCCGCAGCGGTCCCGTAGGCATTGATAGCGGCCGTGATGTCATCCATCAACAAGTAGTCCGCAGCAGTGGGGCCGCTGTCATCGTCCGAAATACGCCCGGTTATGGGGTTGTAGCCGAAATTACCCCCATCGGCCCGTTGGGGAATCGGGTCGATGAATGATGGGACAAGCTCATCCAGCGATTCTGGATAGTAGCCCTTTTCGCCATTATAGGCATCCACGGCGCGCTGCAAGCTTATTTCCGCCGTATCATCTTTTACATGATTCAGGACATTCTGGGCCGCACCGGCTTGTTTGGCTTGCATTTCACCCTGAATCGCCGTTGTCATCAGTACGTCGGCCAGGCAACCGGAAAGGCCCAGCGAGAGCAGCGCAATCATAATAAATCGCATGGAATTATACCTCCTTGATAAACTCAGTATAACACGGGTTTGGCATGTGTGCAGGGGATATACCTTAGTGTCTCAATCTGAAAGAACCGCTATTAAAAACAAGAAGTTTTTTAATGCACCTCGGAACTGCAGTAAACATTGACTATAACGTTCCATTCAAGACAGACGAAGATTTTTATAATTTGGTGCAGCCTGCGGTCGAAACTCGACCTTTGCGCCTTTGCGTGCCCCCGAAAAAAGATCGCACGCAAAGGCGCTAAGGCGCAAAGAAAAGAAACATTTCACCACGAATGGACACGAATTTTCGCGAATTTTCACGAATAAAGAAAACAAGAAATACAGAACAGAATACGTGTGCTGCTGCGAAGTGAAGCCTTTAAAAGGTTCTTTGCCCTGGATTCAAACGCGAGGGTGACGAGTCGAAACGGGTGTCATCGATTTTGCCGTATTCGTGAAATTTCGTGTCCATTAGTGGTTCAAACTTTAATTCACCGACAAGGGTTTGCTTGGGTTGTGGCCCGGCCACCTATTTTCGTCGCCGCGTTCTTGGATACATGGCCGCCACATCCTTTGGGTAGATTTTTCGGATGTGGTGGTAGAGAAATAAGGTGAGCAAGCGCCGCGTATCGGCGTTCATCGTGGTAAAGCGAATGCCATAGTGCTGTGCAGGGGGCGTTGTCATGGAACTCGCCTCCTGGGCATAGCACACCCGGCCTTCTGCCAGTTGCTCGCCATGCTCCCGGTCCAGCGAAAAAGTCATATGCACGGTTGCACGAATGGGCAGCACGGGATGGGCGCGGAGGAGGGCACCGTCCGCACTGATATTCTCCATCACCGCAGAAAAGCGGTAGTCGCTGTCCGGCAGTTGGACGGCGACCGTCATATCGGTGGGAACACGCCACGCGGTGCGGTGGGTTCTGTGTTCGGCGCTCTCGCTTCGCTCCAGGATAATTCCTTTAGCCTGGCCATCCGCATAGCGCAGCACCTGTACGTTGTAGGCGCTCAGTCCCTCCGGTCGATGAAATTCGAGCCGCCCGCCCATGCCGTTGAGGGGATAACAGGCGCCGGGGAAGGAAACCCAGATTGCATTTCCTTCCACACCCAGAATCTGAACCATGAATCGTTCATCCATGATACTCAGATAGGCGGTATTCCCAACGGTTATCGGGGTGCTTGGTCCGGGCACGGCTATACCTCTCTATGTCCTTGCCCCACAACAACACTTCGGTTTACCGCCCATGACATATTGGTTGTAGCATATTCGATGCCGCCCTGCAAGAAGGTCAGGTAAGAAGGTCAGGCCAAGGCCGCCAGAATGCGCTGTTGCATGACCTCCGCTATTTTTGGGGCAACGCCCAGCGGCTCAGAGACGTGAAACTGGATTGTCGGGAACTCAGATGCTACTTTTACGACCATTGCAGGGATGTCGTGCGTGCTGTGGCGACCCGGCGCAAGAAAATAGGGGTGGACCACGATGCGGGCAGCCCCCAGCGAAATGCACGCCCGAACGGCATCTTCGAGCGTTGGTTTGGCCAACTCCATATGTGCTCCTTCTACCATTTCGATGCCCGTGACGGCCTTGTACTGGCTGACCATGTCGAAGAGCATGTCGTTGGCGGCGGCGTGCCTGGAGCCGTGGTCGATAATGATCACGGCGGTATCTGGCGGCAGGGTCTTCATGGCCTTTGGCGTACTCCTTGATTATTGAACGGGATTGTTGAATACTGTAGCAGATTTTGACTCGAAGGCGTGGCCCGGTGCCGCGAAGGAGCACGGTAAAATGAAACTGAATCGCAGAACATTTCTGGCCAGTGCCGCAGCCACGGCGGCAGGCATGTCCGCAGGGGCTGCCGCTGAAGGCGGGAAGAAGATTTACCGTGCTTGTGTTATTGGCGACAGCAAGCAGGGCGGCTATGGGCACTACTTGCATCTGGCCTTTGATCGGCATGAGCGGATTAAGGTCGTGGGGCTGGCCGACCCGGATGAGGCAGGCCGCGCCAAGCATGCCGCAGAGGCGAAGGCCGAGAATACCTACGCCGATTACAAAGAGATGCTGGAGAAAGAAAAACCTGATATTGTTGCGGTCGGACCTCGCTGGACGGTGAACCACCGGGCTTATGTGGAGGCCTGCGTGGCTGTGGGTGCCCATGGTTTTTTGGAGAAGCCGATCAGCGTGGATTTGGCGGAAGCGGATGCCATGATCGGGGCGGTGGAGGCGAAGAATCTCAAGTGGGCCATCGCCTACAACCTCCGAAAGACCGCGATCATCGAGTATGTTAAGAAAATGATGTGGGATGAAAAACTCATTGGCACCATTGTCGAGATTCGCAGCCGGGGCAAAGAGGATCACCGCGCCGGTGCCGAAGACCTCGTTGTGCTCGGCACCCACCTTCTCGACATGATGCGCTATTTTATGGGCGAACCCCTCTGGTGCCAATCCGACATTACCCACAACGGAAAGCCTGTCCTTCCCAAGCATGTTCGGGAAGCAACGGAACCGCTTGGCCCCATCGTGGGCAACCGGGTGGCGGCGACGTATGGATTCAAGAAGGGCGTGCCTGGTTATTTTAATTCTATGTTTACCCGGGAAGGAAACGGGGGGCGTTGGGGCATAGATATCCTTGGCACCAAGGGCGTCATATCCATTAAGACCAACGGAGCGGCCCGAAAACCTGTGGCGCCGGATCAGAGCCAGGGGTCTGCCGCCCCGGAAGTGCTCTGGTTGGAAGACTCGGGCTGGTCAGCGCGCACGGGTGCCGATGGCGCTCCGGTAAGCGCCTGGAAGCCCCTTCCCGGCGCACCGCCGGTCAAGATGATGGATGATCCGCATCGTGACCGAAATGCGCCGATTGTTGCGGATTTAATTCAGGCCATCGAAGAAGACCGCGAGCCGGCCCCGTCGATTCAGGATGGCCGGGCTTCCCAGGAAATGATCCAAGCCGTATTTGAAGCCTATATACAGGGCAAGCGCGTTACATTTCCGTTGGAAAATCGAGTACACCCGCTGAAGGGTTGGGTCTGATCGGTGTGTTTTTTCGGGGTAGCGGGGCAATGGGGGCTGGAGGGCGTGTTGCAAAACGATAATTGTGCGCGTTACCATCGACAGTCGCTGGTTTTCTCGCGCTACAGGCAAAGGTGGTGCAGACGAATCCGTGCGTTGAA
>JAJRPE010000083.1 GCA_024280935.1 Candidatus Hydrogenedentota bacterium
CGAAGGCTTCTGGCGTGAAAACCTATTTCCGATCCAGCGCATAAAACGCGCCCATATATTCGGAGCTTTCTCGGAATCGGAGGACGGGCTGAGAGCGGGTTTGGATCCTGTTGCCTCCTCGGGGCGCTTATGGATACGCAGCCACTCCGCCCCGGCCTCCCCGGCGGTGGTGTAGCGGTCACAGGGATCCTGCGCCAGGGTTCGTTGTAAAAAGGTCAGACAGCCGTCGGGAAGTTCCTCGGCCAATTCTTCCGGGGTGGCTTCCTTCTCGGGAAGCTTTCCCGTCATCATTTCGTAGAGCATGATGCCCAGCGGATAGATGTCGGCCCGGGTATCGGCGGTTGCGGCATCGCGATCCTGCTCTGGGGCGTTGTACTCGGTTCGGCCCAGGCTCGTGCCAATAATCGTCAAGCCCTCGGTACACTCGTTCTTTCGCGCCAACCCAAAGTCAATCACTTTCACGGTGCCGTCCGGGCAGACCATGACGTTTTCGGGGGCGATATCCCGGTGAAGATACCGCTTATGCACATAGTGGAGCCCCTTGGCGGCAAGATAGAGAACGTGGACGGCGGACCCGAAATCCATGTTTTTCTTGCGGTGCATCCATTCCCGCAGATTGTGCCCCTTGATATATTCCATGGTGTAGTAGAGCATGTTGCCCTGATGGCCCGCGTCAATGAGATCGACCACGTTCGGATGCTCCAGCGTGCGCAGGACATCAACCTCTCGGGCAAAACGGGCCACAATCCAGTCGCGTTTACGGTGCTTCTTGTGCAGAATTTTGAGGGCGATGTCCCGGTGTTTCCGCTCGTCGTGGACCAGATAGACCGTCCCCATGCCGCCGTGGCCGAGGGTCTTCTCCACACGAAAGCGACCGGAGATGCATTGCCCCGTGCGATCAATAATCTTCATCGACGCTCGCGAACGTAGTTGCGTATGGACAGCGGGCTATGCAAGAGTCTCTCCGGTGGTGCTTCATTGCTCCGTGACGTTCTTCTATTAGGTAATATGGACACGGCGCGTTGCAAGTTTTACCTGGGATGAGCGGGCGAAGCTGCCATGGCCTTGCTCTACCCAGTAAGCGTTCACCATCTGGGCGCGAAAGCAGATCGTCATCCTCGCGAACGCGGGGATCCAGTGTGGCCTGAGAGTTCCCTGTCGCGTTCTGGATTCCCACGTGCGTGGGAATGACGGTGTGGAATTTCTTTGCGTGTGAACGCTTACTCTGTCCATAAGGAACGAATGTTGATGACGACACCCGAAAAAGCCTACAAAAACCTGGCATTCCTGAACTCCGCTGACGCGCGGCACATTCGGGTCTTGTGCGAATTTGTCGAGCCGCGAAGCCGGTTCCGCAAGCTGCGCGTCCGCGATACCATCGTCTTTTTCGGTTCGGCGCGAACCCTGTCCCCGAAGGAGGCACAAGAGCAACGGGTGGCGGCACAAGCTGCGGCGGATGCCGAGACAACACCGTCCGAGACGACGCAGGCAAGCCTCAAGCGGGCCGAGCGGGCGGTGCAACATGCCCGGTATTATCAGGATGCGGTCGATCTTTCGGCGCAGCTGACGCGTTGGAGCGAGGGCTTGCCCAAATCGAGCCGCCGTTTCCTGATTTGCTCCGGTGGCGGGCCGGGCATCATGGAAGCGGCCAACCGGGGTGCCCACGAAGCGGGCGCGAAGTCCATTTCCCTTAATATCAGCCTGCCCTTTGAACAATCGGGCAATCCCTACCAGACCCCCGAACTCGCCTTCGAGTTTCACTACTTTTTCGTGCGTAAATTCTGGTTCGTCTACCTTGCCAAAGCCTTCGTGGTTTTTCCCGGCGGCTTCGGCACCATGGATGAACTCTTTGAGGTCTTGACGCTCGTCCAGACCGAGAAATCGGCCAAGCCCATGCCCATCGTGCTCTACGGGAAAGACTATTGGGAAGAGGTGATCGACTTTCAGGCCCTGGTGGATTGGGGCACAATCAGCGAATCCGATCTCGATCTCTTTCACCTGTGCGACTCGGTGGACGAAGCCTTCGACTACTTGACGGAACGCCTGGATGCGTTTTATCTTCATCCGAAGCGCTGAGACAGCCACCCATGCCATACCGTCATTCCCAGTCCAGAACGCGGCAGAGGCCCATCGAAGCACCACTGGATCCCCGCGTTCGCACGGACGACGATTTGCCCTCGCACTCGGGGCGAAAAATGCCTGCGGGTAAGGGAAGCGAAAGGCTCTCTACTTTCACATTTTCACAAGTGCTTCCTTCAGATACGCCAGCGCTGTCTTATAGGTGTCCGGCCCCACGTACTCCAGCATGAATGGCGCTTTCGGGGCATGCTGCGAAGCCAAGCTAACAAACTTCACGTAGTCAAGATCACCCTGGTCCGCCGCTACGCCATTTGCGGTATGCAACTTACGGTTCTTTGCGTGGAAGCAGTCAATCCACGGCCCAAGTTGGTCGAACATCTCCTCAAGGTCATTCACCTCCAGCAGATTCGCGGGATCCAGCAACGCACGCACCCGAGGCGAATCGATAGCCTCCAGAAAAAGCTTCATCCGCTTTGCAGTGGCCAGGAAGCCCCGGTAAAAGGGTTCAAACAGCACCTTCGCATCGTGACGCTCCGCCAGCCCGGCCAGTTCTTTCCCCGTCGCCACCATCTGCGTCCAGACGGCATCCTGAAAATGGTAGGCCACATGCTCGGTTTTCTCCGGCTCATAGTGACCCGCTTCGGTGATAAACGTGCGCACGCCCATCGCCGTTCCTGCCTTCATCATCGCCTCAAAATAGGCCAGGTTCGCGGCCCGCTCTCCCTCGTCTGGATGAATGAGGTTGGTGTAAACGCCCAGGCTGTGAATTTCGACCCCATTCGTCCGATACGCATCGCCGATGGCCGCGCACCGCGCCGCCGTCAAATCCGACAAGTCGGATCGCCCGTTGTACTTCCAGTACTTGCTGTCCGTTTGGTTCAAAAACAATTGAACCATTGTGATCCCATTGGCGGCCAACTCTTCCGCCAGCGCCTCATTTGTAAACTTGCCAAATCCCAACGTGGCCATGCCGATGGAGGGCTTGTACGGACCCGCCGCCGATGCCGATGAAGAAAGCATCAGTGGCAATGCCCCCATCGTTCCTGCAAGCAATGCACTGCGTCGTGTGATTCGATTGTTCAGCATTACGCTTTCCTCTCATTCCGAGATTTCCCCAAAAACTTCTATCGTAAGCATTACGACTCGTGACATCCTGGTCCTCAAAAAACAACCTTCGGGTGCCACGGGTAGGCCCGGTAGGGTTTACCC
>JAJRPE010000084.1 GCA_024280935.1 Candidatus Hydrogenedentota bacterium
CGCCCCGAAGGGGCAAAATAGGTTAGCCCAGGGCAACGCCCTGGGTCAGAATGTAAAATAATTAATAGCCCTGAAAGGGCGACACAGTGGTGGGGGTGTGCTTCTATTACGCCCTTTCAGGGCTTTGATTTTCTAATTTCTTTTCCCAGGGCGTTGCCCTGGGCTAACCTATTGAGGCCTTTCAGGCCGAAAACGACATCGCAAATTCATAATTTTTTTGTCGATAACAGGCCCAAAGGCACTAATGTTTTTTCATAGCCCAAGACTGCCACCCTCATGCGGGGGAGCTTGCGGGTGTGGGCCACCCGGATAGCCTATACCCGTAAAACCAGAGCCTGAAAAAATACTATGACATCTATTGTGGACCAAGTTATAAAGTGAGACACGTTCTTGGAGTCCACACCCGCAAACTTAGCCGGGAACCGGCTTCGTGTGAGGGTGGCACCCGTAGGTGTCTTTGTACAGACTTGGAACTCACCCTGTAGATTTGTTGTCCAAAAACGGGCTACAACGCGAACGAGTCGAAAGAAACCTGCCATGAGTACACCTGTATTAAGCCCATCCGAGGTCGCCGAATTTGAAGAGGTCGGCTACGTGCTGAGGAAGGCGTACTATGATGCCGAAGAGGTTGAGCTGCTGTACAACATCGCCAAGGCCGACAAGGCCATTGCCAGCGGTGCCATTGAGCGCGTGGATGTCGAGGGTTACAAAACCCGGATCGCCGTGTGCAATACGCTGGAAGACGACATGTACAGCGCAATTGTCCGCTCCCACAAAATGGTGGACCCCATGGAGCAGTTGCTCGGCGGCGAGGTCTATCATTATCACCACAAGATGATGCTCAAAGAACCCCGTGTGGGCGGTGCCTGGGAATGGCACCAGGATTACGGCTATTGGTATGACAACGGCTGCCTCTACCCCCATATGGCAAGTTGCCTCATTGCAATCGATGCGGCCACGAAGGCGAACGGCTGCCTCCAGGTCATTCCCGGCTCCCACCATCTGGGCCGCATCAACCACGGCATCGTAGGTGATCAGGCCGGTGCTGATCCTGAGCGCATGGAAAAAATCCTGGAGCGGATGGAGGTTGTCCATTGCGAACTGGAGCCGGGTGACACCTTCTGGTTTCATGGGAACGTTCTCCATCGTTCCGATGCCAACCTCAGCGAAGATCCGCGCTGGTCGCTTATCTGCTGCTACAACGCCGCCCGAAATAATCCCTACAAGGAACATCACCACCCCTGCTATTCCCCCCTGGAGCGGTGGCCCAACAGTAAGATCAAAGAAGTCGGTCGTGCCCAGTGGGAACGTATGCAGTCGATGGTGGATAGTTGACGGTTGACAGTGGGCGGTTGATAACGGTTAAGCGTTCACAGCTACACCCGCAGGTTGCTTTTTTAAGGAGCAAGATGCCACAGGTCGTGAATGCTTACTGATAACGAAATGGCTGATGGCCCCCATGTCCTTCTTCTTGGCTCCTTTCCGCCCCAGGCGCAAGGCATCCCTGGCTATTGCGGGGCTTTAGCGGAAGCCTTGGCCCAGCATGGCCCCGTGGACGCCATTGGCTTCAAGGCCATGTATCCCCGGTGGCTTTTTCCGGGGGTAAAGGATGTCATGGACCCCACGGGGACGGTTCCTGAAGCGCCGGGCCTTACCGTGCGTCACGTGCTCACGTGGTATAACCCTCTGGGCTGGTGCTGGTACGCCTTTCGGGCGCGGGTCGATGTGGTCCACATCCAGTGGTGGAGCCTTCCCCTGGCTCCCGTGTGCATCACCTTTGCACTCCTGGCACGGCTGCGTGGTGTGCCCGTGGTGCTTACGGCACACAACGTGTTGCCCCACGAGCCGAGTCCGTGGTTTTTGCGGTCTAGTCACTTGCTTTATGGATTAGCCAGCCATATTTTCGTGCATAGCGAGATGAACCGGGAACAGCTCCTGGCAGAATTTGGCGTGGATGCCTCCCGCGTCAGCCACGTGCCCATGGGTATCCTCGGGGCGGGTAGGCCGACCATGGATACAAAGGAGGCTCGTCGTGTTCTCGACCTGCCTCTCAACCGCCCCACGTTGTTGTTCTTTGGCATCATCCGCCCCTACAAAGGGCTGGATGTACTCCTTCACGCCTTGGCTCTGGTGCGCGACACGCACCCGGAGGTCCAACTGCTTATCGCGGGAAAACCTTGGGGAACTTGGGAACTCTATCAAGCCATCATCGAGGCGAAGGGATTGGCGGAGTGTGTTCACCTCCGCCTCGACTACATCCCCGAAGCCGAGGTGGGCCACTACTTCGCCGCCGCCGATCTGGTGGTGTTGCCCTACACCCACTTCGATGCCCAAAGCGCGGTGGGCGTGCAGGTCCTGGGTTACGGGAAGCCCCTGCTGGTGACGAAGACCGGGGGGCTGCCCGACCTTGTGGGCGGGGATCCACGGTGGTGTGTGGAGGCGCAGAATGTGGAAGCACTGAGCGATGCAATCGGGACTTTTTTCAACGACCCGGTGGAGGCCAATGCCCAGTTTGCCTCCCTCCGTCAAGGCCGCCACGAGGTATTGTCGTGGTCTGCAAGCGCAAGGACCCACGCGACAATCTATACGTGGTTGCTCGAAAAAGAGGCGCGCCCAACGTAGAACGTCTGCGGAATCGTCTAAACCGGCGGTGTCCGCTACGACAATACAACGGGCCGACGATACTTGGGAGCGCGGGCGTCTCGCCTGCCGGGCAGCAAGGTGGACCGTTGGGCAAGGGAATGCGTCGGCGAATCTGCTGTGTACGGTCTTCAATAGCGGGGTGTAACGCATGACCTGCTGCGCCGATGGCGCGAAATGCAGGCGAGACGCCTGCGCTCCCAGATCAATTGCTCGGCACCGCAATCATGTCGATAAGCATCGTCCGCTGCTCATCGCCCGTGCCCGCGATGCTGGCCTTGGAGGCGGCGGGCGGACGTTTGGGATCGTAGAGTTCGGGGCGAATCGCGTTCAGGGCTTTGCTGGTGTCATCCGCCGAATGGAGGTAGGTCGCTTTTACCAGGTGGCGAAAATCACTGCCAAGGGGACTAAGGACCGCTTCCAACTGCTGGTAGATGCTGCGAATTTGTCCGTCAGCATCCACGGCTTCCTGGGAGAGAAAACCCTGGGTATAGATGCGGGTCGTGCTGTTCACCACGGCAAATCGGCAATAGACAGGGGAACGCTTTTCTTCGGGCTGCCACAGCAATTGGACGGGGTCGTCGCTGTCACCCTTGCCAGGCAGGTGGGCGATGAGCTCGATTTCGATGGGGATGCCGTTGCGCCATTCGATGAACGTCATTGCCGGTGCTGTTTGCTTCGGGTAGAAGCAGGCCATGGCCTCTTCGGCCACATAGGACTCATCCACGGGTTTCATGTACGCCTTGAGGTGGACGACCTCTTTGGGGCCGATGCCATTGAGGGCGAGGACGGTGTGGAGCTGCTCCATGGTGCCGGTGGTTGCGTCGGCCAAGCCCCCTTCTGGGTCCGCCATGCCCGAGATGTAGAGGGTGCGCCCCTTTGGCAGCACGACGACATGGGCCACGCCGCCGTTGTCGGCTAGCTTTGGGCTGCTATGGCGGAGCACCTTCGCGGGCGCACGGTTATCGCTGACGGTAGCGATAGCATCCAGGGCGACGAGGGTTTTGGCGTGGGGAAGCTGGGTCGCGACGAAGGTGGCCACGGGGTGGCTGCCGGGTCCGAGATGATTCTTCAACAGCCGGCGCGCTTGCTCCACATGCTCGTTCGTGGTTGCATAGACGTTCAGCCGGACAATTTGGGACAACCCGGAACCCACTTCGCCCAAGGCGGTTCCCACGTTGGCCATGGCCGCACCCAACTGTTCGTTGAGCGACGCGCCGACAACATTTCCTTTTCCATCAACGGGCGCGAATTGCGTTGTGTGGGCCAGGGCCTTGTTTTCGACCACGACGGCGGTCGCAAGGCCCGTATCCGGCTCAACATCAACGGCACGGTTCGCCGCCTGCGCCGGGGGCGTGGTGCCGATCAGTGCGGTAAGCGATATCAGTGCAAAAGCGAAGGTTCTCTGAGGCGTTTTCATGGCGCATCCTGCCGGTTAATATGTTGTTTTCGGAAGCCACGAGCATACACCATCCGTCTCGTTTTGACAAAGCGTAAGCGTTGAACTAAACGGCTTCGCCGTAAAACACTGCACCGAGACTATGCGGGCCTCGGCCCTGGCGGACGTGCCGCGCGATCCCGAGGTACGAGGGTCGAAGACTCGCCTTCATCACCTGCTCCAGGTTCTGAGGCAAAGGGGGTTAGGCATTCCTGCCTGACATAACGCGCAGGTTGGGTGTCGAAAACGCACGTCGTGTTCGTGGTGACACATTGATCGTCGAGGACGGCGTATCGTGTTTTGTCGCTCGAACGCAACGGGGCTACGTGCCCGTGGCGGGCTTCATGTCCGACGTGCTCCTTGTGTCAGGCAGGAATGCCCGACCCCCTTTGGTGTGAACTCTTACGCTCGCCTTTTTGATCCCAGCGTGGCAATCTTCAGGCTGGGAAAAAGATTGGGGTGCCACGGACAAGGGGCGATAGCCCTTGCCCGTGTCTGGAAAGCATGTCCAACAGGCAATAGCCAAATGGTAAGCGTTCACGACACGGGCCACTATAATCGACAAAAAGACCTTCGGGTGCCACGGGTAGGCCCGGTAGGGTTTACCCGTGCAGATGCGCTGTCTTTGTTTTTGGATCGTCTTCCTTAGCGGTAGAAACTACACGGGTAAGCCCTGAGAGGCCTACCCGTGGCACCCGCAGACCATTTTTTGAGGGCCAAGATGCCACGGCACCTGAACGGTTACGACAAAGCATGTGGTTGACCCGCGCTTGGTCGGCAGCGTAAGGTCTTTTTGAACGCGATACGTGTAAACACGCCGTGCGAAAGGCGGAGCGTCCCATGCTCATCACCCTGCTCTGGATCAAGATTATTGTTACGCTATTCGGTTGGAGCCTGCCCATGCTGTTTCTGCCCCACAGCCTCATGGTGCGGTACCGCCTGCCGATTGTGGAGCCGGTGCTGTTCTTTCGTCTGCTTGGCGCGGCGTACCTCGCGCTTACGACCATGTATGCCTTCGGGCTGGCCCGGGCTTATCGGGGCGAGGATATCAGTGAGATCGTGGTTATCGGATTGGTCAGCAACGGCATGGCGGCGGCCATCATATGGCGCTATGCCCTGAGCGGGGCCTATGATGATTGGCCGCGTGCAACCCGGGCATTTATCTACGTTTCGGGCGGTGTTGTTACGGCCCTGGCATTGGGCCTGCTCGTCATCGGGGTATGGCATGGCGGCTGAATCGGGCAAGATGCCACGGGCCATCTGGATCCTGATCATTGCGCTGGCATCCCTGCAACCACTTATCCATGGGATCATTCTGTACGCTCCCCCGGTGGGTACGGTGCCGACGGGTCTGGACATTCCTGACAGCGCCCTGTTTGTTGAGAGAATGGGCATGTTCCCTTCGGGATTTGCCTCGCCCTACGCCACCTGCCAGGCCGAAGGGGGGGAGCAATCCCTTGCGTATTACAGCGTACCCCATCTCTGGCTCTACGGCGCATTGGGCCTTGTTCATCAACTTCTGCCGGTCAATCGTTTCTTGTTCTACGGCTTTGCCAACGGACTTGGCGCGCTATTTTATCTTTGGGTTGTTTATCGGCTTCTCCGCACCGTCGTGCCACGGCAGGCCAATTTTGCCTTCGTATTGTTTGCCCTCGGGGGTGGGCCTGGTGGTGTGCTCTATCTCTTGACCGGTTTTTTGGGGTTTCACCAGCACCCCGCATTTGAAACCTACTTTTTCCGGTTTGCGGTCTATGATCTCATGGAGGGGCCCCATTTTAACCCGGTGTTGTATTTTCCCCGGCTCTACTACACC
>JAJRPE010000085.1 GCA_024280935.1 Candidatus Hydrogenedentota bacterium
AGATCGCCGATGGGATCAATCGTAAGCTCCAGCTCCCCGGCGGCGTCAAATTCGCAGGACCGAAGCACCACGTCGCCCTCACTGCCAAAACGGATAATTTCGCCAGCGAAATCACGGGCCATCGCCCGGCACCACGGATTGTCCATATTCTGGTAAAAGCGGCCATCGGCATCAAGATTGTCCACGATTTCTGCTTTCGCCCGGGCCACATCTTCGATGCTACCGAAGCCCTCCAGGTGGGCTGCCGTCACCATGGTAACCGCTGTCTCCGTGGGCCGTGCCATTTTGCAGAGATTAGCGATTTCTCCCCGGTGATTCGCGCCCATTTCGATGACCGCGAAGCTCGTGTGTCGGTCGATGCCCAAAAGGGAACGGGGACATCCGATTTCGTTGTTGAGGTTGCCCGGTGTCTTCACCACCGCATAGCGGCTCTCCAAAACAGCCGTGCTAAAGTCTTTGGCCGTCGTCTTTCCGCACGACCCGGTAATAGCCAACACGGGAATATCGTGGCTCATGCGGTGTCGGGACGCAAAGCGCTGAAGAGCGGCCAGAGGATCCTCCGTCACGAGGCAGGGACCTTCGTAATGGGATTGTCGGCAAATAGCCGCCGCCGCCCCTTTTGAAAAGGCTTCCGCAACGAAACTTTCCGCATCGAAGTTCGGGCCACGGAGAGCAACGTACACATCGCCCGGTTTCAACGTGCGGGTGTCCGTCGACACGCCGGTGACCGCGCCGCTGTCGCCGACGGGAAGGACGCATTGCACCCAATCCGCAAGACGGGCAAGGGTGTAGGACCATCCCATCAGTGCCGACCCGCCAACACCTGAAGTGCCGTTTCCCGATCATCAAAGTGAATTGTTTCGTCGGCAAGGATCTGATAGTCCTCATGGCCCTTGCCCGCAATCAGCACCAGGTCTCCTTTATCGGCCATCCCAATGGCATGGCGAATGGCTTCCGCACGGCTCTCGATAACAACGTAGTCGTCCTCCTTCGTGCAGCCCGCCTTTTGCAACCCAACCTCCACATCCAGAAGGATCAGGCTGGGATCCTCACTCCGGGGGTTGTCCGAGCTAAGCACGCAAAAGTGGCTGAGTTCGCCCGCGATCTTGCCCATCTTGGGGCGCTTGCCGCGATCACGATCACCGCCGCAGCCGAACACCGTGATGATACGGCCTTTGCAGAGCGCCCGAGCCGCTTCGAGTACATTCTTCAGACCGTCCTCGGTGTGGGCGTAGTCGACCACCACAAAGAAGTCCTGCCCCCCATCCACCCCGTCGAAACGACCGGGAACACGGGGCAAGCGGGCCAATCCCGCTGCAATCGTGGGCAAGTCAATGCGAAGTCCATAGGCAATCGCGGCGGCGCAAAGGGCATTCTGAATATTGTGATGGCCCAGCAATTGTATCGTCACATCGACCTCGCCCCGGGGCGTCGCCAGTGTAAAACGGGTATCCGACATGCCGAGGCGAATATCCCGCGCCCGTATGACCCCATCGGGACCATAGGTGATGGAATGGGCCGTAGAGGCCTCCTCAAAAATATGCCCCGCCGGGTCCGCCTTATTCACCACGGTAAAGGCGCCCTCGCCCTCAACACGCTGAAAGAGCTTCAACTTGGCCTCGCGATAGGCCTCCATGGTCTCGTGATAGTCCAAGTGGTCTTGGGTGAGGTTGGTAAAGGCAGCGGCCCGGAAGTGAATGCCGGCCACCCGTTCCTGTGCCAGGGCATGAGAACTTACCTCCATCACCACGTGCGTATCGCCCGCATCCCGCGCCTGGGCCAGCAAGTGGGCGAGTTCATCGCCAAAGGGCGTCGTATGGGCTGCGGGAAGCATGGCGCCCGCGATTTCGTAGCCCATCGTTCCAAAATTGCTCGTGGGATATCCCGCTTCTTTCAGGATAGACTGGGCCAACAGGGCCGTGCTCGATTTGCCGTTGGTTCCCGTGATTCCGATGACCGTCAGGGTCTTCGTCGGATCGTCCGCAAGCGCATGAGCCAGCAGGGCTTCCGCCTCGCGCGGTTGCTCGGAGAAAAGGTAGGGGCACCCCTCAAAACGATCGATGCCAGGCCGATCACCCAGAATGGCCACCGCACCCGCGCCCACCGCATCGGCGGCATAGTCGTGGCCATCCACATGCTCCCCCGAAATAGCCACAAAAATATCGCCCGGCCCCACCTTCCGGGAGTCTTCGGAAATGCCTGTTGCATCCAATTCAGGGAGATCGGAAGTTCCGAGTCCCAGCACTTCGTTAATTTCAAGATGGGTCATCATCGTCAGGCTCCAACTTCTTTCTGGAAAATTCCAGGGCGCACAACTGCACGATGGAAACAGGCGTACCCGCTGCCGGGTTCTGGGAGATTACCCAGCCCACGCCCTGGGGGTCCCAGGGAATGCCAAGATCGCTAAGTGCTTCATAGGCCTGGCGCTTGGAAAGGCCCATCAGGTCCGGCAACAAGGCACCGCCTTCTACTACATCCCCGTCGCTTCGCAGGAGTTCCAGTCCGTCCAGACTTTCCAACTGGCCTTCCATGGCAAGCTCCAATTCGAGGATATCGGCCTCGCTCAAACGCTCCGTGATGGTGTCACCGTCCGCGCCTTGCTCCTCCGAAACGGACGCAGTCACCACACCAACTTCCTCGTCGTATTTCTGATCGGCCGGCACATTGAGGCGAATAAGCGCGTCTCGTACGACATCACGAAATACAGGCCCGCAGACGAAGCCACCCCAGTGCTCTCTAATCATGGGTTCCTTTATGACGATAGCACACACGACTTTGGGGTCGGATACGGGAGCGAACCCTGCAAATACCGTGGTATAGCGATCTTTGCTATAGCCCCGGCCCGACTTCGCAAGCATTTGCGCCGTGCCGGTCTTGCCGCCCACACTGTACTCCTTAATATTCGCCCTGTCTTTTGCGGTGCCGTTCAGCACAACCCGGTGACAAAGGTCGCGCATAATCGCAGCCGTGGACTCCGACATGATGCGTCTTGCTTCCGGGGCCGTGTGCTGGTAGGTGAACGTGTTGTCACTCGCGATGGCACGCTCAATGAAATAGGGTTCGACCAGGATGCCACCATTGGCAACGGCGGCAAAAGCGCGGGCGAGCTGCAAAATAGTCACACCGATTTCCTGCCCCATGGGCAAGGAACCCATGGAAAGGCCATTCCAGTTTTTTCGGGTGCGCAGAATCCCTGGACTCTCGGCGCCTGTGGAGAAGTCGTGACTTGTCGTTTCCCCAAAGCCAAAGGAGCGCATCCATTGGTCAAGACGTTCGGGGCCGAGCATTTTCGCCACTTTGATGATGGCAATATTACTCGACTCCTCGAAGCATTTTGAAAACGGAATGACCCCGAACTTATGGAAATCGCTTATGCGGTGACCGTAGGGATTAAAGCTGCCATTCTCGCAGTCGATGAGCGTGCTTTGTGTAATGAGTCCCTCTTCAATCGCTGCGGCGGCTGTCACGATTTTGAAGGCGGACCCTGGCTCAAAGTAATCCGTGATCGCCTTGTTGCGCCGCTGTTCGGCGGGATAGTCGTCGTAAAAATTGGGGTCATAGGCAGGGCGTGTCGCCAGCGCATAGATAGCGCCCGTGTCCGGGTCCATCAAGACACCCATACCCTGCGAGGCGTTGCAGGCTATTAGTCGTTTGTCAAGTTCCAGCTCCAGCTTTTGCTGCATGTTCACGTCGATGGTAAGCTGGACAACTTCACCCGCCTTGGCAGGGCTATACTCCAGGACACGAGACTCCAGCATTCGACGTTTTCCATCCGTGCGCGCTTTATAAATCCCGTCTTCGCTGCGCAAATGCTTGTCGAAACTCAGTTCCAAACCTTCCGAAGCGTCGCCATTACGATTGACGTACCCCAATAAATGGGAAGCGGCAGTCCGTTGCGGATAGTGTCGAATCAGCTCTTTCTTGACAGCGAGGGCATCCTCCCATTCGATCATTAGATCGGCAAGGGCAAGCACCTGTGCCTCTTCCCGGATCCAACGCTTGACCCACTTGAATTGAAAGGGCTTTCCCGATGCCGTCCGCTGACTTACACGCTGAAATAGCACGTCCACATCCAGCCCCAGACGCGGCGCCACCGATTCCGCAAAGCGCCTGGGGTCGGACAGCTTGGAGGGATCCACCGAGAGGGAGGGCACCTCTCGGTTGGTGGCCAACTTGAGTTTGGCATTTCGGTCGAGGATATCGCCCCGCGGGGCCGTGAGGGGTTTCTCGGCAACAAGGTTCTCAGACAGCTTGGCGTTTGGCAGCAGGTGAACGAAGTGGAGGCGAATCACGACAAGCACGAAACCAGCCAAAAAACAGGCCAGCATAAGACGCAAACGGCGCCGCTGCGGGGCCGACAGTGGCTCGCCACAGGGAGACTGGGGTTCGGCTTTTTCGCCGGGCCTGCGCCGTTTCATGAATCTCTATATTCCTCATCAGTATGGAGGGCTTGGTCTACAGCACTTCCAAGTCATCCATGGCCGTATCCAAATCAGACACGACTTCCATCTCGTCATCCGCAGGCAAGTCCAATACAACGGACGTGCTCACAGTATCTTCAACAGCAGCCGTAAAAACCTCGTCGGCGTGCTCATCCAGCGCAACCCAGACCGTCGGTGGCGGATCGGCAACCCTTTCAGGTGCGCTCTCCCTCCGGTTGACATCCTGCACCGGTAGAGGCATCGGCGTGCGTAGCGCAGGTGCTTCCCGTATCGCACCACGCTGGGCCATTGCGAATGCTTCTTCGTCTGGAGAAGGGGTAAATTCACGGGGATTGTAGGAAATTACTTCACGCTGGCCGGGCTTTGGCGGCACAAATTCCAACCGATCAGCTTGGGCCGCCAGAATCTCTGGGTCCTGTTGAACCGATTGCACGACACCTGCGTGATCGAGTTGGCCCTGAAGCACCTTCGACTCCTTGTCCAACTCCCGCAAAACGTAGTCCGCCCGAAGAATTTGGATATTAAGCCAGGCATGGATGAAAAGAACCGTAAAAGGAATCGCCAACACCGGAATCCACCTGAACCACCCGCGCAACATTCTGCGCTGTCGGCGCACCAGTAAATTTCGCATCATTCGGCTCCTTCTAATCTCGGTCTAATCGGACCGCCGCCCGAAGTTTCGCGCTCTTGGACCGGGAATTCTCCCGGCATTCCGCCTCGCTGGCCGCGATGGGACTTGATGTCAATACCTTGATCCGCTTGGGTTCCACGGAACGCACACGCCCATCGGGATGGAGCAAACGCTTCTTACGGGAAGCGTCGCGCATCACTTGCTTCACCACCCGGTCCTCGCCCGAATGGAAGGATATCACCACCAGACGACCGCCGCCCACGAGACATTCAATCGCGCTCTCAATGCCGCGACGCAGTCCATTTAGCTCATCATTTACGGCGATACGAATCGCCTGAAAAACCGTGCGCACCTCGCTGGGCACGCCAGAAACAAAGGGCAAGGCCTCCGCCACCGCCCCCGTCAGGTCCATCGTCGTTTCGAGCGTTCCGGCCAGAATGCGCTTCTTGAGATGGCTGGCGATGCGGCCCGCCGGCCCAACATCACCATAGTCCCGTAAAAACGCCTCAATCTCGCCTTCAGGCAAACGCTGGAGCAGTTCCAATGCCGACTCCCCCGCTTCCGGGTTCATGCGCATGTCCAGGGGGCCGTCCGCCTGAAAGGAAAAACCACGGGATGCCGTGTCAATCTGCATGCTCGAACAGCCCGCATCGATAAACACGCCGTCTACATGGGATACGCCAAGTGATGCCAGGGTTTCCGCCATGTCGGCGTATTCCGTCTGAACAACCACCGCCTGCGGATAAGGAAGCAGTCGCTCAGTCGCCATCGCCACCGCCAGGGGATCTCGGTCCAGTGCGATGAGGCGACCGACCGTGAGTTGCTCCGCAATGAGCGCGGCGTGCCCACCAGCACCCGCTGTGCAGTCAACGTAAATGCCCTCGGGCCGTATCGTCAGCCAATGCAGGGCCTCGTCGGCCATGACGGATGTGTGGCTCACGGTTACAGTCCTCGTGGCAATAGCGCCCCACATCCGTGTGGGATAAACTCGTCCATGCTTTAGAGCAGTCGTGCGACGAAAAAATGGCATCCAGGCCTTAATCCGCAGGAAGCACGATAAAAAACAAGATGGTTTGTCGTCATTCCCACGAACGTGGTAATCCAGAACGCGGTCGGAACAGACCAAGTCACCACTGGATCCCCGCGTTCGCGGGGATGACGGTCTTTTCTATTGGCTATGCTCCCGCCACCGCTAGGCAGCTTCGGCAAAGGCCTGAAGCGCTTGGGCTTCCGTCGTGTACGTTTCAAAAACGTTGGTGATACCCACCATGCGAAACAGGCGCTCCGTGTACAGGTTGACACCGGTGAGCTTGAGATCGCCATTGCACGCACGCAACTGGCGCAAGCGCTCCACCAACACGCCGACACCCATGTAGCTCACGAAACGCACCGCCTCCAGATTCACCACCACATTGCACCGCTGGGCCTGGATACACTTCATCAGGCTCAATCGAAGGACGTTCATGCCGTCCTCGTCAATGTCGCCATCCAAACGCATCACCGTGCAACTCTTTTGCTCATAGCTTTCAATTTTCAACATTCTTCTCCGCTCCTTCCGTTGTGCTCGCGTCGGTCCGCGCCGTCGCAAATAGCTCTGCAGCCATTTCTTTATATTGGGCCATTTGTTGCTTCTGGAAGGTACACCAACCTTCTTTACTCCAGAGCTCCAAATGGTCATCTACACCCACTAAGACCCCCTCTTTCTCCAAGTCCGCATACTCCCGCAAGAGTGCTGGCACCCCGAAACGACTTGCCCTATCCAACTTGACCCGCGTCGCACTACCCACAAACATTCGCCGGAAATCCAGCATACGCGGTTCCAGGAGGCTATGCCCGCTGCCCAAATCCTTGAGCTTCTTCCACACCTCCAGGGGAAAAACAAAAATGGCACCATCGAATCCACGGGTCATATACCAAGGCGAATCACGGTCGTCTGCCGCCATCAGCTCACGGAACTGACGGGGCACCGACAGGCGCCCCTTCTCGTCCAAGCTGATTTGTGATTCGCCGAAGTACATAAAATCCTTTTCCCACAACTTAACACTGTATACCCACAATTTAACACCAAAATCCCACCATGTCAATAGAAAACAACACTAAAAGCCCCAATATAAAGCTCCTAAATGGACCATTCGCCACAAACACACAACATGTGGTAGGCAATAAGTTTACAAGCACAAGACACAATATAGCGAGACGTAAAAAGGCGGTGGGAACAGGTGGGTGAAATGAGAAGTTTGAAGGAAAAACAGGAAAGTTTGAAGCGAGAATGGAGAATAGTGAAGTCTGAAGGACCAGAAAGGGCAGGAGGGCGGGTTTTCCTACCCGCCACAAAACGCACGGCACGTGGGAAGGCGCACGAGGGGCCCCGAAAAGACTCGAGCGGCATTGGCAGGACACCACGGTGCCCGGTTGGGGTCAAATACTCCCCTACGCGGAGCGTAGGAATACGCATTCCCAAGCGGAGCGTGGGAACGAGGGAGAACCGAAACCGTGCCACGCGATTAGGCAACGCCTATTCGTGTGCTACACTGAAACCAGCCAATAGTGGCAATGCAAAAAAGGAATTCATGGCATGAACCTTGAGTACACGGCGGTCATAAAACAAGATGGCGACTGGTGGGTCGGCTGGATCCAGGAGGTGCCGGGAGTCAACTGCCAGGAAAAGAGCTATGAAGCGCTGAGAGAGACCTTGGCGGTTACCTTGGAAGAGGCCTTGGAACTCAACCGGCAAGATGCCTTGGCTGCGGCCTGCGGCAGCTACAAGGAAGAGCCGATAACCCTGTCCCCATGAAAAGGACCCAACTCCTGAAATACCTGCGCAATCACGGATGCGAGCTATTGCGCGAAGGCGGCAAGCACTCCTGGTGGCACAACCCGGCTCTCAATAAGCGTTCAGCAATACCAAGGCACTCAGAAGTAAAAGAGGTTCATCCGGTTTAAGCGTACTTTTTCGGAAACATCATTCTTGATCGACTTCCCATGCATGTTGGTGTTTTTCTTGAGATCTATTGTTTTATCGGCCCGAAGGGCCAGCGCAGAAAAGCCCAGGGCAACGCCCTGGGATCAGGTGTCAATAAATCTTGAAGCCCTGAAAGGGCGGCGCAGTTCGTTTGCGTGTA
>JAJRPE010000086.1 GCA_024280935.1 Candidatus Hydrogenedentota bacterium
CGTCCAGGATCGACCCCAAGCTGGCGGGACCACGTCCCCTTCTGGCGGAAATCTGGTACCCCGCAAACGATAGCGCCAGGGAGGCCAAGCCGACCAGTTTCAGCGATTTCTACATGGACGGCAAGAACATTCAGATGAACATGATCCTTGCCTTGTTATTCAAATTCGATATCGCCGTCATCAACACCACGTTCAAAACCATCGCCGTGCGTGACGCTGATATTGCGGGCGGGACCTTTCCCCTGCTGATCTTTTCTCATGGCAACGGCGGCATGCGCTCTCAGAGCACCTTCTGGTGCGACCATCTGGCCAGCCACGGGTTTATCGTGGCCGCGGTGGATCATACGCGCAACGCCTGCGCCACCTCCTACAAAGGCCAGGTCATTCCCTACGATAACGACGGGCGCGCTCAAGCGGCCATCGACCGCCCAAAGGATCTAAGTTTCCTTATCGACACCCTGATCGCTATGAACGGAGACACCGACTCGAAATTCCGGGGCCATGTGGACGCTGATCATATCGGCGTTGCCGGGCACTCCTTCGGAGGTTTCACCGCCATGGCCGCCGCCGCCCTGGACCCACGGGTCGATGCTATCGCCCCCATGGCAGCAGTCGTCCCGGATTTCAGTAAGTCCAGCAAGCGTCCCCTTCTGCTGTTTATTGCCACGGAGGACGACACGATAGACGAGGCCGGCAACACCGAGGCCCGCGCCTATTATGAGGACACCACGTCACCAAAATATCTCGTAGAGATGAAAAATGCCGGCCACTACTCCTTTTCGGACATGTTTCAATTAAACCCCGCCTGGGGCGATGGAATCGGAGAGGGAAAACGTATCACCGACGGCGAAGCCCTTCGCTATCTGGGCATGACCGACGTCTATCGATTTACAAATGGCTATAGTACGGCGTTCTTCCATAAATATCTCAAAGATTCCGATACATTCGAGCAATACCTTAAAGATAATCAGGCCCCAAAAGAACTGATCTTTCGCTACCGACCATGAGCAGAAGCGGTGTCACTCGGACAGAACCGAAGCCGCTCAGGGCCAACGGCAACGCGGCACATTGGTATATTGATAGAGAATGCAGTATGCTGGGGCCAAAATATAAGCGGGCCTATGTCAAATTTCCCTCGACCAATTCGGGATATCTGGCAGATTGGTCTGCTATGCAACGGGGCGAATTCGATGTAAAGCGTAGCACCTCGCTGCCCGCAACAGGGTCGAACTGGCTGGCAAATTCGGTGCTCCGCAAGACTGGATATGGCAATGAATCTTGATTTGCAGCGCGTGCTGAGCGCTTGGGGGGATAACGTACTATGGGCCAGCTCAGTCGGAATAGTTTTGTTTTGTGCCAACCACCCCACAAACCCGCTCTGGGCCAACCCGGACGAACAGATTGGACGCAATGCCGAAGAGACCCTGCCGGGTGACGCGGGTAAAGAGTTTAAGAGAATACTGCAAGCCGGACAATTCCTGAATGGCAACCAGGAAAGCACCTTGGCCCTCCCTTCCGATTTTTCCGCCGGTAGTTGTCAGGTTTCCCTGATATCACTAACTGATGGCTCGGCCATCGCCCGGTTTTCGCTCTCTGCGCCCATAGCCAGCCCGCTGTCTTCCAAGATAGTCCCGCAATTGAAAGCCGAGGACGACATGGAGCAGATTCGACAATTGGCCCGGGCAGCGGAACAGGCCAGTGAGGCGAAGAGCAGGTTCGTGGCAAATATGAGCCATGAAATTCGCACCCCCTTGAATGGTATCACGGGAATTTTGGAAATGCTCGCGGAAACCACGCTCGACGAAGAACAACGCGAATTCACCGAAATTATGCGCAGTTCCGCCGATGCGCTGCTTCTCATTATCAATGACATTCTGGATTTCTCCAAGATGGAAGCGGGCAAACTGGATCTCGAGTATATCGATTTCGATTTCCGAACTTGCGTGGAAAGCGCAGCAGAAATGTTGAGCTTTAAGGCCATGGGAAAAGGCATTGAATTGGCCGTGCTCATGCAACCTGATTTGCCAAAACGAGTGAACGGCGATCCCGGTCGCCTGCGCCAAATTCTTCTCAACCTGCTCAGCAACGCTCTGAAGTTTACCCATGACGGCGAGGTGATTGTTCACTGTGCCCTTGAGGAAACTCGGGAAGACGCGTATGTAATTCGCATTGACGTTTCTGATACGGGCATCGGCATTCCTGAGCAAATTGTGGAATCCCTCTTTCGACCGTTCACACAGGCAGACTCCTCGACAACTCGTCACTACGGCGGCACCGGATTGGGCCTCTCGATCTGCAAGCAACTCGTCGAGCCCATGGGGGGAGCAATAGATGCAAAGAATCGACCCGATGGCGGCAGCCGCTTTTCCTTCACCATTTCTCTTGGCAAAGAGCGCCAGCGCAGCGACCCCGCCATTCCCTCAGACATACCAGCGGCGGGTGCCATACGCATTCTCATACTGGATGATATAGACACCAACCGACTCATGTTTCGAGGAATGCTCCAGGGTTTGGGCTACGGCGTGGAGGAGGCAAGTAGCGGCGCAGAGGCCCTTGCCATGATGGAGCAGGGCATTGAAAGCGCTCATCCATTCCACATTATCCTGGTTGACTACCAGATGCCTGAAATGGACGGAAGACAGTTTGGCGTTCATGTTCGCAAGAATCCAAATTTTGACAATGTCGCGCTGGTATTAATTCCCTCGTCACCGGCACGGGGCGATGCCACGCGGATGGTGTCGATCGGCTTCGATGCTTATTTTCCCAAACCAATGAAGCGAGAAGAACTCGAGGGGTGCATCAATGCCCTGCTTCGCCGACCGGCAGGCAGACATCGAAAGCCCTCATGTGGGCTTATTACCAAGCACACGCTGGCCGAATCGCTGCGCGAGGGAGGAAACATTCTGCTGGTGGAAGACAGCTCCACGAACTACGAAGTCGCATCAAGGATGTTGAAAAAACTGGGGCACTCGTGCGATATCTCCGTCGATGGCAAGGATGCCGTCGCCACATTCGGCAAGCGGGACTATGATCTCATCCTGATGGACTGCGGTCTACCCGACATCGACGGCTATGAGGCAACCCGCCGGATTCGTCAAATTGAAGGTGAGGTCGCCCATATACCCATCATCGCCCTGACGGCGGATGCCATGCCGGGTGTCCGGGAAAAATGCCTGGACGCGGGCATGGACGACTACTTGACCAAACCCCTCCAGATGCGTTCCCTCAAGGAAATGATCGAAGTCCACCTCCCCAATGTCCGAGCCAAGCGCTTGTTAGACCAGCACAGTCGTTCGTGAATATTGGTTCCCGGGGTATCAGCGATTCCGTGTCTTACTCTCCAAGGAGTCCCATAAGCACGTCGTTCCCACGCACGTGGGAACCCAGAACGCGGCAAGTGTACATCGTAACACCACTGGATCCCCGCGTTCGCGGGGATGACGATCATGGGTTGTGGGCGAAACCCGCCTTAAATTTTGACGTAAATCTTCTTGTGGTGCATCCACCAGGCAAGCCCGGCAAAAATTCCGTAGAATGCGCCGAATCCAACGATACCCACGGCCATGGACATATCGGGGGTGTCGAAGCCATACAATACCTCCAGAACCAGCAACTGAATAATGTAAATAAACAAGGGGTTCATGCCCATAGCGGTAAAGGTCGGAATGCGCAAACGAAGTTTATCACACAATACAAAGAATATGAGTAGCTGCAAAAAACAAAGTCCCGTAGACCACAACGGGAAGGGTGCCGTCATATAATATGCGGAGATGGGCCAGGCAGCCTTTGCTTCGCCCCAGGGAAGGTGCAGCACATAGCCTGCGGCACAAAGCCCCAAGCCCCAGCCAAGACAGCCGCGAACAAGCTTTCGGTGATTGCCTGTCGCCACAAGGTCATAGGCCAGTGAGCCGAAGAGCAGCATCATGCACCAGCTCAATGGCCCAAGAGGCCCCCCGTTGAGCGCTACGTCAAAAAGACTACCGTGATAAGGGATGAGCTTGACGATCAGATGGGTGTCAATGCCCGGAACATCGGGAACACGCAATATCCAATCACCATAGAATGTGAACATGACGATAATCTGATACAACGCCACCATGATGAATGCGGCTGCAACACGCACCTGCGGCTTCTTATCAATGAGCCAAAGGGCGAGCAATCCCGCCAGCCCGATATCCATCAATGCATCCCACAACCATCCCATATAGACAACAAATGCAATAAGTACCAAGGTCGAAAATCGCTTCGCCATCGCTTTTCGTGTCGCCGCAGCCCCCAATTTCGGACTCCGGCGCAACCACGAGAGCCGCATGCCCATGCCCACAACAAAGAGAAACAGAGGCGCGATGGTGTCCGCGTAGGAAAAGCTCTCCTGGTGGTGTTCAAATTGCTCGTATTCAATACCGAAAAGTCCGTTGGAATTGACCAGAAGCATGCCAAAAATGGCATAGCCGCGAAGCTGATCTATGGCGGTAATTCGCTGAGGAGTTTCCTGACTTGTCTGA
>JAJRPE010000087.1 GCA_024280935.1 Candidatus Hydrogenedentota bacterium
GGTTTGATGGCCGGAGCCGTTCAAGTCTCCGGACGGCCAGGCGACGATTTCGTGGCCTGTTGCCTTGTCAATCAACTGAATGTCAACATCCGTGTCGGAGATCAGGTAAATCTCGACATCACTTAGGCCACCTGGAATCTCACCAACGGTAACAGTGGCGTCCTCGGCGATTTGTTGTTGGAAGCTACCTGAGCCGCCGTCACCACCATCATCTCCCCACTCGAAACCCGCGTAAGCCACCATTGGGAAAAGTCCCACCAAGAAGGTGATCCACGAGAGAGTCCGAACCCTACTAACCCTTGATCTGTTTCTCATCGGTAATATCTCCTTTTACCGAGCGCCAAACGGCTCGGCTCATTTGCGCCATTCGCTCATCCACCCTCTCCCCGTAAATATCGACATTTCTTGTCAATCGAGTTGGCGCATTTCGCATTTCAACACCATCAAGAAAATATAGGCCTATATGCCATGAGGCATTTGCGAAATAGCCATTCGTTTACTGCGGGCCAGGCTGGTTTCCCGACTTAGCATCGAGATACGCACTCCGGCGACGATATGTTGTCCTGCGCGAATATGAACCCAAGTCCAGCGCACGCGCTGTTGGAACCCGCCAAAGCACCCAAGATCCGTTCAGCACCCGACGCGCATTAAAATGGATAGTTTTATCCACCTTCTGGAGAAATGGTAACTCCCCCCCCCCCCCCTGTCAAGAGAAAAAAATGTGATAAATCAGGCGTCAGCCTTTTCAAAGAGTCTCAATGTCTCGAATTCTGCTCGTGAGTGCCGACCAGAAACCGAAATACGTCGTCGTCGCGGCCGGGCCACGTTAACCCCAGCACAAAACTTATGTGGAATCTGGAAATCCCAGCGGAGGAAGAGGTCACGCTGGACTATCGCTATCTCTACCTGCGTGGTGCGTGTGGGACTACGCCCATGACCCGTCTGCATCAGCAAGCAACTGCTATGGAACGATTTCTTTGAAGCCGTCCGCGGACCCACAGGTTTGGTGGTTTGCATTTAAGGAATCTTGGGGTATTCCGTGGATGTGGTTTCGCTACGGATGTGTCCGAAAGCGCTGGGCGGAGGTCTTGCTGCAGAACTTCGTCTTCATGGGCGAAGTCGAGCGAATTCATCTTGGGCCGGGGTCCAGCCCCGTACTTGTCCAGACCCACCTTCCCCCACGCCGAATAACGTTTCGCGTCGCGTCGCTGCATTCATTCGATGCCAAATTCATGTACGCGAAGCCGTCGGCGGGGCAGTTCGTGCGGTTTCGGCAGACGGGGCCTTCTTAGTCTCGCGAATCACGCGCAACTCCTCCCACGACAATTCTCCACCCAGAAACGTTCTACCCCCATCCCGCGCCTTGCAATTCCCATCTACTGATGTTATATTCAGGGCATACCATCATCCAAGGCATCCCCCATGAATGTAGCGCAGACCATAGACACATTGCGGGCCGACCCCGATTTCTGTCGCAAGCTGACGAAACGGAAACGCTAAACAACCCGTGTCGTGGCACGTTCCTGCCGGGCTGCCATTGCATCGAGCTTAATCTCGACGTTTACATCGAGGGCATTGAGGAAGCGGAATAGCCGGTCGATAGAATAGCCCTTCACCTTTCCATTGACGATGGCGGACACCTTGGCGTGATCCACGCCCATAACGCGGGCGGCTTCGCGTTGCGACAGTCCCTTTGCTTGAATTGCTTTGTGGATGTGCAGCGCGATCCGCGACTTCAATTGGGCTTCTTCCGGGTTCTTGTGGCCAAAGTCGGCAAAGACATTTCCCGACCCCACCGTAATGTCCGTATCGTCTTGATTCATGACGTTCACCTCTAGCGCCTCCTGCTATGTAGCTCGGCAACCTTCAAGCGGGAACTTCGCCACGTCCTTTTGGCAACTCCCAATATAAATCATTCGATCACACCCCCACGTCGATTGAGGTCTTTACTCGTAAGCGCTCACGGGCCGAAAAAGCTCCCCTCCTCGGAGGGGCTGGGGGTGGGCAAATTCTCACCCGCACGCTCAACCCACCCCTAACCCCTCCAGGGAGGGGAACATAAAGGCGTTGGCTCCGCCAACAACAACGTGTCGTGAATGCTTAGCTTTACGTTACTTTAACCTTATGGTGCCATATATGGCACCGCCTGTCAACTCCCCTGCGGACATTCTTGCAATCCAATCCTACTGATGTTATATTCAGCTTAGGCCGTCACCCAAGGCATCCCCATGAATGTAGCGCAGACCATAGACAAATTGCGGGCCGACTCCGACTTTTGCCGCAATTTGACCAAATGGCACACGATCCCGCCCCGTCCGGCGCGGTGTGCGGCGTTCCCGGAGGCGTTGCATCCGAAGTTAAAGGCGGCACTTCGGAAGCGGGGGGTCACGGAGCTTTATACCCACCAGGCGGAGGCCATTGCGGCGACGTTGGCGGGAGAGCATACGTGTGTGGTGACGCCGACGGCTTCGGGCAAGACCCTATGCTACAACCTGCCGGTGCTGAACCGGATGCTGGAGAATCCCCAGGCGCGGGCGCTCTACCTTTTTCCCACGAAGGCCCTTTCGCAGGACCAAATGAACGAGTTGAAGGGCACCATTGAGGAGATGGAGGTCAAAATCGGCACCTACACCTTCGATGGCGACACCCCGGCTTCGGCGCGGAAGGCGGTTCGGAGCGCGGGCAACATTGTGGTCACGAACCCGGACATGCTCCACGCGGGCATCCTCCCCCACCACACGATTTGGATCCGCCTCTTTGAGAACCTGGAGTATGTGGTCATCGACGAGATCCACCACTATCGCGGGGTCTTCGGGAGCCATCTGGCCAATGTCGTCCGGCGGCTGAAACGCATCTGCGCCTTCTATGGCTCCCACCCGAAATTCATCTGCTGCTCCGCGACCATTGCCAACCCCCAGGAGATCGCCGAGCGTATCATCGAAGCGCCGGTCCGTCTTATCGACAACAACGGCGCGCCGACAGGCGAAAAGCATTTCCTCTTTTACAACCCGCCCGTGGTAAACCGGGAACTGGGTATTCGGAAGTCTTCGGTCAAGGAGGCCAGCCGCCTGGCAAAGTCGCTCCTGTCGAGAAACATCCAGTCCATCGTCTTTGCGCGAAGCCGCCTTCGGGTCGAAATTATCACGACCTACCTCAAAGACGCGGTGCGCAAGATGGGCAAGAGCCACCATCTCGTGAAGGGCTATCGCGGGGGCTACCTCCCCACGGAACGCCGCGAAATTGAGCGGGGCCTCCGCGAGGGCAAGGTCCTGACGGTGGTGAGCACCAACGCCCTGGAGCTGGGCATCGACATTGGCGCGCTGGATGTGTGCATCATGACGGGCTACGCGGGCAGTATAGCGAGCACGTGGCAGCAAGCAGGCCGGGCTGGACGGCGCAATACCGTGTCCCTCGTGGTGCTCATCGCCACGAGCGCGCCCATCGACCAGTACATCATCGCCCACCCGGAGTATTTTTTCGAGCAGCCGCCGGAGAGCGCCACGGTGGATCCGAACAACCTGATCATCCTCACGAGCCACCTCAAGTGCGCGGCCTTTGAAATCCCTTTCGTGGAAGGCGAATCCTTCGGGCTGGACCCCACCTCGACGGGCGAGATTCTGGATTACCTGGTGGACAACCGCGTGCTGCGCAAGGTGCGGAACAAATGGCACTGGAGCGCGGACACCTATCCGGCTTCGGACATTAGCCTCCGCACGGCGGCGCCGGGCAATGTGGTCATCCTCGACACGTCGGATAATGGCCGAGTTATTGGCGAGATCGATTTTTTTGCCGCGCCCACGGAGGTCTATCAGAACGCCATCTACCTCCACCAAAGCGTTCAGTACACCATTGAGGAACTCGATCTGGAGGACCGCAAGGCCTACGCACGGCCCGTGGAGGTCGACTACTACACCGATGCGGAGACGAAGGTGGACCTGCGGGTGCTTGATGTTTTTGAGAGCAAACCCGAAAACGACGTGGAGCGGTGTTGCGGGGAATTAAGCGTGACGTGGCTCCCCACGATGTATAAGAAAATAAAATTCGGCTCCCACGAGAATGTGGGATCAGGCGAGATTCATTTGCCCGAACAAACCATGCACACCACAGGCTACTGGATTGAATTCCCGGAAGATACGGCGGAGCGCTTCGGAGTGAACAAGGAAGAAGTGGGCGAAGGATTGAACGCTCTCGCCAGCGCCCTGAAACAGGTGGCACCCGTCCAGGTGCTGTGCGACCCGAGCGACATCCGCGCCCAGGCCATGCTGCGTGCTCCCGCCACGGAAACCCCGACGATTTTCCTCTACGAAAGCTATCCCGGCGGTGTGGGCTTCAGCGAGAAACTCTTCCACCACCACCAGCGGCTGTTGGAAGCCGCCACGTCGCTCTTGAGCGATTGCCCCTGTGCGGAGGGATGCCCCAGTTGCGTCGGCAGTGTGTTGGAGACGGGTCTGCACGGCAAGGACGGTGCCCTGAAGCTGGTGAAGATGGCCCTGGGGCAGGGTGTGGTGGATCCAGCAAAAGTGGAGCCTACGTGATACCCATGAGGATTAAACGATACCCTACCAAAGGAATGTGGCACAGCCGTCCCGGCTGTGATTTACACAGGCGGGACGCCTGTGCCACTTTCTTGCGTCGGGTGCCACGGACAAGCCCCGCAGGGCTTGCCCGTGAAAAAACATGGAATTGGCTATGTGCCTGATTCGTAACTGCTGGACATCTCTTCCAAACACGGGCAAGGGCTATCGCCCCTTGTCCGTGGCACACCAAGCAATCTGCAATGTCCCCTGTCACACCACGTATTCTGAAGCCACCCCCACGTGGTCCATAGGAATACAATACGGTTCTAAGTCCACGAAGTGGACGACGGAACTTAGCCCAGGGTGGAGCGTAGCGGAACCCTGGGATCAAGAAAAGCACAAACGAAAAGTCCGCGAAGCGGCCGACGGAGGACACACAACGTTTTTCCGTCACCCCATCCGGGGTTTCCTGGGATGGTGGCTACACAATACCCAGGGTTCCGCTCGTACCTCGCTCTACCCTGGGCTAATTTCCTGTGCTCCGCTGGGGCACCTTCCTATTCCCACGCTATCCTCAAGCAATGAGTTTCTTCGATTGCATTCCCAGGCGCTCTCCTCCGAAGAATCCAACAACAGCCTGGACCAGGACAGACTTCTCCACGCCTCTACGCAGCGCGTAGAAACACGCATTCCCAAAGCAGAGCGTGGGAACGAGGGGTGGGTCTGTGCCATTGCACTTCATTTTCATTCTGGATGCCCAGCACCATGAGTGAGATGAAGAAAAAACTCGATGCACTCCTTAACATGCCGGGCATGAGCACTGGCGCACGAATAAAGAAGCCCGCCCCGGAGTCAATCGATGACGATCCGCTCGATGGCCCGGAGTACTCGGAGCGAAGTGCCCATCTGAACGAGAACGATGAATGGGCCATGGATCCGCCGCTTTATGAGAGCGATGACGACCTCGATGCCCCCACACCACCGCCCGCCGCCGCCAAAGCCGATGTCGCCAAACTCCGTGATCTCCTCCAGAGTAAGGGACTCAAGACGGGTTCCGAATGGCAGCAAGAGCGGGCAACCAATCCGCCACCGCCACGTCGAAAAACACGTCGTTCCGAAACATCGCCAAGCGGTGTAAATCGACTCCGCGATATGACCGATCTCCTGAGTGTTTCCCCCGCTCACGACTTCGAACAGTCCTTTTCCGCGCCTCCGCTCATCACGCAGGAAGAGCGGGAAGACGGCACCTTCGAACTGGAGAACGTCATTCCCGGTGAGGTCATCGGCGATGACGAGTGCGGCTTTTACCTGATTCGCCATGACTATCCCTTGGATCACCGCCAGGGCATCGTGGAACTCGGCAGCGCCCTCCAGAGCAAGTCCAAGCACATCGCCTTTTCCGCCTGCGACCCGGCGCTGGACGACTTCGACCCGCGCACGGCGGTGTTCGTCGATACAGAAACCACGGGACTTTCCGGCGGCACGGGCACCATCGCCTTTCTCATTGGTGTGGGCTATTTTATTGACGGGGCCTTTCGCCTCGACCAGTGCATCATGCGCGACTTCGATGACGAAGAGCCCATGTTGCACTACCTCGCTGAACTCTTCGACAAACACGAGACGCTGGTGAGCTACAACGGCAAGAGCTTCGACCTGCCCCTGCTCCGCACCCGCTTCATCCAGAATCGCATTCCCTTCAGGGACTCGTCTTTGAAGCATCTGGACTTGGTTCACGCGGCGCGGCGCTTCTGGAAACAGCGCCTCAAGGATTGCAGCCTCGGCAACATCGAGCGAGAGATTCTCTCTATCCACCGTGAAGGCGACGTGCCCAGCCACCTCATCCCGCAGATATGGTTTAACTATCTGGAACAGCGCGACGCACGGCCTCTGGAGGGCGTAATCTCCCACCACGAAATGGACATCCTCTCCCTTGTCTCCCTTACGTCCTGGATGTCCCAATGCCTCGACGCGCCGCCCGGACAGGGCTTCGCCCATCTGGAAGACAAGCTCGCCGTCGTACGCATTCACTACAAACAAAAAAACTACGACGAGGTGATGGTTCATGGCCGCGCCTTCCTGGATGAGGTAGACGAATCCCCCCTTTGCCGAGAGTGCCTGGAAATGCTTGGCTTCGCCTATAAGCGCAGGGAGCAATGGGAAGATTCTCAGGCGACCTGGGAAAAATTACTCGAGGCCTTCCCCGCCGACCCGGTCGCGAGCCACGAACTCGCCAAACACCACGAACACCGTACCCGCGACCTGGCTGCTGCGGCCCGTCTTTGCAAAGAAGCCCTCACGCACTACGCCACCCGTGAAGGCAGTGCGGGACTTGAACGCAACGAAGCCCGCGCCTTCCGCCATCGTCTGGAGCGCATCGAAAAGAAGCTGAAGAAACGCGGCGGCGAACTGGAGTTCTGAGGGGGACTGCCATCTACTACGCCTGAGGCGGAGTAGGGGCTGTACCGTCAGTACATCGCACTCAGGCACCAGAATTCCAAGTCCAGAGCCTCCAGTACTCACCTAAATTCTCCGCGTCATCACTTGAACGGAGAATACGCGCCGACAACCACACGCAGTCTTTCTTGTTGGCGGAGCCAACGTCTTTATGTCCCCCTCCTTGGAGGGGAGAGGGGTTGGTTTGGGTCTGTAGGAGGGAATTAACCCACCCCCAGCCCCTCCGAGGAGGGGAGCCTTTTCGGCTCCGTGAACGCTTACCCCAAAAAAAACCGCCCGCCAGGCCATGGACCCAACGAGCGGCTCTACACATTCATCTATTTCTTCTCGGCCAGGGCCTTCACACCATAGAGGCCGAGAAAGTCATTGATATCCGTGGAGCGAACGTCGATACCGCCGCTTCCCATGGGAATCATAACGATCTTCTTGCCTTGCAGGGCATCTGCAATCGCCAATTTAACAACCTCCATCGCACCTGCCCCCGAAAGGGCTTCGTTCATTTTCTGAATACCCTCCGCCTCGGCTTCCGCCTCCGCGAGGATAGCCTCGGCGAGTTTCTCCTGTTGCAGATAGTGGGCATCCGCCTCGATCTTCGCACGCTCGTATTCACCATCTGCTGCGGCCCTGACCTTGGCGATTTCGGCCTCGGCTTCTTTCACCAGGGTTTTGTACTCCTCTTCAACCGCGAAGGTCTCCGAACGCAATTTCTCCGCTTGTTGATCGGCGATTTTCTTCTCTTCGATGGCCTGCTGGTAGGCTTCGGTGAAGTTATAATCCTGAAGAAGCACTTCGGTGACGATTACGCCATAGGCCTGAAGAAATTCATTTAACTTCTCCCGCACCAAAACGGCCTGTGCACTCCGCAAATCCGCCTGGTAAAAATCCTCGGTCTTCAGTTCGCCAAAAATGTCCCGGGGCTTACTGCGGCCAATGGTACGTACGATATTGTCCTTAATCTCCGCATCGGTAGCACCAACCCGCTGCAAGATCATGGGACCCTTGTCGGGATCGATTCGATACGAAATAATAACGTCCAGACTGATGTCATTGCCGTCGATGGTCTTGAAGCGCAGATCGTCCCGCACCATGCGGTCCCCACGCGTAACCGACGCACTCATTTCCAGTTTCTGAATCCGTGTATCGAAGGTATGCCAGTCGGTCAGGAAGGGCACGAAAAAGAAAGTCGAACCGGGGGAGTATTTCTTATCTTCGACCCCCTTATTTCCGGTGGGCGACCATTTGATCGTACGCACGCCAATTTCTGTAGGTCCGGTGCTGTAGGGCATACAGCCACTTCCGAGAAGGCTTCCCAAACCGAGTATCGCAATCACTGTTGTCAGCGTCGTCTTCATTTGGCTGCCTCCTGCGCAGTATCTGCTTTCGTCACTGGAATTACGACCACAGGCTTCGGGGCGGATGTCTGCGATCCCCCCTCCTGGGGCACGCCAAATAGTTGTAACACGCCTTCAAGGTCCAGGGGATTTATCCCCGTCTCTCCGCCAACGGGCAAAATAATCGTGTCCAGCCCCCGGAGGACTTCCGCCATGCGCATGGCCACCATGGCCTCGGCGCCCAAGGCCTGCATGGCCTGGTTTTTCAATTCAATGCCCTGGGCCTCCGCTGTCTTCACCAGCAACTTGGCCTCGGCTTCCTTGGTGCGCGTATAGAGATCCCGCTCTGCTTCTTTGCCCACGCGGTAGGCATCGCCCTCCGCCAATTTCACCTTAACCATATACTCGCCTTCTTCGCTGGTCCGCATCAACTCCTGGCGTTGCTCGGCAGCACGCCCCTTGGACTCATTGGTAAACACCAACTGATCCTGGAGCTTCTTATCTTCGATGTTCTGTTGTATCGAATCACTATAGACGAAGTAACGGACAAGCACATGCTCCACCGTCATGCCCTCGTCGGCCAGCTTCTCATTAAGCAGTTCCCGGGCGAGATCGGCCTTGGCGACCCGTTTCGCGGAATCATAAAATTCCTCCGTGGTCAACTGCCCCAGGGTTTCTTTCAGCACGGATTCTGCCTTGGGCAGCATACCCAGATCGCGAAAGAGGGTGCCCGGCCCCAGCTTGGTGAATACAGCAACGGGATCGACAATACGATAGAGAATGGTAGCATCCACGTCTACAAAGAAGCCGTCGGAGGTCTGAATCTTGGCTCCCCGGTCCACGTAGGTACTGGAGCTTTGGCTCGCGCTACTGTTGTTGGCCAATTCCAGGACCTGGATACTCTGGGGCAACAGGTGAATTTCCTGGATGCCAAAGGGGATACGGAAGGCGAAACCGGGACCGTATGGCTCGTCCTGAACACCTTTGTTGACACCAATCTTGACGATCTTGATGCCGAATTGGTTGGGCTGCACGTATACAAAGCATGAATTGAACACAACGAAGGCCAACACTAGGATCAAGATGAGGGGCACGAGGAGCCCAACTACTGCTTTGGGCAGCTTTGGAACCTGGCCCTTTTTGGACCCGCCCTCACCACCGACAAATTCAGGTTTTCGAGGTGCCATGGAGACACTCCCTTCATGGTTAAATCACACGTACACCCGTCATCCCCGCGAACGCGGGGAACCAGTGTTATCTTGGGGGATCCCTGTCACGTTCTGGATTCCCACGTTCGTGGGAATGACACCATGGGACACCCTGAGATGTGATTGGCTAGTAATACTTTATGGGACGGTATACCATCCGCAGTAAGAATTTATTCGACCGAAGGACAACTACCACATGAGGTCGTCGGGCACCGTATATTCCGCATAGGGGTCATCACCATCTGGCGCGACCGAATCATTCAACAAAACCAGACGATTGGGCACGCGTTCCTCTATTCTTAGAGCCACATCGTGCGGCACCAAACTATAGCCGTCCTTCCCCCAGGCGATACCCATGACACCGTCCGACAGCGCCCGCTGCACCTCCGCCGTCACCAAAATCGTCTTTATCGTGCCTCCGTCGGAAAACTTATAGCCAATATCGCCCCGTGTGTCCCGAAGGCGATTTTTCGCAATCAGGTCATCAACTTCCGCTTCCAACGCCTCTGAATGGCGCTCAGCATCGCGCTCTTGATTCAGCGCTTTGTCCCGGTCCCGCTTCGCCGCCAAGGCCGCCTGAGCCGCACTTGAATCCGAAGAACCCTCGGTGACTTCCGCCCCGCCTTTTTTCTTCCTGCGGCGTTTCCGGCTGGAGACATTTTCTTCGTGCGCGGCCGCCTTGGCCTTCTTCTTTGTGGTCAGGCCTGCCTTCAGCAGTTGATCGCGAAACGCATTGTTCACGGCACCCTCTCCTCCAAAACTAAAGTGGCGGGGCCACACCCAAGATTTGTGGCCCTGACCATCCCTTGCCTGAAAATCTTCTTGTTATTTATAGCGGTTCTTCCAGATTAAGGCACTACGCTTCGTCCGGGACATCGCCCTGAAGAAGTGGCACCTGCGGTGCAGCGGGTGAATCCGCGTACAATCGTTACAGCCATGTCGTATGAGCAACCGCCCCGAAGGACCCAACGCATGTTGCACAAATCGATACATAGGGCGAACTATGCGACATTTTTAGCCGCGATGCAAGTTTTTTCCCATTCCATGCCACGCCGCCACGGAATCCGCGAGGACCTTGGTGTGCTCGGGCGTTGTTCCACAGCACCCGCCGATGACGGCGACATTCATATCGACAAGCACATCGAAGGGAATGGAAATCCCATTCACGGGGCTGGGATAGGCGGGCTGGCCATCCTGTGGATGGGGCGAACCCGCGTTCGGCTTCAGCCACAACGGCACGTCTGGGGCGGCGGCGTGCAAGGACGCGAGCATTTTGTGAAGGTCCTCGTTCGCCGGCACACAATTGACGCCAACCATATGGACCCCGGACTCACGCACCATCTGAACGGCTTCACCGATGCTTGCACCAGACCACGTGACAAAGGCTCCCGTCGTCACGCGGGTAAAGGCGAAGGAGCAGACGACATCGAGCGGGGTGGACTTCTTCAGGCTGTCCACCGCGATCCGCGCCTCCTCCGGCGATGTCATGGTTTCCAGCAGCAAAAAATCCACCCCTGCATCGGCGAGGGTGGAGGCCTGCTCTCCGTAGGCCCGTCCAATTTCGGCGGCATGTGCGCCAATATCCTTGAAACCCGTAGGACCCAAAGAACCAGCAAGCAAGGCATCCGTCCCAGCCGCCGCACGCGCCAGGAAAACACCGCGCTGGTTAATCTCCCTTAGCCGCGCCTCCAGCCCGAAGGCGGCAAGCCGCACACGATTCCCCCCAAAGGTATTGGTCGTGAGTATCTCCGTGCCGGCCACAACAAAGGCTTCTGCCAGGGCTTGTACCTCTCCCGGCCGGGAAAGATTCCAGCCTTCGGAACAATCCTCCGCTACATCCAGCCCCGCTGCAATGAAATTGCTGCCCCAGGCACCATCGGCAAGGTGGAGTCGCCCGTCTTCGCTAAGGCGCGCCAAGGGGTCCGCCATATCACGCAATTCCCCGCTTCTCCAGCATGTATTCCAGTCGGTCGAGATCGTCCGCCGTATCCACACTGAATCCGCTGAGCAAAGAATCTTCGCATTGGGTCAAGGTCACGCGAATACGGTGCCCATGCTCCAACGCCCGCAGTTGCTCCAGTTTTTCCACCTGCTCCAGCGGGGTAGGCGGCAACTTGGAAAACGCGATCAAGAACTCGCGCCGATAGGAAAAAATACCGATGTGCTCGTAGACGTTGTGTGCTCTGTAGCCCCGGGGAAAAGGCAACAGCGAACGAGAAAAATACATGGCATCACCAGCCAGATTGACAACTATCTTGACCACATCGGGGTTGTGCAAGTCGGTTGGATTGGAAAGCGCGCGCATCACCGTCGCCATGGGCAGGGTTCTATCGTTAAGCAAGGGTTCAACACATTCCCGAATCATAATGGGATCGAGGTAGGGATAGTCCCCCTGAATATTCACAATAACATCGGCCTCAAGATCGACCACGGCTTCCGCGATCCGATCCGTGCTGCTGCCATGATTTGGGGACGTCATGATGACCGTCCCACCAAATTTCTCTACGACCGTAGCGATACGCTCGTCGTCCGTCGCAACATACAGTGATTCCAACACCTCGGACTTGCGACAGGCCTCATAGACGCGCTGGATCATGGGCTTTCCCAAGATATCCTCCAGCGCCTTGCCTGGCAAACGGGTAGACGCATAGCGGGCTGGTATTATTCCGATAACCTTGCACATAGTGCTGCCACTCCTCTTATCGACGGCTCCCTGCGGCTTACCCTGCAAGAAGGCCTTTAAGAACCAAAACGACTTCACGTCATTCCCACGTTCGTAAGAATCCAGAACGCGGGAGGATAGTGCCGAGTCACCACTGGATCCCCGCGTTCGCGGGGATGACGGCTATTGGCCTTAGTGCTCGGACAAAGTCCACGTTGATTAAGACGGATTTTCCCGCTGCCAGGTTTCGGGGATCGTAGCCACGCACACATCTGGATTCCCCCGCTTATGGGAAGTGAATATTACAGACCGGCCCGCCCGGTCGAAACCCACATGGGGATGAGCGCCTTTGCCGTAGGTCCGGTGATTTCCCGTCAATAGCCGTGGGCGCGTGGTCTTGCCTTCAAACAACATGATATCCCCATGCCAGTTGTCCGCCACAATCCAGCGCCCGTCGTCACTTCCGTCGGCATGCCACCAGTTGTAACGGGCGATCTCCGACGGAGAGCCACCCGCCCACCAGCTCCCCCCGCCCACAATGCGCACGGTGCCCGTTTTCAGATCGAGCAGTTTCACGTGTGAATTCACTGTGGGTTCAGGGTGGGTTCCGCCGCAAAAAATTATCTGGTCCTGGACCCACCACGACTCATGGGTAACCAACTCTTCGACCCATTCTGGATACACCGCACGGGGGTGGCCCTCGCGGATATCCACGACCATCAGCCGGGGCTTATGCCCGGCGTAGCTGAGGATGTTCGGATCGGTATGACTCCATTGAACATGCTGGATGCCCGATACGGCAGCGTTGGCGGCGCGGCAAACCTCCGTTATCGCGCCCGACTGTATATCGATAGTCATTATCGCGGGCACCGAACCGATTTCGCCGCCTTCCAGCCCCACAGAGAGAAGGGTGCCTGCGCTGTTTTCGCTTAACGTCGTAGTCTTCTCCGCATCGGGCAATGTGGTGATCACCCGCTCGATGGCAACCACGGACGAAGGCTGGCGGGAAGGATCGTCGGAAGGTGATATCTCCAGGGCAATACGAAGCACATCCCGCCCTCGGATTCCATAGAGACCACACCCTGCGGCGGACGCGGTAACACCGGACAAACCGCCAAGCGCATGGCCCACGGGCACCAATTCTCCGGTGGCCGTCAGGTAGGCCATGAGTCCACCTTTTTCACGGCTCGAATTAAAGAGGATTGCCGCGCCATCGGCCGTCCAGGAACGCTCGTGGAAATAGAGGTTGCTGTCCGCCCCGGGATTGTCAGAGAGATAGGTCAACGTTGCCCCGGTCTCGGGATCCTTTTCCACCTGATGCTCTGCCGGAAGCACAGGAAGGATAACAGGTGCTGCCAGGGCAGACTGGACGATGGTGGAAAGCACCAGGCAGCATAGCAAGGATCGAAGGTCTAAGGGACGCATGTGAAGATACTCCGTTTCAACGTGGTTGGGGCGTGCATTCTCTTTACGATAGCACAGGCAGCCCTGATTCCCCCTGTCCTGTTCCTGCACCCTTCTTTGACAAGCGTTAAACAAAACGGCGTTGCCGTAGTTTTGCACGGACTATGTCGGCGCTGTCCAAGCACCAGTCCTGTCGGACGTGCCGCACGATCCCGAGGTACGAGGGTTCGTGCGCTTGGAGCAGCAACACCGTGATACTCCCAAAGCACCTTATGCGTGCGGCGCAACCATGTTATTTTTGGTCTCAAGCAGCTCCTGCTCCGCGCCAGCGCACGAACCCGTCAGGACTCGTCGAGAGTCGCCTTTTGGGGATCGCGCGGCACGACTGAGCTTCGTAGTCGCTCTTTCAAGCCCAAAGCGTTCAGCCCAACGGAATTTCTCCGTCGGCAAGCGACTGAAAAACGATTGCCCATATCCCCTCCTCGGAGGGAAATAACAGCGTTGGCTCCGCCAACAAGAAAATGTCGTGAGCGCTTAACTCCTTGGGAAAAACCTGGCCTACAAAGAAATTTCGCGGAGCATTGCGGTACAATGGGTGCCCAGACACGAAACAACCCGCCGCATTCGCGGTGCCTTGCAGGGAGAAAACCATGAAGTATACCGCCCCCCGAGACGAGACCATCAGCAACGCATTCACCATCGCCAAAGAGCGCTACGCCGCCTTCGGTGTCGATGTTGATTCGGTTCTCGAACGCCTTGCCACGATTGCCATTTCACTCCACTGTTGGCAAGGGGACGATGTGGGCGGCTTTGAAACGGTCGAATCCGCCAGTGGTGGTGGCATTCAGGCGACGGGAAATTATCCGGGCAAGGCGCGTAATGCCGATGAACTGCGCCAGGATGTGGAAGAGGCCCTGCGCCTGATTCCCGGCTCCCACCGCTTCAATCTTCACGCCATGTATGCCGAAACCGGAGACAAGGTGGTGCCGCGCAACGAATTGCTTCCCGAGCACTTCAGCACGTGGATCGACTGGGCGAAGGGACAAGGGCTGGGCATGGACTTCAACCCGTCCTGCTTCGCCCACCCCATGGCGGATAGCGGCTTCACTCTTTCGAGCTACGACAAGAACGTGCGCGACTTCTGGATTGAACACTGCATTGCTTGTCGCAAAATTGGCGCGGCCATGGGCGAAGCACTGGGCACGCCCTGCGTAACGAACGTCTGGATTCCCGATGGCTATAAGGATGTTCCTATTGACCGGCTGACCCCGCGCACCCTCCTGCGGGAGTCGCTCGACGCTGTGTTCGCCGAAAAACTGGACCCGGCGCACCATCTGGATGCCGTCGAGTCAAAGCTCTTCGGTATCGGTTCGGAAAGCTACGTGGTCGGCTCCCACGAGTTTTACCTCGGCTATGCCATCGCGAACAAGACCCTCCTCTGCCTGGATGCGGGCCACTTCCACCCCACGGAAAGTATTGCGGACAAGCTCTCATCGGTGTTGACCTATGTAGACGAAGTGCTGCTCCATGTGAGCCGGGGCGTACGCTGGGACAGCGACCACGTGGTGCTCCTCAATGACGACACCCGGTTTATCGCCGAGGAAATAATCCGTCACGGCTTCGAGAAGCGCGTCCATATCGGCCTGGACTTCTTCGATGCCAGCATCAACCGCATCGCCGCCTGGACCACCGGCACCCGAAACACCATCAAGGCGCTGTTACTTGCACTGCTGGAACCCACCGATGCCCTGAAAACCCTGGAACGGGATAGTGATTTCACCGCGCGACTCGCCTTGCTGGAAGAACTCAAGACCATGCCCTTTGGCGCGGTCTGGGATCAGTATTGTCTCCAACAGGAAGTTCCCGTCGGCCCGGCATGGCTGCAAGAGGTGAAAGACTACGAGGCAACGGTGTTGGTGCAGCGGGGGTAGGTAGGTATGACAAAGGTTTCTGCACTGGCTTTTAGGGGACATATGAGACGTATGGGACTGTGGAATCCATAGGACGTACAAGTAGCCGTCGGCACGGTCGATGTCACCGCTAAAACTAGAAATCCCAAGTGCTCTTTTAGTCCACAAAGTGGACGACGGAACTTAGCCTGGGGTGAAGCGAGGTACGAGCGCAACCCCAGGTGGTTTATGCCCTGAAGCTCCCAAACCCGCGTAGCGGGTGACGGAAAACGCCCTGGCAGTCCGTCGACCGCTTCGCGGGCTTATTTGTCATTCATCCTTTATTCCCAGGGTTCCGCTCGTACCTCGCTTTACCCTGGGCTAAGTTCCTGTGCCCCGCTGGGGCACCCTCGCAATCCGACGCATTGATGCCTATCGAAAGCACGCTGACATACGCATAGCCCTATGAATTCTCACCGGTAGAACCGGTAGATTAATTTGGATTTAATCACGTTAATATCCCCGGCAAACGATAGCCCCTTACCGGGTGCCCTGACTGGGGCGGGCCGTGTAAAACGTGGGTACAACTCCGAATCGCTCCTGATAGCGCGTTGCCAGGTGTTCCCGAATGCGCTCAAGGTGCCCTTTCCGCAGCAACGTAATCGTGCAGCCACCAAAACCGCCGCCCGTCATCCGTGCGCCGATTACGCCGCCCTCGACACCGAGTTCCCGCGCCGCCGCCACAAGGCAATCCAATTCCGGGCAACTTACTTCGTAGTCCCGTGCCAGAGAATCGTGGCTGGCATAAAGACAGGTACCTACCCTGTCCCAATCCCCCTTCTCCAGCGCATCCACGGTCATCCGCGTGCGTACATTCTCACCCACCACGTGACGCGCCCGTTTTATCAGCACATCGCCCAACGAATGGGCCGCGTTCTGTAAGTCGAGCGCCGTAACTTCGCGGTAGCTCGGCTTGCCCAAGATGGCAAGGGCTTCCTCGCACTGGCTCCTTCGCCGGGCATATTCGCCATCGGCCAAGGAATGGGAAACGCCCGTATTGGCAATAAGCACCACGACATCATCATCGGCGAAGGCTACATGGCGATATTCGTCTGTGACGCAGTCCAGGAGCAGCAAGTCCCCCGCCCGACAAAGGGTGCTCGCGGCCTGGTCCATGAGGCCGCAGGGGACACCCGCGTATTCATGCTCCACCCGCTGGCACAGACGGGCCTTTTCCAAAGGCTCTAGCGTGTGTCCCGTGATCTTCTCCAACAAGGTCGCGGTCGCCACCTCCAACGCCGCGCTGCTGCTCAAACCACCGCCCTGGGGCACATCCGACGTAATGGTGGCGGCAAAGCCCGGCATCGATGCACCCGTCTCTTTCATAAACTCCCACACGACACCCTGGACATAATTGCCCCAAGCCGGGGTGGCCTGTAAACCCGGTTTGCTCAAATCCAACCGGACGACTTCGTCGCTCAGGCTGCTTTGAAAGACGGCAATGGCATCGCCGAGGGGATTTGCCGAGATGGTGACGCACTGTTCGATGGCCATGGGTAGCACCCAGCCATCGTTGTAGTCCACATGCTCGCCGATGATATTGACCCGACCCGGAGCGCATGCGGTCCAAGCAACTTCCTGGGTGGATTTGGGGAAATTAGGGGTTGAAGCCATTGCAAAAACCTTGGTGGATCCTTGAAATCAATCAGGACAAAATTGTCTATTCAACGATACTTGAAGGTCGAAATGTGTACGCGTTGCATTAACGCGGGCTTCGCCCGCAACTCAATATTCACCACAGAGGACCTAGAGCAGCCATTGGCCGCAACCAAAATTTTGACCACGGATGACACTGATAACACGGATGTTTTGGACTTGGAGGTTTTCCATCAATCACCAATCAAAAAACATTGTTCAAGCGGGTTCTTACTGGATGCCTTTTTCTGTAATTTCGTTTTGTTTTATCCGTGTTATCAGTGTCATCCGTGGTCAAAAGTGAAAAATTTATAGCCCTCGAAGCATGTTTGTAACCTACTTATTGGCAATGTAATAAGTTCTTGCGACGTATTTTCCTGTTCAAAAAACAAGAAAATGCCGGATAGTAGTACGGAGAAAACAACTCTCTGTGTACTCTGTGTCTCTGTGGTGAAAAAAAACTTAATTGCGCCAAGCGATTAAAGGAGTGCTTCATGGCGAGATGCATTATTTGTTCCACGCGCACGAACCCTCGTCCCTCGGGATCGCGCGGCACGACTTTGGTTTGTGGCACCCCTTACAATGGTCCGTGAACGCTTGCTCGATACTACAACGGCCCATCCGAGCGAATCAACCACCCGTGTGCTATAGTATTGCCCGCGCAACCAACCCACAAGGACTCCCCCATGCGTTTCGCTCTTATCGCTCTTCTACTCCTGCTCGCTCCGGCAATTCAGGCCGAAAGCCCGACCGCGACCCTCTCCTGGTTCCAGAAGGTATCCGATACGCCAGGGCACCATGCCTTCACCGATCTCGCGTACTTCAAGGGCCACTTCTATCTTTGCAATCGTGTCGGCACCGGCCACGTATCCATGGATGGCGTGATTCAGATTCGTCGCAGCAC
>JAJRPE010000088.1 GCA_024280935.1 Candidatus Hydrogenedentota bacterium
AGCTAATCGTTGAGGCGCGTGCCCGTGCCGGTGGGCTTTGGGAAGGAACCCCCTCATTAGACAGACGGGGCTGTCCCCAAGACAGAGCATATGGGGACAGCCCCGCCTGCTGAAATGCCCCTGCATACCTTGGGCGAGTGGGTTGACCACAACACGCACCGCCCTTCCGCACAGCGGGCTCGGGCGAGGCAGTCCCCCTACGCTGCGGCATCCTCCCGAAGCACCCGCACCAGAACCAGGAGGTTTTCATCCCCCACTTCCGAGGACAGGAAAAAACCCATAACGTCACCTTCCCGCACTGCGTATTTGCTCAAAATTGTCTGCCAGGGTATGGGGCCGCGCCCTGAAGGCCGGTATTGGCTGAACAGGCGAACCCCTATTGAGCTATCGGCGCGGTCCGTAGCTACGACTCCCACAAGGATACCCTCATGGTGCAGCGAGACTTCCACCGGATTGAGGGGTGACGGTGCGGCGCGATGTGGCAGCGCGGCATTTCGGCGTCCTGCCCGCTTTGTTACGCGCCGTCTGGATTGAGAGAGGGGTGGATCGTAAACTTCTTCCATCTGTTGAAAAATGGCGGGATAAAAAGATTCCGCGAACCAAGTGGCTGCCTCAGGAGAAAGCCGATCATCGCAGCGCACTTCAACCGAGGGAGGAGCCGTCCGCTTGACACCGCAGGTCTTGTCGCTGAAAGGGTTCCACGCAATATCACGCCGTACACGCGGTTGCTGGATACATCCGCCCGCCGGGGGAGCGATCACCCTAAGTTCCCCGGATGAAAATCCGTCCTGGTTTGCGGGCGGCGTGATGGTCAGCACCTTCCGTGCCGAACCGGGCCACCAAGCGTCACCAGAAATCGACGTAATTCTTGGTGTCGAGAGCAAAGCGCTATTGTTCTTCTTAGACCAATAATCCACCCCAAGGGCCACACTCACCGCGTCGCGCAGTGATTCCCGCTCCAGCGTTGGATCGGTGAGCAGGATGAGGTTGGGACGCAGATCGCCCGTATAGGATTCAGGCGCGAATCGTTCAATGCTTCGGTCCTTCACCGCGTCGCTGACGGTCACAAAGACAAGTTCATAGGTGAACTGCTGAACATGACCCGCTTCGATTTCCGCAAGAACCTCGGGCGTGCTCACCCAAATGCTGGGATGGATGGACGACTCGCCCGCGCTACCCGGTCGTCCGTACCAATAGGTCAAGCCCAGTGATGTCAGGACCCGATCCAACGCCTCGGGCAACGGGACACCATCCAATCTCACGTCCTCAAGCATCCCGTCCGTTTCATACTGTCGCCCATCATCGCCAAAGGCAGGTCCCACCAGTAAGGGGTCCAAGTGAAAAAACACCTTGAATTCCTTGCCCCACCGGTCCAATACCGACGACACGTGCTCGCTGACGATGCTGTCGTTGACCCGCAGTTCACCAAGATCGGGCCAAGGCCGCTCCACAGATGTCCTCGCGTCAGAGCGCATCCATTTCGCCGTGTCGGGCAGGGCGTCCGTCACAGCGATGGTGGCCGTTCCGTCGGGAGTTTCGACATCGGAAGTCTCCCGCTCAAAGGGCACTACGTCCTGGGGACCCTCCTCATCCTGCGCGAGCAAAAAGGGCACGTTGCTCTCTGCTCTCGGGGTTATGGGTTCCGGTGCGTGTTCCGATTCCTCCACCACAATTTCCTCAACGACATCGTCGGACCCAGCCATCTCATCAACGTTAATAGATCCTGCTGTTGGTGTGACAGGCACCGATTTCTTTTCTTCCTCGTCGAACATCGTGGCAGGCACCGTATGCCGCGCCACCATCATCGGTGGATCAACAACGCTGGGAAGGGACTCAACATCGGTCACAAGCGGCGGTACATCGACGGTTATCCCAACAACATCAGGCACCGTATCGGATTCTTCTTCGGAGTGCATGGTCTCTTGCCGCTCCCCGTCGCTAAAATCAATGGCGAACGAGTTTTTCCCATCCCACGCCAGCTCCGCCCAGACCAAGCCCGAGACCAACGCGCCCGCCAAAGCAATGCTCGCGAAGGCCGCCACGCCCGGCATTCCCACAGAACGTGCTGGCATGGCCCCGTACAGGATGCGCTCAATTCGTCGGCGGAGGGGACTACCGTTTGCCGCAAGGGCGACAGGGGCCGCAACAGGCCACGCTTCGGCCACGCGCAGCAGCGCCTTGGCATAGTCCCCCCGATGGCCACACCATTCCACGGCGAGATCATCGCAGCAGAGCTCCCGGGTCTCCCGCAGCTCTTTCGAAAGCCACCAGACCACCGGGTGAAAGAAGAGGACCGTTTCCACCACGGCTTGCAACAAATTCACCAGGGGATCGAGCCGCTTGATGTGAGCCAGTTCATGGGCCAGCAACAACTCCAGTTGGGCCGTGGGCATCCCCGTCAACAGCTCCACCGGCATCAAAACCACGGGACGAAACCATCCCACAACCACAGGCACTTGAACCAACGACGACTGCAGAACCACCACCGCCCGCGTCACGCCAGCACGCTGCGCCAGGGCCGCCACCGTCCGCTGCCATTCGCCGGGCAGGGGTGACACGCCCCGATGACGAAGCCGGTGGGTCTGCCCAACACCACCCAGCAATCGAAGGCTCAACACCAACACGCCAACCATCCAAAGCAGGGCGATCCACGGGGACAGGGTACGAAGGCCATGACGCGCGAGGGTTCCTGCCTCGCTCCACGTGACAGGGTTCTGCGCTGCATCCTGCAATGTCCCAATCCATGGGCGCTCACCCATCCGCCAACCTTCCTCCGAAGACTCCCCATTCACCAGGACATAAAGAAAGCTGTTCCCAGAAGAGCGTGTTTGAAGGGAACTCTCTGTGGAGATGGCCGAAAACACAACGGCATCAGCAGGCGACCTCACGGAATGGTGGACCACGTAAAACACCGCGAGAGGCAAGGCCGCCATAACCCCAAAAGATGTCAACAACACCCCGTAACGCAACCGGGGCGAAGCGCCTCGTAGTGCCGCCAGGAGCACGGCAACAACGCCCCCGAAAAGCACGCCCACCCAAATCATATGCACTACGCTCATTCCCAAGGCTTCCACCAAAATAGCTACGTCTCCGCTCATTACTCGCCGCTCCCATCGGTTTCAAACCGGGCAATCAACGCCTTGATGGCATCCAGCTCTTCCCGGCTGGTCTCCCCGGTTTCCAAGGCCCGCAGCACCAGACGATGCGCACTTCCCTTGAAGGCCCCCCGCAGCAATCCCCCCACCAACCCCTGCTCCATGGAACCCTGCTCCACGGCAGGGGAGTACAGGTAGGTGCGCCCGTCTTTATCATACTGCAACGCCCCCTTGCCCACCAGCCGGTTGATGAGGGTCTTGATCGTCTTGGGACTCCAGTTCATCGCCGCCAGCGCCGCCACAATTTCATTCGCCGTCTGGGGAGCCTTTTTCCAGACTACCTCCATAACACGCCATTCCGCATCTGAAATTCGGGGTAATTCGCTCATGTCCTGCCTCCATATATTACGGTTGTAATTGATAGTGTATTACATCTGTAATTCTTTGTCAAGCAGTATCCTCCGATTCTTGAACTGGAGGCAAAAACTCCGCCAAGCATGCATGCGAGTCTGTCCCTTGAGCGGGGTCTCTCTCTACTTCGCCCCCACGCTGCCGTGGTCCACAATCCCCGGTTGCTGGTACCACTGGGCGAAAAAGGCATCGACGGTGCCGGGGTAGATGCCGCGTTTTCCGTTCATCCAGGTGAGTTGGTCGCCGACGGTGTAGTAGACGTAGGTCTTGCCGTCGTAGCCGATGAGGGCGGGGTCGGAGGCGTTGATCCCTTCGTCGAGACCGGTGGCCGCGAGCACAGGATTGGCGTTGCTGAGTTCCCAGTGCTTCAGGTCCTTGGAGCGGGTGACATAGGTCTCAAAGACGTGGCGGGGTGTGCGGCGTTCGAGGTAGAGCACGTAGTAATAGCCGTCGCTGTAATGGATCTCAGGGCAGGCGGTGTAGCGGTTGGTGCCGAAGGTGGCCTCGGGTCGTTTTTCCCAGGTCACGAGATCCTTTGAGGTGGCAA
>JAJRPE010000089.1 GCA_024280935.1 Candidatus Hydrogenedentota bacterium
CGTTCATTTTCCGCGCCCACACTTTATCCCACCCCGACCATAACGTATACTCGCACCCTATGGATACACCGCGTGTTTCGATCATTATCCCCTCATGGGACGGACACCGGGACGGCTGCGTGCCCCGTCTTCTGGAGAGCGTGGAACGGCAGACCTTCTCGGACTACGAAACGATCATCATCGAAGGGGTCTCGCCCCAGGGCAGGGCTATCAATCAGGGCGCATCCCAGGCCAAAGGAGAACTCCTCCTCATCCTCGATGACGACAGCATGCTCGCCGATGAACATGTCTTCGAGCGCATCGTCGCGGCCATCGACAGCGACGAGCGCATTGGCATGGCGGGGGCCAGCATCGTTATATTCCCCGATTCCAATGCCTTTCAAAAGAAAGCCGCCCACCAGTTCCCGCGCTTCCACACCCCAGTGGTAAACACAATAACGGACAGCGATCTAGCGTGCCACGGTTGCTGCGCCATTCCCAAACAGGTCTTCGAGGAAATCGGCCGGGAGCGGGAGGACATCCTCCGCGGCCTGGACCCCGATCTCCGGGTACGGCTCCGCAACGCGGGTTATCGGGTTGTGCTGGTGCCGCAAGCACGAATCCACCACCCCCTGCCCGCCAGTTGGGGCAAGCTGTTGCGGATCTTCTTTCGCAATGGCTTCGGGTCCGCCTATGCCTATAAGTTCCAGCCAGATTGTGTCTACGAAACCCACGAAGAACTGCACGATGCCAATTTCCAGCCGAGGACGACCCTCCTCTATCGCATCGGGCGCTATCCCCTCCGTCTCCTTAAAGCCCTCGCAACTTTTCAGACCATGCGTTTTGGCGCCTATTGCAGCTACGCCCTCGGCTATGGCTGGGGCCTCCTGACCGCCCGAAAGTTGAACCATGGCTAAGGGACAGATCGCCAAGAATCTGTTAAAAAGAGGGGTTCGATCCGGCGTGCGCCTGGCAAGCCCCCTGCTGATGGCTTCCCGCCGCCCCACCTCGCGCATTCTCACCTACCACAGCATCGGCCATCGCAACTATGAGATGAACGTAAGCCCGGAAGACTTCGCCGAACAAATGGCCTGGCTTGCCGCCCACCACACCGTAATTCCGCTGGCCTTGGCGGCGGAAGGGCAACCGGGCGTTGCCATCACCTTCGATGACGGCTATGCGGATAATTTGGAAAACGCGGTCCCCGTGCTGGAAGAATACGGGCTAGCCGCCACGATTTTCGTCGTTTCCGGCCACCTCGGCGGCACGCTGCCCCAGGAACGTGAGCCGGACACGGGACACCTCCTCAACGAGGCAGAGTTACGGGAGGCTCGGCAGCGCGGCGTAACGATTGGCGCACACACGGTGAACCATCCCCGTCTCGCCACCTTGGGAAGCAGGGCTCAGAGTACAGAGATCGCGGATTCCAAACAACATCTGGAGGAGATTCTCGGTGAATCAATCTCGGCCTTTGCGTACCCCTATGGCTCGGCGCTGGACTTCACCCCGGAAACCGAGACCCTGGTGGCCGAAGCGGGCTTCCACTTTGCCTGCGCCAACCAATACGGGCACAATACGCCCCCCGGAAACCGTTGGGCACTGCGGCGCATCTGGATTGACAGCACGGACACCCAGTCATCATTTCAAGACAAGGTCTCGGGCAGACTGGATGCCATGGCAATCCAGGACTCAGCCGCAGGTATCTGGTTCCGGCGCTGGCTGAACCGAAGTCTGGGAACTTCGTAACTTCCAAATTGACCACGGGCCAGGCAGGGATGGACCTGACCCGTGGTCGCAGTGCCATTGCGCCACTGCTCATACAACGAAAGGAGAATCGATTCTACTTGGATAACGTGCGCCGTTGCGTCGACGTTGACAATCCGTAAGCCGATCCACGAACAACGTCGAATAACCAAGTTGAATATGTTGTATCTAGCTCAAAACAAATACGTTATCTCCGCCAAGGCCGCTTGCGCCGTTCCAGACCCTATGCTATACTCGCCTCAGATTTGCAGGATCGTAACAGGTGTTTGGATAAAGGGTTAGCATGGCCGACATTCTCAGCCAAGATGAAGTCGATTTGCTTCTGGGCGCGGTCTCAGAAGGGGATATCGACGAGGCCGAACAGGATGCCCAGGCCGAACAGGATGTTCATCTTTCGCCCTACGATTTTCGGCGGCCAGAACGTGTTTCCAAAGAGCAGCTCAAGGGACTCCAGAGCCTGTTTGAAGCGTTCTCTCGGGAAGTCAGCATTGTCTTCCCCCCCTTTCTTCGGACCGTTGTCCGCGTCGATCTCACCTCGATTGACCAGCTGACCTACGACGAATTTATCCTGTCTGTTGCCCGGCCCACCGCCCTCTCCATCGTCAACATGGCGCCACTGGAAGGCACCGCCGTCCTTGAGATGAGTCCGTCTATGGTTTTTCCCATCGTTGACCGCGTACTCGGCGGCAAGGGCATGACCCTCCCCGAGCCACGCGAACTGACAGAAATTGAAAATCGAATCATCCAGCGCATCGTCATGATGCTCCTGGACAGCCTTCGCCGCGCTTGGGAACAGCTCATCGAATTTCAGTTGAGCGTCGTGCAACAGGAAAGCGACCCCCTCATTGTTCAAATTGTGGCTGGTAGTGAAATGGTCATTCTGGTTGGGTATGAAATCCACATTGGAGAGACTGTGGGCACCATGAATTTCTGTATTCCCTTGCTGGTGCTCAACCCGATCCTCGATCAGATCTCGCAGCAAGCCCACTTCTCCCGGCACATGAGTGACGAAATGGCGACGCTAACCCGCAATGCCATTTTTGCCCAGGTACAGCGAAGCAAGTCGCCCGTTGATGCCATTTTGGGCCGCGCACGCATCTCGATCAACGACATCGCCACCCTGTCGGTAGGCGATGTAATTCAATTGGACGGCTCCCCCCACGATCCACTCCTGGTGGAGATCGGCGAGCGGCCCAAGTTTTTTGCAACACCAGGCCGACGGCGCGAACACAGTGCTGTCCAGCTAACAGATTTCTACCGGGAGTAACCTATCGCGGATGAATGTAATTGCTGCAAAAATAGTTAGCAACGGATTGCTCAAAGGTGCCTTTGATGTCTTTGATGCCATGTTGAGTTGCACGTTCCAATTCGAGGTTGCCGAACCCAGTGTGATTTCGGAGGAAGATCTGGGAACTCAGTTGGCTCAATTCCCCGTAGCGCTTCAGGGCAAGATTCAAAACGACCTGGGTTCCGTGGCCATCCTGTTTAGCGTCAATGACGCCGCACGCTTCTCGGCCCTGATCCAGGAGCAGGAGTTTACCGAAACGGAAGCGCTCAGCGATGATGACCGCTCCATGCTGAAGGAGATCGCGGATCCGGCGCTTGGTGGCGGCGTAACCAACCTTATGGAGCGTTTCGGACGGAACGTCGAACAGTTGGAAGAGGTTCAGGTAATCGACAGTGGGGCGGACAATGCTGCGGCCCTCGCTGCGCTCATCGGTGCCGAAGGGGGGATGGCAACCTTCACATTCACCAACAACGCGGATATATCGGGCAGTGGCGTTGCCCTGTTCAGCCAAAGCCTTGAAGTCATGGTGCCGGAGGATCAGCTGACTGTTGAAGACGCAGCGCTTGCCACCGAAGCCGAGTTGACTCCCGACGAAATGAAGGATATTCTCAGCGGCTTTGGGGGAGAAGCCGAGGCTGCTGGCGAGAGTCCCATGGGAGGTCCGGGAGCGCCTGCTCCTGAAAACCTCGACATGGTGCTCGATATTGGCCTTATCGCAACCGCCCGCCTCGGACGCGTTGAAATGCCGATTGGCGAAATATTGAATCTCGGTCCCGGCTCAATCATTGAAGTCGGCCATCTGGTTGATGAACCCGTGGACCTCTTGGTAAATGGAAAACTAATCGCCCGGGGCGACGTGGTGGTGGTAGACGAAAAATTCGGCCTCCGCATCACGGAAATCGTCAGTACCCGCGTGCGTATTGAGAGTCTACGTTGACAGAAGGCGAAGAGAAAGAGTACTGGAAACGCTTCAAGGAACACAGCGATTCGGGTGCCCGTGACAATCTAATCCTCCACCACATGCGCATCGTGAAGTACATCGCGGGCCGCATGGCGATTCACGTGCCCAGCAACGTCGAAATGGATGACCTCGTCGGCTGGGGCTGCATCGGACTCATGGATGCCGTGGGAAAATTCGACCACACCCAGGATATCAAGTTTTCCACCTATGCCTCTATTCGCATTCGCGGTGCCATTATCGACCAGATTCGTTCCCTGGATTGGGCGCCGCGCTCCCTGCGAACGATGGCACGCAAAGTTGGCGCCGCACGGGACAAGCTTCGCCATGCGGAAGGCCGGGAACCCTCCTCTGAAGCCATCGCCGAGGAAGTAGGCACAACCGAGGAGCACGTGGACGAAACAATGGCCCAGTTGCAAACGGCCCAAGTGCTGTCCCTGGACGACTATCTACCCTCCGACGATAGCGGAGAGACGCGAAAACTGGAAATGGTGGGGAGCACGGGTGTTCCCCATCCCGCGCAGGCTGCCGAACTTCAAGAACGCAAAGAGCGCTTGGTTGTGGCCATTCTTGATTTGCCCGATCAGCAGCAAAAAGTGTTAAACTTATATTACTATGAAGAATTAACGCTGAAGGAAATTGGCGTCGTGCTCGGTGTTTCGGAGTCGCGGATTTGTCAGATTCACAGCGCGGCCATGAAAAGATTGCGAAAAGCGGTTAACGAGGAAGAATAGACCCCTGTCGGAGAGGGTGCCATGCCCCAGCCCATCGATCCGCAGACCGAAATAGGACGTGCCACGGTCGTCGGACGCATTCAGCAGATTGCGGATCGCACCTCCTTGGCCGCACAGGCCCGGGTGGCGGAAGATTCCGCCGCTATACAGCGCAATGCGGAAACGCTGGTGCGACAGGCCGCCCTGAAAGAGAATGAAGTAAATCGGGAACTTCGCCGCAGAAATCCCTTTGTCGGACGGCGCAAGAAACGAGAGCAGGGCAGCAATAAGGGCGAGGACCAGAAAGCGCGGCACTTTTACAATGCTTCCGAGAAGGACGTACTCGCAGATGATCCCCAAGACCACGACTTTGACGTGGAGATATAACACGATGCTGTACGCACCACAACGACGCCATCGTATATCCTTCGAGGGATGGCATCATGCTTGACGCGCTCATTCAGACTTCCAGGAACACGTTGGTGATTCCGCTGGTCTTATTGGCGGCAGCTTCTCTTGGCGTCGCTTTCTACTTGGCCGTTGTCTTGATTCGACGCGAAAAGAAAGCCGACCAGCGCCTGAAGCAAGCCCGCGCTGATATCACGGATATGACAATTCTGTTTCAAACCATGCGGGACATAATCGGCCAGCAAAAAAGATTGGCCCGTGAGTTCAACGATGAACTGGAACACAAGATGGGCCAAGTGAAGCACATCCTCAACCAGGGCATGGAAAAAAACAAGCAGCTCTACGAGAAGCAACAGCGCATCGTCACCGACCTCCACGAAGCACAAGCCCAAATCGATGGCATCTACCGACAGATCGGCCATGCCCGGGATGGCGCTCCATTGCCATTGCGCCACGCAGCACAAAAAGTCCTTACGGAACCCGCACGAGTCGATGATGTCATTCCCAATACGACACCGGCACGCGCCAAACCCCAAAAGTTTGCCGATGCACAGGAACGGATGGGCAATGGCATGCCTTCCCCTGCCGTGCGAGATATACTGAGAAAAGCCAAGCCCCCGCTCCAGCGTCAACCCGAGCCGCAGGCCCCAACAGCCGCCCCCGAGAAGCTGGCCGACACGGGTGTTACCGGTGCATCCTTCACCTCTTGGGTTGCGGAAGACCTGACCCCAAATACGCCCCAGCCTCCAGCTCCTGAACCCGCGCTGGGCACCGAGGCCGCTCCAAGAAACGGCGATGCGGCCCGCGAAGCTTTTCGTGCGCTGCTGAATATGCCGTCGGAAGAAAACAAGCCGCAAGCGACCTTGGACCTTACAGGCCAGATGCCTGCCATGGCAGGAGCCATACTATCCGAGGCTCCTGAACCCGACATGCATTCAACGTCTGCAATGCAGCAACGGGTGCTGGAGTACAGTGAAGCGGGTATGACGGTGGCCGACATATCCCGCGAATTGGGCATCGGCAAAGGTGAAGTGCGGCTTATGTTAAGCCTCGCCAAGCAAAACACCCGGCCAAAAGTCTAGCAGCCCGTTGCAAAAGGCCCGTGAATGCGGAGATCCAGAAGTGTTGCGATGCACACCTGCCGCGTTCTTGATTACCACCAGCGCAACCAGCGTGGGAATGTCACGGGCTTAACTTGTTTTTATGCCAGTTTTCGTTGAATAAGGCACCAACATGGCACCATGCTGAATCCCACATCCAACACGACCATTCAAATCACCTCCCAAAACTTTGTGTCTGCATTGCAGGCCGGTCGTTCCTATTCGGGCATCGTACGCGCCCAACCCGATGGGCTTGTTGCCCTCATAGGAAGAATCCAAGTCCCCTTGGATACCTCCACCGGTCTGGAAGCCGGACAGCGTATCCTCGTCCAAGTGCAAGCCCAAGGCGATGGTCTGCAGTTGAGTATACGCCCCCAGGCGACTTCTGGCTCCCCAAATCCCCTGGCAGTGTCGACTCTGTTGGCATCCATTCTGCAAAGCGCAGGCCGCTCGGACCTTGCCAGGCAGGCATCAATCCTCCTCCCCCGACAGGCCCCCACGAATGCCGCCGCCCTTCGTGCTCTGGTTTCATTACTGCTGTCCGAACGTGGCACGGGCCAGGACATTCAACAGTTACAGCAATTCATCGCAAGCGCCACCAACCAAGGCATTCTGTCACCCGATGCTGGTGCCGCACTCAGCCCCTGGCTGGCCCTGACCGCACTCGCGGATGCCGCCGCGTGGCAGGATCTCCTTCGCCGGTCACGTTCGGAACGAAACGCCATCGCACGCTTGGCCCGGCTTGTTGGCGGCAAGAATGCCACCGGCACAGTGAGCGATATAAGGAGTTCCCTTGGCTCGCTAACACAGCGCCTCCTGGACGATCAGGCCTTCCAAACGTGGTTACGCGATCAAGGTTCCGAGGAAAGCTTCAAGGCCCTCAGCGAACGTGTGCTGGATCGGGCCACGGGAAGAGATGTTCAAAACCTTCGCTCCCTCGATCAGCCCTACCAGTTCCTCGAATTACCCTTGCCAAAGGAGCAGGGCTTTCTTCGCCTTCAGCTCCACTTTTTTTCGGAGGGAGGACAACATTCAGAGAAATCCCCGGACGGCGTTCATCGAACCGTGCTGGATTTGGATCTGACGAATCTCGGTCCCCTGTGGGTTGACCTGCGATGCCAGGGCCACCAGTGCCAATGCCAATTTCGAGTATCATCACCCGCTCTGGTCGCCAGTCTCGAAACGTCTGCCAGTGAACTTGAAGTTGCGCTGGCTGCGCTGGGCTACACGAAGGCGTCTGTCACCGTCGAAGCCTGGGACGGCGACCACGAGAGTGCCCTTCTCTCCCTGCTAACCCCCTACCAGGCGTTGAACCTCGAAGCATGAGCGAATCCAAGCCCCCCAGAAAACAAGCCGTGGCCATTCGCTACCAAGTCGAATCCGATGCGGCCCCCAAAGTAGTCGCCACCGGCAAAGGGCACCTCGCCGACCGCATTCTTGCCATCGCGAAGGCCGAGGGAATCCACGTTCAGGAAGACCCCGATCTACTCGCCTTGCTCGCCAAGCTCGACGTGAACGACACCATCCCCGAAGACCTCTACCGCGCCGTCGCCGAAGTCCTCGCCTTCGTATACCGCCTCAACCGGGAACATGGTTGAGCTAACAACCCGTATTGATCGGCCACTGAAAACGACGACGGGTGCGTGAAACAGAAAGGCCCAACAAACCCAGTGTTAGCCCCACGCCTGTCAAGAATGCTGATGGGTACTATCCTGGCTCTTCGTCAGCAAGTTCACTCCCTGATATTGCGCTGCCCTGTTCTGCCTGTGAATAAAATACCACGCCCACGCGCTCAATGTGTTCCCGCAGTCCGGCATGATCGAGTTCCCCCCATAGAGACAGGTCCACCTGATAGGGAATTGGGGACTCCTCCAGCCTTTCCAGAATTTTCGTGAGTGTACAGGGAGCGATCTCATTCCCTACAAGGGTGAGATCGATGTCGGAGCCGTTCCGATAGTTTCCCTTGGCACGCGAACCGTACAGGATCGCTCTTTCAACGGCGGGATAGTCCGCCAGAATTTTCCGAATAGTGAACAGTGTTGTATTTGAAAGCCCGAACTCCGACATGACTATACTTCTTTTTCAAGGCGTTCTTGCAACGCCAGAAATTCCGGGTGGTAGGTATCGCAGATAGCGGCTACCAACTGGGATGCCACGTCAAGGTTATAGGTATGACTGGAAAGATTCCGCTTTTCGATCATGTCCATCCAAGCCTCGCCCTCTGCGACCAAGCCGCGCTTGAAGGCTTCACGCACGGTGCTCCGGGAGCCAACAAGCCCTTGGATCCCCTCATACTCCAGATAATCCTTCAATACATTCCAAGCCAGTTCGTGGGTAAATTCAAACCCTTGAATCATACCTTGTTTCTCAAGATCAGAGAGGGGGCGTTCCTCGAGGAGCTGCACGGCGAGGGTGAGCTGGTGAAGCGCACGCTTGTAGTTATCAAAGCGTTGTTTCCAGCGGATATCCTCAGTCAACGGTCTCCACTTCCACATGCTCGTTGTAGAATTTCACGATATCGGGATCGCAGTCGCCCGCACCCACGGATTTCATGTAGGCCAAGGCGGTGCGGGGGTGTTTGTTCAAGACGCCGGTGATGAGATAGGGTGGCTCGTAGCCCCACTTCAGGTCCTGCTTCAGGCTTTCGAAATACTTTTCAATGAGACCCAGAACGGGGCGCACGTCGTACTTGGGATTCTTGAGGAAACCAAGGAGCAATTCCGTGGTGCAGTTGCCGGCGGCGCGGCCCATGCCGTAGATGCTGCCGTCGACGAAGTTGATTCCCTTGATGATGCCTTCCACCGTGTTGGAGAAGGCCAATTGCTGGTTGTTGTGGCAATGAATGCCCACGGTTTTTCCGCCGAGTCCGTTGATGTATTTGTCCGAAAGGTAGTGAATCTGCTCGGAGTAGAAGTAACCAAAGCTGTCTACCAAATATACGGCCTCAAAATCAGTGTCCGCCAGTTGTGCCAGGGCCTCGTCCAGGTCTGGCTCCAATACGTGCGAGGCAGCCATGATATTCACGCAAACTTCGTAGCCCATATCCTGGACATGCTTACCCAGGTGAATCGCCTTGTCCACATCCTTTGCATAGGTCGCTACACGAAACATGGAAACGATGGACTCGCTGGCCGGAAGAAAGGCATCATAGTCGGTGCGGCCCACATCCAGCATGACGGAAATCTTGGTGTCGCTCTCAAAGGCGACATCCCTAAGGTCTTTTTCGTCGCAAAAGCGCCATGGACCGTGGTCCTTGGGGGAAAACTGCTTCTTGTCCGCACGATACCCCAGTTCCACATAGTCAATACCCGCGTCCACCAGTCCCTGGAAGACCTCTTTGACCATGGCCTTGTCAAATTCCCAGTTATTCATCAATCCGCCATCGCGGATGGTACAATCCAAGATCTTAATTTCTGGTCGGTACATAACGGCACTCCAATCACTGAGGTAGCAGGGGCACCGTCAGAAGATTCTCATTCTGCCGTTCCCCGCCCGTCGAGACATTTCAATTTTCAGACCTTGTTGGTGACAAAGCCCGGACTTTGCTTAAAATAGCGTGCATAATACTATTTTTACACGATTCAGTGCAACCACGAGGCGAATAGCTATCGGGCCAGGACCCGTACGAAAGGGCCAAATGACGATGCATTCTGGCAGGGCTGAAAACATCGGAATACGTATTATTTTGTTCATGGGAATAGGGACATTCCTGTTCCTCATGCTCATGTCCTTTGGGTTAAAGCGGTCCATACGACCCCAGGAAATCACCCGCGTGAAACCGGGAGACTCTCACTCTCCCTTTGATCCAGACCGGGCCTGGGCGGATCTCAAGCACCTCGTCGCGCTGGGACCGCGGCCTTCGGGATCGGAAGCGATGGTGGCCCAACGGAAGTTCATTCTCGGGGAGTTGAGGCGGGCCGGCCTGAAAACGCGCCAACAGGCCTTCGATGCAAAAACGCCCCGTGGAACTATCGCCATGAGCAATATATGGGGCGTAGTTCGGGGGACGCGACCAGGGGTAATCATGTTGAGCAATCACTACGACACGAAGTATTTCCCAGGCTTTCCTTTTGTCGGTGCGAATGACGGCGCGTCGACGACGGCCTGGATGCTCGAAATGGCGCGGACCTTCGGAGCCCAACGGGAGGGCCGCTCTCTGTGGCTTGTGTTCTTCGACGGTGAAGAAGCCCAGAAAAACTGGTCCGCCGAAGACAGCCTCTATGGAAGTCGGCACATGGTGTCACAATTTCAGGATTCAGGCGAACTGATGTCCATTGAGGCGCTCATCAACGTAGACATGATTGGCGACTGCTACTTGAGTATATCAAAGGACGACGGTGCCCCGAAATGGCTCACGGAGATCCTGTGGAACACGGCCGCTCGTTACGGTTACGACGCACACTTCGGGAACTTTCCCGCCGCTATCGTCGATGACCACATACCCTTCCGCAAGGCGGGAATCCCGACGCTGGAACTTATCGACTTCAGCTACGGCGGCTCTCAGATCGAACACCAGAAATATTGGCATACGGCTGAAGACACGCTGGACAAGGTCTGTCCAGAAAGTTTGCGGGCTGTCGGAGACGTGATCTATCATGCCATACAGGTAATAGACGGGCAACTGGACACGACAGGCACAATCAAGCATGGATAGTAAGATCCACGAGAATATTCCATGGTTAGACAGCGCTTCGAAAGAAGAAATGAAGCGTGCCGTCGAAGCTATGTATCGTGTACACAAGCTTATCGGCGCGATTACCAATCTGGATTCACTCCTTGAGTACATCACGGAGGAAAGCCAGGCTGTCGCTGGTGCCGAAGCCTCGTCCATTATCCTCTATGATGCCGACCGCGATGACCTGTATTTCCACATCGCGCTGGGAGAATCCGGCGACCAGGAACGGCTGAAGAATGAAGTGCGCCTCAAACTCGGCCAAGGCATTGCCGGCGCAACCGCCGAAAGTCGAAAGTCAATCAATGTGAGAAATGCCCAGGAGGACGAGCGCTTCTTTCGGTCGGCGGACGACACGACCAGTTTTCAGACACGAAGCCTCTTGGCCGTGCCCATGATTGACCATGACCAGTTGGTGGGGGTCCTCGAAGTCCTCAACAAAGTTGATGGCGCGCATTTTACCGCATTGGACATGCGGGTCATGGAAATGTTTTCCGGGATTGCCGCAACGGCCATCACCAATGCCCGGCTGGTGGAAGAAAAGATCAAGACGGAACGTCTCGCCGCTATTGGTCAGGCGGTCACAGGACTCTCCCACTATACAAAGAATATTGTCTCGGGGCTGAACAGCAGTTCGGAACTCATCGAGATGGGCCTCAACCAAAACAACCTCGAGGTCTTGCAAAAAACCTGGCCCATCTTCAAACGCAGCACCCGGCGAATCACCCACTTCGTCCAGGATATGCTCAGCTTTTCGAAGCCGCGCGAACCCCACCGCGAGTATTTTCTTCTCCCAGACCTGTTGGATGAGGTAGTCCAGAGTTTTCGTGATATCTTTCACCAAAAGCAAATCGAGGTTTCTCTTGATACAGACGAATTGGGTGGCCCTGTCTACGCAGAATCCACATCACTTCATCGATGCCTCCTCAATCTGGTAACCAATGCCGCAGATGCCGTCCCCGACGTAGACGGATGCATCATCATCTTAGCGCGCGCTCACGATGATGAGCGGATTGAGATCTTGGTAGAGGACAATGGCCCGGGCATCCCACCGGATATTCTCGCACGCATTTTCGATCCCTTCTTCAGCACCAAGGGCGCAAAAGGCACCGGCCTCGGCCTGGCAATTACGCAGAAAATAATTCACGAACACAACGGCGAGCTACTCGTCGAACAGAGTTCCCTGGGTGGCGCTTCATTTCGTATCTTGCTGCCCGCAAAACCGCCCGCCCCAGAGAAAGGGCCATTGCAATGAAAACTGAATCTCGTTTCGACTCCGTGGGATGGATTTTTTTCGGCGTCGTATTAGTCCTGTCTCTCTATCCAACATACCTGCTTCTATCAAGCGCGTTCGTGGAGTCGACACCTCCAAGAATGGTTGTCGGAGCGACCGCGTTCCTTGCAGGCTTTGGCACTGCTATCTTCACGTGGATCGTAAACAGTATACTGGGCTATATTTCGGATCGGCGCAGCACTTCAGAATCGGAGTCCTCGCCGAAAGGCCACAAGCCCAAGAAAACGAAGTAAGCCCGCGCAGGGCATTAACGCACTCGAGACTGCCGGAGGAACTATGGCAGAAATTTGGGACATCGCCCGCTATGTAGAGTCCAATCCGGACGACCACGAACAACGGTGGCGGCTGGCAAAAAAGCTCTACACCGCGTGGGAATACCGCCTCGCCCTCGAGCACCTTCAGATCCTCAAGAACGAGGGCCAGAAACGGCTCAATATCCTTCGCTACCTTGCGGCCACTTACTATAGACTCGGACGCTACGAAGAAGCCACAAAAGAACTCCGTGAAACGATTGCTGTCTGGCCTGATGAAGTTGGTATCTATGAGCAATTGGCGCGTGTGTTGGAAATCGCAGGCGATCATCCCGGGGCTGCGGAAATGTGGGACAAGACCCTTGAATTGGATCCCCACCACCCCGTGGCCGCCCATGCTGCCACCCGGCTCCGCAGCAGCACGCCCGACACGGATAAAAAAAAAATTCTTCCCTGAAAGCCGTGCCCGACACGGAAGACCTCCACCTTACGGACAGCGGCCATGGAATCGACCTGAGCCAAGGCAACGTATGTCCCATGTGCGGCGCACAAAACAATGGCGATCAAACCCATTGCTGGCAGTGCCGATCATTGCTTCTCCAGAATCGACCGCGCGGGCACATGACACCGGGAATCGCCGAACAATCCCAGCAGCTCCAGGCGAGTATGCGTCAACGGCCAGATAGCGCGTACTTCTGGGCAGCATTCGCTCTGTTGCTATCCTCGGCGATAATCGGTGCTCAACAAATTGTCCAAGGCATCTATGCGCCGTCACTAGCGCCTGAAAGTTTCGTCGCGTTCTTCCAGAACTACATGACCATGACTAGAATCATCGTGGGCGCTGGGATTGTCGTAGTCTCTCCCCTGTTGCTGAATCTGGTCCTACGGCTCTTTTCGCTCAAACCCCAATGCACCGACCAACGGGTATCGTTGATTGCCGTCATGCCGCCTGCCCTGGCCTTCGCGCTTTCATGGCTCCCGAACGCAGCGCTGCTCGTCGCGCTCCTGGCCCCCGCCATTCTCGCCGCCTTCCTCGTTCGTAAGGGACTGGCTCTTTCCGGCCTTCGCACGGTGATCGTGTGGCTTTCCCATGGCCTTGCGCTAGGTGTGGTGGCGACAGCCGGTTTATACACCTTGGAATCCGCCCAGACAGGTCGTGTATTGAATCCGCTAACGGAGTCCGCAGCCCTTCGTGCCGCAGTGACCGCCCCCCATCGCGAGAAACAGTCGCTCTCCGCTCAAAAGGGAGCGCTGTCCCCCACATTCAGGTGGAACCCATCGGGCTCCGCCTGGCTCGACATTCGGGCCAACCGTGCGCAAATAGAAATTCACGGGAGGCATCTGATCGAGCGGGAAGTGAAGCTTATCGATACGGCCTCAGGAAACACCATCCTCAGTGGAATGATTTCGGGTACACGGTGGCAATCAGACATATTTATCCCTGTCATCGGCGTGGCCTATAAAATCAGTGTTCCTGACGGTTTCGCCGACGGCGACAATGTGCGCATTCGGAGCCTTCTCCCCGTTGAAATATCTCCGTAGGCACACACTGTATTTTCAGTGACTTGCCGACTGAGGGGTCTATCCGTGGCACCCGTAGCGATGCTTATGGATAGTCAATGTTCTTCTCCACCCATGGCCAGCGAAGAAGCTCCTCTTTCTCAAAATCACGTGCAAGGTCATGATATCCAAGAGCGGCGGAGGTCGTGCTCAAAAGCTTATAAAGCCTCCCTGTATCCAATTCCTTCCGCGCCGAAAAGAATTCTTGCAAGGCACCCGCCCTGTTCCCGCGCTCAAGCAAATAAATTCCGAAACTCTCGTGGGCTTCCCCGCGGAATCCCAAGCCGGTGGTGGCCGCCCGATAAGCGGATTCGGCGTCCTCGCCAGCAAGATGGGCATCCTCCGCACGACGCAACAAGAAGCTTGGTCGCAGAGCCACCGCGGTATGGAGCAGTGCGCAGATCAAGATCATCCCACCGACAAAACTCCAGATCGCCCGGCCCGATAGACGCGATTGCACGCGGACCGAATTTTCAGAGCGGCCTCCAAGGTTCATGCCGACCAGCAAAAGCGCCGCCAGCGCATGGGGTACGCTGGCCCAAGTCGGATACAAACAAGAAAAGATTGCAAGTACAACAGCGCCGAAAAAGGCATAGTTGCACCGAATTCGATATCGTGAGAGTAGCCATCCCGGAAACAATAGACCCAGAGCCCCGGTTTCGCATACCAGTTCAAGCAGATCAAAATGGGCATGATAGGTTGCCGCAGCGTTATGATAGGCCACTGCGGCACCTCCCATGTACTGCGGCGCCCAATAGGCGAAGTTCCCCAGGCCGACGCCTCCCACTGGGTGCTCCAGCGCCATGGCAATACTGGCCCGCCAGATCCACCAGCGCACCTGCGTACCAACATCATCCCCGGAGAAAATGGCAGCCCACTTTTCCGTACTCCCGCCTCCCCATAGCACTACAATTACTACGGTTATCAGCGAAAATACCGCAAGTAAAATTTTGCAGCGCCTGATTTGCCGCGAAGCGGTAGCAAGCATCACCACCACGCCCGCAAACAAGGCAAGGTGACCCGCCCGCGAAGAAGAGAGCACAAGCGCCGTAACCATAGCCACGGCGGCGACCAGCCCCAAGACAAGAATCCATCGGGGTGTTCGCCTTGTCTCCACACCCAAGGCCGCTGGGAGCAACACCAGGCCGAGGGCCAGATAGCCACCCAGCAACCCTTCGTTTCCAAACACCGAGTACATGGGCTGGTCGTAGTGCGCGAATACAGGAAACAGGCTGTGCAAGCATCCCGCGCCTTGCGCCAGGGCCAACACCGCTGCGACAGCAGCGGAGAAAACGATTGCAGAAAATACAACACGGCGTCCCCGGGTCGAACGGGTCCCTTCGTAAGCGAGGCTTGCAAACAGAAGCAAGGCGGCACTTCGCAAGAACGCTTCCAAGGAGAGCCAGGGAACCCGAGCCCAGACAATGCCCCCAATTCCTGCCACGACAAGTCCGGCCCATGCGGGCAACCAAGCAACAAAACCGCCGGTAAGGCCCGTGAGGATTCTCCGGCAGGAAAGCCAAAACACAACCAACCCCAGCCAGAGGGCGACCATTTTCGCATCGTGGAAAGAAATAAAAGAGAACGACCACGCCAACGCGGAAAGAATAATAGCTGCGGCCAAACAGAGGTGTGACACCGTCTTGCGGGATTCAACAGTCACGATTCTGGCAGGAAAGCGTTCCGTTCGGGATACGGCTTTTCTATGCGCACCAGGCCTTTGGCGTGGCTGAACTCCGCCTCGAAGTGCGCCCGAATACAAACATCAATGTTATGCCTGTCTTTCATGCGCCCAGTCTATCACGTTGCCCACACGTGCGCCACCAAGAGCATTTGGGCCCAAGCCCCATTTGTCGAGAAGCATTAAGGCCAAAAGGATGTCGCAAGAGCATATATCCAGACTCAGGCTTCCCGGTTAATGCGGAAATTGCCACGCACCGAAGGGCATGTTAGAATGGGGCTATGGAAGTATACTTGGATTCCCGCTATCGGGAGCTTTACTCGTCTGCCCACCGAACGCGGTCACACGACGGGAACATCCTCTTGGGAGTCCGATCAACTAAGACGGACACCGTCCCAGCGTCAAAAACCGGACCCATTTCAAGGGCAAAGCACGGCGTCGCGTCGGGGAGTTTTCCAAACAGCCCATGAGCGATCCATCAAAGCAGAAAACGTCAAGCCTGGACGAAGATACGTTGAAGGCGCTGGAAGCGGCCGAGGCCGGTCTACCCTCGCCGCTGCTGGACGATGGATTCCTTGCGCATACGGATTTTCTGGACGACAATACACCCCTCGTTCTGAAAAATGAGGAAGAGCGCGTTACCGCCGCAGCGGCAGGCATCGCGCCCGCGCCGCCGCGCCGCCGCGCCCTGCGAACAACAGCACCTCTCAGAAAATCAAGCCAAGACACGGAAGCAAGCTCCCACGAGGAACATTCAACCCCTGTCGTGGAGGCAGAGACCGCCGCTCCAGCACCACAGAACTACCAAGAGGAGAATCATGAGGAATTCACACCTCTGAGCACCGACGTTTCTACGGAAACTTCCTCGTCATCGGCTCAAGAAACAGAAGACATTAATGATCGGGAGGCATGGTTGGCGGACGAAGCGCCTCTTGAACAATCCCTGCTGGACAATATGGTAGCCGCAGAAGAGCGCCGCCGCCAGAAGTCATCGGACAGGACGGATCCCAGCGAATCGATTTCTGGCGATGACGAAAAACATCCCTCCGCGAAAACTGGTACGACACACCCGCCTGCGGAGGCACCATCCGAGAATGCCGATGCCGCCATGTCGCAAGACGACCTTGACGCTCTTATCGCGGGCCAAGAAGAAAGCCCACCCGAAGAAAAGACCGAGGCTGCTGGTGACGATGCGCCTATATCGCAAGACGACCTTGATGCCCTGATCACGGGGCAAGAAGAAAGCGCGCCCGAAGAGAAAGCCGAGCCTGTTGGCGACGATGCGCCTATGTC
>JAJRPE010000090.1 GCA_024280935.1 Candidatus Hydrogenedentota bacterium
AGGTGAAGGTGAAGGTGAAGGTGAAGGTGAAGGTGAAGGTGAAGGTGAAGGTGAAGGTGAAGGTGAAGGTGAAGGTGAAGGTGAAGGTGAAGGTGAAGGTGAAGGTGAAGGTGAAGGTGAAGGTGAAGGTGAAGGTGAAGGAAGCGGTTGTCTGCCTTCGTCCGGTAAGTCGTGGTTCCCGCGCCTGAAGGACTTTGCGGCGGACCTCTTCGTGTTGGCTGCGGCTGCGCTCATCTTGAGCGCATGGACGCGGCCCTGAGGGACTGACACGGACCAAGCACCTCCGGCAAGCAGAAAAAGCACGGTTTTGCACATGAAATCTCACGGAAACAAGGACCTCTTTAAGGTCCGTGGCTGTACCGTCGTTTGCGGAGTGAACGTAGATTATTTCGCCAACGGCGGGACAGCCACGCCCGTTAAGATGTCTATCGTTGAGTCAATAAAATTCTTGTGAATCCATGTAAACAGGAATAATTCACGCTGTTCGGGGCGCGTCAGTCCCTGATGTTTTCGTTGTATAAGACAAGCCTTGACCTGCACAAAAAGTATCCTCCTCCATTCTGAAGGGCCATCGATCTCAGAGATTCCTACCGGGTGAATCACCTGCCTTCCGAATATAATGATGCTGTCGGGTGTAAAGCTAACATCGGGGCGAGTGTTTTTGCTGCGCCCGCCTTCTGTTACACTGGGGGAAACGGGAGAGGAGAACAAAATCCCTATGAACCTATGTCGTAACCTGCCATCTATCCTGGCGGTCAGCGTGCTCTGCATTGCACCCTTTACCGCCTTCGCCCAGAACATCAATATCGACCCGCCCGCCGATGATGCTTTCGTCCAGGATCTGGCCCAGATTGTGGCTGCGGACGATGTGGTGGAGATTCGCCGGATTGCGGACGAACTTTTGTCCGACCGGGGCATTCCCATCATCGTGGTCACCGTCGATTCCATGTCGCAATACGGCGGTGGTGGGAGTTGGCGCATTGAGACCTTCGCCCGCATCCTCTTCGACCAGTGGGGCATCGGCCACGAAGAAATCGGCGGCCAGCCGTGGAATCGCGGCATATTGCTGGTCGTTTCCACCGGTGACCGCAAGGCACGCATTGAACTCGGGGCCGATTGGGCCGGTGAGTTCGACTCCGTATGCCGACGGATTATGGATGAGCAGATCGTTCCATATTTCAAGCAGGGAAAATACACCGAGGGCATCCTTGCCGGGGTTGTCTCCCTTGACCTCATGAGCCGCGACCTGGCCCTGCCCGCCCGCGTGAAACCGCCTTGGTTCTGGCCGGTGACTATTGGCGTTATTCTGCTGGCTATCTTTACCGCCGTGTCCATGGTACGCAATGGATCAAGCGGCTGGGCCTGGCTGCTCTGGGCGGCCGTCTTCGGAATTGTTGGCATGATTCTCCTGAGCGCACTCAGAAACTCGGGCAGCAGCGGTGGCTTCGGAGGCGGTAGTTTTGGCGGCGGCTTTGGCGGTGGCGGTGGCGCAACGGGTTCGTGGTAGGAGGAGTGACCAATGAAACAAGCGAGTGAATTTCTGAGCAAAGACGAATTGGCGACCATTGAGGCCGCCGTGGTGAATGCCGAGAAGAAGACCTCGGTCGAGATTGTACCTGTGGTCGCCACCGCCTCCGGGCGCTACGACCGTGCGGAGGACATCGTCGGCCTGTGGCTTGGTGCGACCCTCATGGTGGTGCTGTGGATGATCTGGCCTGTCGTACCCGCTGCACTTGGCGACTGGGGTGCCGCCTTTCCGCTGAACTATTTCGGATGGATTGCGGCCCTCGTGGGCGGGTTCATCCTGGGGGCGACCATTGCCTCGCGTGTGGGATGGTTGCGCCGTCTGTTCACGCCCCAACGCGAAATGACCGAAGAAGTGGAGCGCCGGGCACGGGAGGCCTTCTTTGACCAGCGCATCCACCACACCGAAGGGGCCACCGGCGTACTCATCTACGTCTCCCTTTACGAACGCAAGGTCTGCCTCCTCACGGACGATGCCGTGCAGAAGGTATTGCCCGAGGGAGAGATCAAGCGGCTCTGCGATGCCCTGACCGCCAAACTCGGATCCACCCCCGCCGACGGTCTCGTGGAATGCATCACCGTCCTCGGCGATAAGCTGACCGACCCCCTCCCCCGCGCCGACGACGATGTGGATGAACTGGATAACGCCGTGGTCTTGATTGATTAACGTAGCATAGCCGTCTCGGCTGTGTTTTTTGGGGGGCGTAGCATAGCCGTCCCGGCTGTGTTTTGATGGGACGTATGGGTCGCATAAGACCTATGCGTCCTGTTTTGGGCAACGGCGCTTAACACCGCTGAAGGATCACGGAACACACCAAGAGTCGAAGACACGCCGTAGGTGGGTGCCACCTATACGGACGCGAGGCGCGAGCGGCCTTATGGACGCTGGGTCGTCGGGTGTGCCCGCAACCACAAACTTAGCCGGGGACCGGCTGCGTGTGTAGGTGGCACCCTTGAAGCCACTATTTGAAGTGCCAGTGTTTCATTTCGATACGGTACCGCTCTGGAACGCTACATGCCACCGCCGTTCAAAGCGTGTAAGTCCTTTGTTTTCAATAAGCAACGCTTGGCACAGTTCTTTCTCTTATAGGGCAACGACAAACCACCCATGAGAGGAAGAACGCTATGCGATTCGATAAGCTGACCATCAAAACACAGGAAGCCCTGGCGGAGGCGGTGGATCGGGCCACAGATGCCCAGCATTCCGAGGTCACACCACTGCACCTGCTTCGGGCGCTGCTTGAACAGGAACAGGGCGCGGTACCCGCCATTCTGCAACGCATTGGTATCAACGGGGGCCAGTTGGCCCAGCAACTCACCCGTGCGCTGGAACAGTTGCCCACCATCACATCGGGCACGGTCCAGCCCCGTTTGGGTTCGGCGGCAGAGTCCGCTCTGGAAGCGGGCTGGAAAGCCGCACGAAAACTGAAGGACGAATATCTCAGCACGGAACACGTCCTGCTCGGCATCATCAAGCAGAAGGGCGACACGGCATCCCAGTTCCTCACGGGACTCGGGGTCACGCCCGATGCGGTGTTGAAGGCCCTCCAGGATATCCGGGGCAATCAGCGGGTGACGGATCCCAATGCGGAGGCCACCTATGATGCGCTGGAGAAATACAGCCGTGACCTCACCCAACTGGCACGGGATGGCAAACTGGATCCCGTCATTGGCCGGGACGAAGAAGTGCGCCGTGTCATCCAGGTGCTGTCCCGCCGGACGAAGAACAACCCGGTGCTCATTGGTGAGCCGGGTGTCGGCAAGACGGCCATCGCCGAGGGGCTGGCCCAGCGTATTGTCGCGGGTGATGTGCCCGAGGGTCTGAAGCACAAGCGCGTCGCGACGCTCGACATTGCGTCGCTGATAGCGGGTGCCAAGTTCCGGGGCGAATTTGAGGAACGCCTGAAGGCCGTGCTGGCTGCGGTCCAAGAAGCCGAAGGGGACATCATCCTCTTCATCGACGAGATGCACACCCTCGTGGGCGCGGGCAAGACCGACGGCGCCATGGATGCGGCCAACATGCTGAAGCCCGCCCTCGCCCGGGGTGAGCTCCACTGCATCGGTGCGACAACCCTGGACGAATACAAGAAACACATCGAAAAGGATCCCGCCCTGGAGCGGCGATTCCAGCCGGTCTATGTGGGTGAGCCCAACGTAGAGGATACGGTGGCGATTCTGCGTGGTCTCAAGGAACGCTATGAGGTCCACCATGGCGTGCGCATTCAAGACAGCGCCTTGGTGGCGGCGGCGACGTTGAGCCATCGCTACATCGCGGATCGGTTTCTGCCCGACAAGGCCATTGACCTGATAGATGAGGCGGCATCCCGGCTGCGCATCGAAATCGACAGCATGCCCTACGAGATTGATGTACTGGACCGGAGCATCCGCCGTCTGGAGGTAGAGCACCTTGCCCTGAAAAAAGAGCGAGACAAGACAAGCCGCGCACGGCGTGATGCCATCGGGCGCGAGATCGCCGAGCTGAAAGAAGAGCTGAGCGGGAAGAAATCCCAGTGGCAGGCCGAAAAGGAAGTCATTGATGGCATTCGTTCGGCCAATGAGGCGATTGAAACGGCGAAGGTGGAAGAGGCCGCTGCCGAGCGTGTGGGCGACCTGGAAAAGGTCGCCAAGATTCGCTACGGCCAGTTGAACGAACTTCAGAAAAAGCTGGAGGCAGAAAATACGCGGCTGGCGGAAGTGCAGGCCCAGGGCAGTTTCCTCAGTGAAGACGTAACCGATGAACATATCTCGGCTATCGTTTCCAATTGGACCGGCATCCCCCTGGACAAGTTGTTGGAAACCGAAATGGGACGCCTGCTGAAACTGGAAGAGCATCTGAGCAAGCGGGTTATCGGCCAGGAAGAAGGCATTCGTGCTGTGGCCGATGCTGTCCGGCGTGCCCGAGCGGGTCTCAGTGAGCCGGATCAACCCATTGGCTCTTTCATCTTCCTGGGACCGACCGGTGTTGGTAAAACCGAACTGGCGAAGACCCTGGCGGATGCCCTCTTCGACAGCGAGGAGGCCATGATTCGTATCGACATGTCGGAGTACATGGAGAAACACGCCGTGGCCCGGTTGATTGGTGCGCCCCCCGGCTATGTGGGTTACGAAGAAGGCGGTCAGCTTACCGAAGCCGTCCGTCGTCGCCCCTACAGTGTGATTCTGCTGGATGAAGTGGAAAAGGCCCATCCCGAGGTCTTCAACGTGCTCTTGCAACTGCTGGACGATGGCCGCCTGACCGACAGCCAGGGACGGACGGTGGACTTTCGCAACACGGTGGTTATCATGACCTCAAACATCGGCAGCCAGGTTTTCGGCATGGATGAAGGCGAGGTAAAGGACAAGGAGGAAGTGGTACTGGCTGCGCTCCGCGAGCACTTCCGCCCCGAATTCCTGAACCGCGTGGATGATATCGTGGTCTTCCATCCGCTGAAGATGGAAGATATCCGCAAGATTGTGGCCGTGCAGATGGGCCTGTTGGCCGGGCGGCTTTCCGAACGGAACCTGAAACTGGATCTGACCCCGGCGGCCCTGGACTTGCTGGCAGAACGAGGCTACGACCCGGTTTACGGCGCACGGCCTCTGAAGCGGGTCATCCAGCGGATGATACTCGACCCACTGGCCATACAGATCCTCGAAGGAAAAATCTGCGACGGAGAAACGGTCGTAATCGATGTGGATGGCGATGGACTTGCCTTCCGGCAACGGCACTCCGAAGCCGCGTAGGTGATGCATCTTTTTGAGTAAGGGTTCACGCCATGTTTCTTGTTGGCGAAGCCAACGTCCTTATGTTCCCCTCCTTGGAGGGAGTAGGGGTGGGTTGAGTACGCGGGTAGAAATTGACCCGCCCCCAGCCCCTCCGAGGAGGGGAGCCTTTTAGGCTGCGTGAACGCTTACCTTTTTGAGAGAACCCGCGCCCCTACAACGGAAACCATACGGGTGCCACGGGTAGGCCTCTCAGGGCTTACCCGTGCAGAAACATGGGAAGAGCAAGAGAAGCATTCGAAATGATGCGTCACGGGCAAGGGCTATCGCCCCTTCTCCGTGGCACCCCTCCGGTGTTCTTTGCGATACCAAAAAAACGCGAGACGGATGGAGGTCAAAACCACCATCCGCCTCGCGGCCAACACTATTTTTTATCGTACCCTATTTCACTTGCTCCAGAATCGCAAAATCGCCCGGATTCCAAGCCTGCGCAATGATATAGAACTTACCGTCGCGCTCGACCATGACGGCGTTATGGATATGGATAAACTTCTCCAGACCCAGGTCTTCCTTAATCATGATCGTCGACTTAATCTCACCGGCATCATCCACCAGATAAATCGGCGCACCTAAATCCGGGTTGGGACCCTTCAAACATCCTACGATCATGTAGCCGCTCTGGTAATCGATATCGCATGGCAGCGAGCCTTTTGGCATGTCCAACTTGCCCAAGTGCTTGCCGGTCGTGTCAAAAGACTCAATCTCGGCGTTCGCACGATCCGCGACGGTAATCGTCTTTCCGTCTGGCGCGATAGTGATACCATGCCCTGTGCCGAATTGGCCGGGGCCGTTTCCCTTGCCGCCAAATGCGAAGGGGGTCCAGGCGGCAGAGATACCGCCCTCGGTTCCTACGTCAGCCGTCAACACCCAATCCAGGGGCGAATACCCGGTGGTCACATAAAATCGTTTGTCCAGCACCTCGACATCCGTCGGTACAAACTTACCGCCATCTGCAAAATACTTGGATACGGTGGCTTCGTCGAAAGGTGTTTCTGACGTTGGCGCATCCAGGGTATTCAACAAACCGCCTTCGATGGTCGTGGTATATACTTTGTTCGACTGATTCCCGGGAAAGGTCAAATAGGCCGCGCTCTCTTTCCCATACCATACGGTGGTATTGTGCATGTTTGTGGCGGCCATCGTTTCGTCGGTGGGCAACACTTCTATTTTATTCATGTCCGCGCTGATACGAATAATGCCGACCTTGGGCAGGGCAAAATAGATTTCCCCTTTTCCCTCGCGACGATCCACGGCAAATCCGCCGTGTGCCGCATTGAGGCCCTTCATCGCAGCAGCGGGCAACGCCTTCGACGTGTGCAGCACCTTAAACTTCAAGTTGCCCTGACCGGTCACCCCCTTCGTAGCCGGAGCAGCACTGCCACCCGCTGCCGCCGCAATCACTATCCGCTCTGGAGCGGAGCTATCCGCTTTTGAATCATGGGTGTGCCCCTCATGCGCGAAAGCCCCCGCTGCACTCAACAGGGCTACGCCCATTCCCAACATAACGCGACCTATAGGTCTAGTTAACATAGTTTCATTCCTCTTTGGGTTGATTTGCTTCACTGCCACGCCATTATGGCACGCTTTGGGCACAAAGTGCATTCCACCGGAGACAGAAAAAAGGGCATGACTCTGTGCTACACTAACCCTGTGCCGGGTGCTGCGCTTCGTCACGTTTTCTTGGCCGGGCACTGCGGGCGTTGGCTTTCATAGAAGGGGCAAAGAAATGGAGTGTCTAACGGTGAGTGCGACAACGAGACGTATTTTCTTGGCGAGGTCCGCCGCCATCGCTGGCGTGGGTCTCTTCGGCATCCCGGACAAGGCTTCCGCAACAGAGGAATTGCTGGGGCACGGAACCCATCGCTATCGGGTGGTCAGCGGCTGGGGCACTTTTAATCCAGAAACGCACCCGGCAAATAACTGCGGCAATTTGGTGCAACACCTTCTGGGCGCGATACCGGAAAGACAGAACCCCCTTGGTGCGTGTATCGACAAGCGTGACCCCGCAAATCCGATGCTCGTAATAACCTCTCATGAGACGAATGAGCTTCACCGCTATGACCCCGATGGGAAGTACATCGACGCCATTCCTACACCAGGCGGGCGGTGCTGCAGCATCTCAATCCACGATGAGAACCTGTATGTCGCACACCAGAACGGATTCATTTCTATTCTGGACGAAAGCAACAGGGTTATCTCCAATCCGGGCGGAAGCAAGCCGGCATACTTTGCGGATGGCAAATTAAAGAGGATGACCCAAGAGGGAAATACCTTCCTGCATCCACACAGCATTCTGGTGGATGATGAAGGAAATGTTTACGTGCATTCCGCCAATAGCTCCCCCATCAAGCTGGCGCGGGTGGCGGGATAGGTTGAGCCGTGTAGTTCCAACAGGTGAGAAAGACCGAGACAGCGCTTCTGCACAGGGCATGCCTGTCACGTGAAGATCAGGCCGTACTCACAGCAGAAGTTCAGGCCCGGTTCCAGGGCCATGATGCCCTCTTTCTTTGTCAGATCCCCATCGTGATCCACGTTGTCCGAGAGACCATACCAAGGCTCCAGGCAGATGAAGGGCACGCCGCCGGGCTTGCTCCATATTCCAAGATAGGACCACCCCGTGAAATCCATCGTCACGGCATGGTCATTCTTGACGCTCTTGATGGAAACCCGATTCGATTCCAGATCCTTGAAAATCAGGGCATCTTCGCTGAAGCGGTCGAGGGTATAGGGAATGACCTGCGTATCCTTCAGATAGTCCCCTTCTGATCGGTGGATGTGGCCGTTCTCATTGACATACCACCGGGCACAAGTTTCCCTCTTCTCGAACTCAATGAAGTAGTCGTTAAATGCCTCGCCCTCTAAGAGCGGACACGAAAAACCAGGATGCCCCCCGATAGAAAAGTACATCGTCGATGAACCCGAATTGGAGACCGTGTAGGCCACCCGCACCTGGTTCTCCCGCAGGGTGTAGTCAACCTGGAGCGCAAAGGCAAAGGGGTAGTTGGCGCGGGTTTCCTCGGAATCGGTAAGTTCGTAGGAAATGGTGGTGTCGCTCGCTCGCTTTACGCTGAACGCACCGTCGCGGGCAAAGCCATGCTGGGGCAGCGTATAGGGCTTTCCCTCGCAGGTGTAGGTGTTATCGAGGAGACGCCCCACGACGGGAAACAGAATCGGCGCATGGCGGTTCCAGATGGCCGGGTCCGCATTCCAGAGCCGTTCGAGGCCGCTAATCTTATCGTAGATGCTGGTCAGTTCCGCGCCATAGTCGCTCGCGCTAATGCGCAGGTACTCATTCTCCAGGATATTCATAGTACTTACCTCTATTCTATCCCCTTATTACTACCACGTTTGAAAACTTCCATTCCACAGTGGCTGGAATCGTAGCAACCTGCACCACGGATTTCCAAGGTCTTCATAGTATAGTCGCATGTGGGCGAATTCGCCACCACCAACAAAAATCCGTTATCATGCGTCCCTGCGGAAGCCGTTGGGAAAATCGAAGGAGGATGCGACCATGTTGAAGCAAGCATACGTTACGTTGGCCCTGGCGGTTGTAATCGCCCTGTCAGGTTGTGGCGGAAGCCAGCCAGAGCCATCGCAAGATCCAGTAGCGGAGGCGCAAGAGAATAGGCCGGTCGTGGCCCTCATCATGAAGTCCCTGGCCAACGAGTTTTTCAAGACCATGGAAGACGGCGCCCGTGCCCACCAGTCCGCCCACCCGTCCGATTACGAACTCATCACGGAGGGCATCAAGGATGAACTGGACGTAAACCGCCAGGTACAGCTAATCGAACAGATGGTGGCCCGTGGTGTTGACGCCATCGTGCTGGCTCCGGCCGATTCCAAGGCGTTGGTGGCCGTATGCAAGCGTGCCCAGGACAAGGGTGTTGTCGTGGTGAATATTGACAACAAGCTGGATGCCGCCGTACTCACGGATCAGGAGATGGCGGTGCCCTTCGTAGGCCCCGACAATCGGGCGGGCGCAAAAAAAGTCGGCGACTATCTCGCCACGCAACTCACTGCGGGCGACGAAGTAGCGATTATTGAGGGCGTGCCTTCCGCGTATAACGCGGTCCAACGAAAGCTGGGATTCGAAGACGCCATGAAGGCAGCGGGAATGAACGTTGTAACGAACCAGTCCGCCGGTTGGGAGCAAGCCAAGGCGAACCAGGTAGTCTCCGCGCTGTTGACGAGCCACCCCGAATTGAAGGCCATCCTCTGCGCCAACGACAGCATGGCCCAAGGGGCCGTCTCCGCACTGCGCGCCGCTGGAAAACTGAGCAGCGTCAAGGTGGTAGGATTTGATAACATTTCTGCGGCGCAAGCCTTGTTGAAGGAAGGTGCCTTGCTGGCGACGGCGGATCAGCATGGAGCCGATCTTGCCGTCTTTGGCATTGAGTACGCCCTGCAAATGTTGGCCTCGGGCGATACCCCGGCGGATCAAGAAACACCGGTCGATCTAATCACGTCGGCTTCCTGAGCGAGCGCTGATGCGACAGCTCTACAATAGCCTCGGTCTCGCTGCGGTCCTTGCCCTGCTCATCGCCTTCTTCGGCTTCCAATCGGAGTACTTCCTCACGTGGGGTAACTTCGTAGCCGTTGCCAACCAGATCCCCGACGCCTTGCTCATTGCCATCGGAATGACATTCGTCCTGATCATTGGCGAGATTGACTTGTCGGTCGGAGCCGTCCTCGCCTTGTGCGGCGCGGTCCTGGGTGTTGCGATGGTCGACTGGGGGCTGCCCTTCTTCGTGGCGGTGCCGATTACCCTGGCGGTCGGCGCGGCCTGTGGCCTGGCGAATGGCCTCATCACCGTGCGCTGGCAATTGCCCTCCTTCATCGTCACACTCGGCATGATGGAAGTGGCCCGTGGCGCAGCCTACATGGTGACCGATTCCACAACGATCTACATCGGACGCCCCGTGGACTGGTTGATGGGCGTTACGGTAGCCGACCTCTCCGTTCTCTTCTTCGGCGCTCTGGTGGTTGCGTTCCTTGCCCAGGGCTTCCTTTCCATGACCATCTGGGGACGTGGCCTCCTGGCCCTCGGTTCCAACACCGAAGCCGCCCGGCTTTCTGGAATTTCCACAAGTCGACTCAAGGTCTTGGTCTTCGTCGGCAGCGGTGTGTGCGCGGCCCTGGCATCCATCGTATTGTGCGCGCGCCTGTCGAGCGCCGACCCCAACATGGGCATGGGCTACGAACTCTACGCTATCGCCGCAGTCGTCGTCGGCGGAACAAGTCTGCTGGGTGGACGCGGCTCCGTGGTGAATACCGTGTTTGGCGTGCTCACCATCGCCATATTGGGCACAGGCCTGGTGCAAATCGACGTGGAAGACCCGGTAAAGCGGATTGTAACGGGCACGGTTGTCGTCGTAGCGGTCATCGTCGACTATTACCGTGGGCGGATGACGAAGCAATAGTGGCGGGTAATGGTGGACGCATGGGAACAAAGAGGGAACGAGCTCCCCAGTCGTGCCGCACGATCCCAAAAGGCGAGTCTCAACGAGTCCTGACGGGTTCGTGCGATAGCATGGACCCAAAGAAAACTACCCTGGTGACAAAAGCGCCGCTGTGCCCCGTGCGTAAGGCACTTTGAGAAGGTCACAGTGCTATTGCTCCAAGCGCACGAACCCTCGTTCCTCGGGATCGTGCGGCACTTCCAACAAGATTGGGTCTGTGCTCTGCCAGGTTGATGCCCTTTGCGTCGACGGCTACCAACCGTGAGTATCCCTTGGATTCCCCTTTCCACTTGAATCTTCCTTGTCATTGTGGTATACATATTAAAAGATACATAGGTTTTGATATGTATATATGACGCATATCTGGAACATAATATTGACTAACGCCCACGATGAAACGACGGATCCCCTTACGGGGCTGCCTACCCGCAGGTCCTTTGACTCGGATCTGGCAGCTTGGGTGGCACAAAAGCGTCCCAGCCCCGAACCCTTGTCCCTTGTGATAGCGGATGTGGATCTCTTTGGCGCAATCAACGAGCGTCATGGACGAACGGGCGGTGATTGCGTTATTGCGGTGCTCGCCAAGGCCCTGCAAGCCGAGTTTTCGGATGCGGCCAAGGTATACCGCTTTGGCGGTGATGCCCTCGCCGTGCTGCTGCCTGATGTAGAAAAAGAGCAGGCATTCTTGCGGATGGAGCAGTTCCGTGCAACCTTTTCCGAAGAGCAAGATATTGCTATTGGCGATGACATCGTGTCGATGACAGTGACGGTTAGCATGGGTCTTGCGGCACATCCCGATGACGGGAGCAAGGCGCTGGAGCTCGTCAATAAGGCCAATGAAGCCCTCTATCGGGCCAAAGTATCTGGACGCAACAAAATTTGCCTGGCACGGGAGGAGAAGATGGTGACGAAGACCAGCCACTACATGCAGGGCCAGCTCATGGGCCTCCGTCGGCTGGCCGAACGTGAAAAAATTGGCGAGGCCCTGTTGCTGCGCGAGGCACTCAACGACCTTCTGCGAAAACACAACGCCTGAGTGGCCGGGCGCCAACCTCGATAAGGTAACGTGAGCTTCGTCCGCAACCCAAGGCCGTCATCCCCGCGAACGCGGGGAACCAGTAGTGATTTGAGGTGACCCTGTCACGTTCTGGATTCCCACGTGCGTGGGAATGACGTGGTGCCTTCTTGTTTTTTTGTGGCCTTAAAATAGATTTGATACTGAAAAAGGGGCTGTGTGACCTGTCGTCATGCGCCCCCGAGCCAAGTAATGATACAGAGGTTCTCTGCGAACCCGCACCCGCAAACTTAGCCGGGAACCGGCTGCGTGTGAGGGTGGCACCCTTGAGGCTTCCTTAGTAAGCACGGAGAACGATCTATGACAACAAAAAATCGATGCGAATGGGCAAAACACGAACTGGACATCGTCTACCACGATGAAGTCTGGGGCGTGCCGGTCCATGATGACCGAGTCCTCTTTGAGTTTATTACCCTGGAGGGTGCCCAGGCAGGACTGAGCTGGACCACCATCCTCAAGAAACGGGATGGATACTGCCGAGCCTTTGCCAACTTTGACGTAAAGAAAGTGGCTCGCTTTACCGAGAAGCGTCAGGCGAAACTGAAAGAAGACGCGGGCATTGTCCGCAATAAGCTGAAGATTGCCTCTACCGTGACCAATGCCCAGGCCTTTATTGCGGTGCAGTCCGAATTTGGATCTTTCGATACCTATCTATGGAACTTTGTGGATGGTGCGCCTGTTATCAATAGGTGGAAGTCGATGCGGGAGCTTCCAGCCAACACGCCGATTTCCGATGCTCTGAGCAAGGACCTGAAAAAACGTGGTTTCCGATTCGTCGGCACCACCATCTGCTATGCACTTATGCAGGCCGTCGGTATGGTAAACGACCATACGGTGGACTGCTTTCGCCACCAGGAACTGGCCTGAAGGAGGTTGGGCATCCTGCCCCTTCAAAAAACAGTCCTGCGGGTGCCACGGATAGGCCGCGAATGCGGCTTACCCGTGTAGTTCCTGCACGCGAGGAAGACGATCCCAATTCAGAGGCAGTGCTACCGCACGGGTAAACCCTACCGGGCCTACCCGTGGCACCCGCCGTTTTTTTGTCGACTATAGTTCAACGCGCACAAACAAATTCTCACTGACAACGTAAATAAGGAAACACACCATGCCCAAAAACATCTACGAGAAAATATGGGATGCCCATGTGGTAGCCGAGCCTGAAGGACAAGACACCATTTTGTACATCGACCGTCACTATGTACACGAGGTAACTTCCCCCCAGGCCTTTGAAGGCATCCGCCTGAATAAACGCAAGATCCGCCGTCCCGACTTGACCTTCGCGACGATGGATCACAACATTCCCACGACGGACCGCTCCAAGCCCATCACGGATCCACTTTCCAAACAACAGGTGGACACACTCCAGGCGAATTGCGACGAAGCAGGCATCACCTGCTTTGACATGCACGACAAACGCAACGGCATCGTCCACGTGGCGGGCCCCGAGCAGGGCCTCACGACGCCCGGCATGACTATCGTCTGCGGGGACTCCCATACGTCGACCCACGGTGCCTTTGGCGCTTTGGCCCACGGCATCGGCACCTCGGAAGTCGAGCATGTCCTCGCCACACAGACGCTCCTCCAGAAGAAATCCAAGACCATGGAAATCCGGGTCAATGGAACACTTCCCGTGGGCGTGACAGCCAAAGACATTACCCTCGCGGTCATCGGAAAGATTGGCACGGCGGGC
>JAJRPE010000091.1 GCA_024280935.1 Candidatus Hydrogenedentota bacterium
ATGCGCTCCACCCCAGGCTAAGTTCCTGTGCCCCGCCGGGGCACCTTCGCAATCCCAATGCGTTATACATTGCTACGGGAGACCGTGGCAACGAGAAGGATACAGTGCAATAGACTCTTCTCTGAGAGACTCACACCCACAAAGCCGCTCGTACCTCGCGTCTGTGTAGGTGGCACCCTTGTAGCTGCCCCTGAATACATAGCCTATTTCAAACTTCAAACTTCTCACTTCAAACTTCCATGCGCCTGTGCATGAAAAAGAGGCGGCTTCCGGGGAAGCCGCCTCTTGCGTTGTTACAGTGTGAATTCGACTAATCTTTTTTTGAGGCCACCATATCCTCGGCGCCGGTCACTTTGGGCAGATTCTTCTCGTAATCCTCATAGCCTCTGGGAAGATCGGCATAGATATCGGTGGACAGCCAGTGGAGCTTGCCCGCCATGAGGGTATCGGCGACCTTGTTGAACGTCCGGTTGTGGTTCTTCTTCACGGCCTTAAAGTTCTCTTCAATCCGCTTGCGGGCGTTGCAGCAATGGAGGTCCGCCAATTCCTGGGGCGTCTGATCGCTCTTATCACGGGCAATTTTGTGCTCGGTGTTGGCCAGCACACAACTCATGACGAAGAGGTCCACGCCGATATCCACAAAGTTGGCCAAGAGCAGTTGTTCATACTCGAGCTTTTCTTTGTACTTACCCATGGTGTGAAAAAGGCAACGGGCCAGGCGCTTGCATGTCTTCGCCGCATAGGCCAGGTGCGCCTGATTCTCGCCGTTGAGGTGCTTGACGTTAAAATCGATACTCGCGGGCATCCAGACCTTGGGATACCAACCCAGGTAGAACTTGGCCGCCTTCATGATGTTGGACCCCTTCTGCTTCTTCTGGTCGCCCTTGGGCATAAGAATCGGCATCATCATGCGGAAGTGGGTGTCCATGGCCTCACGCGCCATGATGAGGTGCATAACCTCGGAGGAACCCTCAAAGATACGGCCCACGCGCATGTCGCGCAAGACCCGGTTCACCGGCACAGGCTTCTCCCCGCGCTCGTAGAGGGAGGTATCGTCCTCAAAGCCCCGACCGCCCCGGACCTGCAAGAAATCGTCGAGGAGACGCGAGGTCGTTTCGGTACAGAAATACTTGGCGGCGGCCGCCTCCAGGCGAATATCGGCGTTCTTTCGATCCGCGAAAGAGCAGGTCATGTAGACCAGGCTCTCCATGGCATAGGTATCGGCGGCCATCGTCGCGATTTTCCGGGCAATGGACTGGTGCTTGCCAATGGGGACACCCCACTGCACCCGGCTATTCACCCATTCCTCGCAGTCCAGCAGGAATTTTTTGCACGAACCCGCGGCGGCGGCGGGAATGCCCAGGCGACCGGCGTTCAGGGTGGTCAAGGCAATCTTGAGTCCCTGCCCTGGCTTGCCAATCAGGTTCTCGGCGGGCACTTTTACATTGTTGAAGATCAACAGGCCGTTGGAAAGACCCTTGAGACCCATGAACTTACAACGGTGGGCCAGTTCAAGGCCGGGCGTGTCTTTTTCCACTATAAAGGAGGATATCTGGGTAATCTCTTTGCCATTTCTCATCTTTGGCGCGGTGCAGGCCATTACCACCATCATGTCCGCATCGGGGCCATTGGTACACCAGAGCTTCTCCCCGTTAATCAGATAATAGGTGCCGTCCTCGGAAATCGTCGCCGTTGTGGCCGTCTTAGCGGGATCAGAACCCACATCCGGCTCGGTCAGGGCAAAGGCGGAAATCGCGCCCTTCGCAAGGCGGGGAAGGAACTTCTCCTTCTGCGCGTCCGTGCCGAAAAGCTTCAGCGGCTGGGGCACCCCGATACTCTGGTGCGCCGAAACCCACGTCACGGTGGATTGGCAATAACTGCCGATAAAGCTCAGAAGTCGGCCATAGTTCCACTGAGAAAGCCCGAGACCGCCATACTTCTTGTCGATCTTCATGCCGAAGATGCCGATTTTCGCCAGTTCATCCAGGACTTTCCGGGGATACTCGCCCGTGTCATCGACGGCGATGGGGTCCAAATGCTCTTCGAGTACGGCCCGCGTCTTCTCGATGAGCTCGTCACCGACTTTTTTGTCCTCGGCATCCTGCTCGGGATAAGGATGGAGCAAATCCCATCGGAAGTTGCCCTGAAACATCTCTGCGGTAAAGCTGGGGAACTTCCACTCGGTTTCGCGGGCCGCTTCGGCCAATTCCATTGCTTGATCTTTGGCGTTGTCCTGGGGTGCCATACGTATCGACCTTCCTGGTGGTTGCCTACCTAACGACCGGTAGGCTTCTTGCCAACAACACGGGCCTACACGACCACTCCGTTCGCCACTGTCCGAAAACGGGCGCGTGTTGCCTTCGATTTCTTTATCAGGATAGCACAATTCCACGAATTCTGCCAGTTCTTCGCAACGGGCAGCCGCCTATTGCGCACGACCCGCTATTCCCGATACTATCACGAGAGAATAGCAAGATGAGCTTTGAGCACAACCCAGTCCGTCATCCCCGCGAACGCGGGGATCCAGTGATATTACGATGTGCTCCTACCACGTTCTGGATTCCCACGTGCGTGGGAATGACACGGCGCTTTTAATTTTTTAGTCTTCTTATAACGTAATGCACTAAGGTGCCAAACATGATGGGACGCGGGGGCACCCTTGAAAGGAACCACAGCCATGACGGGAGACCACCACGCCCGGCAACACCCCTGCGCGTTTGTTCTAGGCGATTTCAATGTCGGCAAGTCGGCCCTCCTTAATGCCTTGCTTCGCCGGGAAATACTTCATACCAGCCGGGAAGAAGGCCGCGCCCTGCCCACCTTCATCGGCCGGAGTTGGGAATCCTGTGATCGCTTCGCCGCGCTAAGCACAGGCGGCGATCAGGTCACGGCCATGACACACGACGAATTCTTGCGCACACGACATGATTCGACGCTACCTGCCCTCACGAAGGCGCTCTCGGTCGCTTGCGCGGCGTCGGCATTCAGCGAACTGGTTTTTGTGGACACGGCGGGTATGTCGAGTGACACCTGCGAATCCGTCGAAATCACCAACCTGGTCAATCAGGAGTCCGCACTCCTCTTGCTCGTTACCGATATTGAATACTGGGCATCCAAGCACACGATGGACTTTCTGGCGTTGCACCAGGAGCAATTCGGCGAGCGGCTTTACATCGTGGCCAACAAGGCCGACCACCTTAATGCCAGCGACATTGAGCGCATACAGGCCAAGGCCATACAGCGGCTGGAGGACTATGGCATCGACCCGGCCCCGCGTTTTTTCGCGGTCTCAGCGCGACTGGAATCTGCCCGGCGCGACCCGAAAAACGAGTATCGTTGCCGGACGAAGAAACAGGTGCGCGAACTCTGCGACACGGGCTTCGATGCCCTGCGCGTCGCCCTCTACGAATTTGAAGCCACCCACTGTCAACGCGACACGCCAACCACTGGGGACGACTGGATGCGCATGCCCCTCGCCACCTCATTTATCGCCACCCAGGAAGGAGTCCCCGCATGAAATTCAAGGAGATGGAAGAGAACAAGGCGTGGGCCATCGAAGCGCTGGACACCTTGGCCGACTTCGTCCGAGTCGACACCGATTTCCGTGGCAACAAGGTCTTCGAGGAAAAATCCCTCGCCTACCAGAAGCAATGTGTCGAAGACGGAAAATACCGGGTCGTTTTCCTGGGCACCTTTAATGTGGGCAAATCCACGGCCATCAACGCCTTCCTTGGCGGGGCCTACCTGCCCATGGACGTGGAAGAATGCACCTCCAAACTGACCTTTATCCAACGGGGCGAACAACTGGCCCTCAGTCTGACCCTGAGCGAACCGGCCTCGGAGCATGAACAAGAGGCCCTCCAGTCCGTACTCCAGGACATCCCGACCCGAATGGATGCCAGCGACGACGGGCACAAAATCACTATCCTCTACGAAGGCAACGACCCGGCCTGGATGCAGAAGAGTCTGGAACCCCTGGTAACGGTCATGGCGGATGAAACCTATCCCCACCTCGCACCCCTGCGCGACAAGATAGAGGATCTCAGCATTTCTCTGCCCTCGGACGTGCTCGAAGAAGACATCGTCTTCGTCGACACGCCCGGCGTACACAGTGTTTCCGAAACCCGGCAGGAAATCACCTATGGCATTATCGAGCGCAGCCACCTCGTCATCTCCTTTGTGGACAGTGGCTTCGCGGGCAACATCCACGATCTCAACTTTATCAAGCGCATCATCAAGTGGCGGGGACGCCGCGTCTTCTTTGTGCTCAACAAGGCGGACAAGCTGGAATCCCATGAAATCGATATCCGGGGCGGGCGTGGTCCGGCCCGCAGCCTGATTGAAGCCTTTGGCCGTCACGAGATCCCGGAAGACTCGGAGATTTTCTATTTCTCCGGTTATCGCGCCCTCCGCGCCCAGCAGCTCGACCAAGGCCACATCACGCTGGAGTCGGTCCAGGACGACAACAAAGTTTCCATTCCAACCAGCATCGCCGAGCGTGTTGAGGAAAGCGACAACCCGGCGCGGGACTTGTCCGCTTACCTCATGGGGCAGAGCCGCCTCCCCCACCTCAAGGAGCGCCTTCTTGACTACCTGCTCAACGAAAACAAAGCGGGTGCGGTGCTGGAAACGGCCCTGCGTTTCGTGGGCGAGCGTGCGGACGACTATGTGGCCAGCCTGGAAAACGAGCTTAACTTGGCCAAGGATCCGACGAAGTTTGAGGAGCTGCGTGCGAACCAGGATGCCCTGAAAACCCGCCTGGACGCGATTCGCGCAAGCAGCGACCAGGTCCTCAACCGCTACAAGGCCCAGTGCAAAGGCGGGCAGCTCGATGGGAAAGACTTCAAAGGCTACGAAGCCCAGTTCCGCGAGGGGATGACCAACGAGATAATTCAGGCCAGCATCATTCAGCCGATCCTCGAATGGCTGCGGACAGATGGGAACCTGAAGAAATCCCGCCGCCAGAAATTCAAACCCCTCTCCGCCCAACTGGAGCACCAGGTGGATGAGTTTGTTTCCGGGATTATGGTCGAAATTCAAAAGACCATTGACAGTGCAGAGCAAGAGGCACGAAATTCTATCATGGAACAACTGGGGCAGATTCGCGGACTGCGCGTTCACATGACGGAACCCGGAGGAATGGAAGGCATCGCATTGGAGACTTCCATGACCAAGAGTTATTTGACCTTCGGCGGCAGCGGTGCCCTCGTGGGTGCGACGGCCGGTGCGGTTGTGGGTTCAGCCTTCTTTGGCATTGGCGCGGCCATCGGCGCAGGCGTGGGTGGACTCGTGGGCGCGGTGGGCGGTTTTCTCACCCGGCTCGCTTGGAGTGAGGAACGCTGGCTCAAAAAGCTGGAGCCTATCATTCACGAGAACGTGATGAACATGCTGATCCACGGAACAAAGGATAAGCAGGGCCTCCGGGAAGCCCCAATTCTCGAATCGGTTGTAGACTACCTTGCCCGCCGTGGCGACGCTTTTTATGATGCTGTGCAGGAGGAAGTAGACAACGCCATCCAGGCCGTGCAAAACGAATGTGATGACTTGCTGGCCCGCGAGGAACAGATTCGCGCGGAGAGCGATGCCATTATCGCCCGACTGGATCCCAAGGTAACCGTCCTGCACGATTTGCGAAGCCGTGCGGCAGTCACCGTCACGGCCGTGTATGGCGGAGAATCGGTACGGGTATGATCTGGCACGCCCCCGCGCTCGACCACCTCGTGGACAAACGGCTCCAAACGGCCCGACTCGAATTGCTGGAGGATGGTCGTATTCAGAAAGCCCTGCATCACCGGGGCCGGGAATCGGCACCTTTTCTGCTCCATCTCATCGAGGAAAAACTCGCAGCAGCAGCCCGTTCTGGCGCCGGTGCCGTCGAAGCCTCGTTACGTGCGAGCGCAACGACCTTTCTGGTGGCTCTGGGATACGAATCGAGCCAGGCCCGCAGCGCACTGGATGACCTGGAAACTGAGTTGCTCGATCACGAGGAGCGATTACCCCATGAACTACAGCGCGATTCATTGCGCCCCGTAGTTCTCGCCGCCCTCTTCTTCGTCGCCTGGACCGTCACCATTACCCTCGGCTGGATACTTGGCGACGCAGGCACTTTGCTCTATGCCCTGTTTGCCGCAGGCGGTGCCCTCGTTACCGCGCTGGTTTATTTGATCGCCCACCTGGAGAGTCTCCGGCACCGCTCGAAGATAGTCCGTGAATACCCGGCGCACATTTGCCGTCACTATATGCAATCCCTGGAGGAAGGGATCGCACGTTATGAAGCAGCGGTAGAGGCGCTTGCCGACGCCAAGTCGGACGGGGAGTCCTGACTTTTCACAATCCGAATTGTTTGATAGCATGAAAAGAGGTAAGCGTTCACGGCACGGGCCACTATAGTCGATAAAAAAGCCCCTGTGGGTGCCACGGGTAGGCCCGGTAGGGTTTACCCGTGTAGAACGGTTGTCTCCTGATTTGGTTCATCTCCCTTACCGATAGGAACAACACGGGTAAGCCCTGAGAGGCCTACCCGTGGCACCCGTCGGCTGTTTTTTAAGGGCCACAATAAGCTACGAGAGTCGTGAACGCTTACGAAAAGAGGCATGACAGCCAAAGGAGGCACAATGAAAAACACAGCATCTGGGATCCGAATTCTTATCGCGTTGGCGCTTTGCGCCATGCTCGTCCCAACGGCATTCGCCGAAGACCTGGAGGCCATCAAGATCGAACTGCCGGAGGCCTCATTTCTCGGCACTCCAATCGCCTATTTCAGCGCGAATCTGGAACCCTACGACTACAAAGATCGCCCGCCATTCATGGCTCCCAAAGGCACGAGTGTTATTTCCAGGGACAAGGCGGTGACCGCCAGTGCCAAACCGACTGTCGGCACATTGACCCGGCTAACCGATGGCGACAAGGGCTTTTCCAATACAAGTCTCGTAGAATTACCCGCCGGACTCCAATGGGCGCAAATCGACTTGGAGAAGAGCAGCCAGGTCTACGCGGTGCTCCTCTGGCATTTCCACGCGGGCAATCGGGTTTACTTTGATGTCGTGGTCCAGCTTTCCGACGACCCCGAGTTCAAGAAAGAAGTGACCACCGTCTACAACAACGACCTTGACGATTCGGCAGGCCTGGGCGTGGGCAAAGACAACGAATACTACGAAAGCAACAAGGGCCGCCTCATGGATGCCAAGGGAGCCAAGGGCCGTTACCTTCGCGTATACGGCCAAGGCAGCACAGAAAACGATTTCAATAACCTCATTGAGGTGGAAGTTTGGGGAAAGAAGATTGAATAGTGAGTTTTGAATGTAAAATAGCGAAACTTGCCCAATCTCCCAAGGCTTTGCTCGGCGAATGGAGGCAAAACATGAATCGCACGCGCTTGGAGACTTGCTTGGCAGTCGCACTCCTCATTTACGGCATGATCGCCTCAACAGTTGCTGCGGAAGAAATGAAACCCATCAACATCGAGCTACCCGAACCGTTTTGGGGATGCTCTCTCTTTTACGGTGCCATTCCTCCCAACTTTGAGCCAAGAAACTATAACAAGCGTCCAGCGTTCCTAGCACCCAAGAGTGCGGCAATTATCTCTCGGGGTAAGCCTGTCACGGCCAGCGCAGCTCCGACGGTAGGCAAACTCTCCCATATCGTTGATGGCGACAAAGAATACAAGGAGCTCACAGAGAACAATGTTGTTCAGTTGCCCAAGGGCAAGCAATGGGTGCAGATTGATTTAGAGCAATCAAGCGTCCTATTCGCCGTGGTTATATGGCACTTCCACGGAGGGGATAATCGAATCTATTTTGATTTCGTGGTCCAGGTCGCCAACGACCCCGAGTTCAAGAGCGACGTAACAACGCTTTATAACAACGACTACGCAAACAGCCTCGGCTTGGGTGCCGGAGGCGACAAGACCTATATCGATGACCACAAAGGCCGTCTCATCGACGCCAAGGGGACCGAAGGCCGTTATCTCCGCATCTATGGAAACGGCAACTCGCGGAACGAGTTCACCCATTTCGTCGAGGTGGAGGTCTGGGGGAAGAAGATTGAATAGTGAATTTTGAATGTAGAATAGCGAAACTTGCCCAAGTCCCAAAGCCTTGCGCTGCGAATGGGAGCAAGCCCCGCAGTATCCTGACAACGATTTGACCGCAAAGAACGCAGAGAACACAAAGGTTTTTGTAACCATTAACGGTGATTCTGTGGCACCCTGATGCAGACATACCGTCCCTTTCAGTCCCTTAAGTCTCTACGGTCCCTCGCCTCCGAAACGAAAAACCAGCAGCGCCCTGTCCCACGATTGAATATTCCCCCCGGCTGGTCGTCTTATCCCCAGCCGCTACAGAACGGAACACCCCGCCGTGGAAGCATCCGTTGCGAGTATGCACTGGCTGTTTTCCATTTGGTACAATGGCTGACTCATGCGGCTGAAATCTGTCTAACGAAGCAACACATACACTTGGTATAACCACAGGTAGTTAAAGGAGAAATAATGAATAAAGCACGTTTTGGAATCGCCCTCGCGCTGGCCGTCCTGGTTTGCGGTCTGGTTGCCCCCGTCGCGATGGCCGAGGACATGGAAGCCATCAAGATTGAACTCCCCGAAGCTTTCTTCGGCGGAACGCCCCTGGATTACTGGGGTCCCAACCTGGAGCCGGAAGACTACAAAGACCGCAAGCCCTTCATGGCCCCCAAAGGTACGGCCATCATCTCCAAGGGAAAGCCGGTAAAGGCCAGTGGCGACCCGACGGTCGGTGAAATCAAGCAGTTGACCGACGGCGACAAGGATTACGCCAAGACCAGCCTCATTGAGCTTCCCGAAGGCCTCCAATGGATGCAGGTTGACCTCGAAAAGACCAGTGATGTCTACGCCATCCTCGTGTGGAAATTCCACGAAGGCAAACGGGTCTACTTCGATCTCGTGGTTCAGATTTCTGATGACCCCGAATTCAAAGAAGGCGTAACCACCCTCTACAACAACGACTTCGACAATTCCGCCGGCCTGGGCGTTGGCGAAGACAAAGAATACCTTGAAAGCAACAAGGGCCGCCTCATCGATGCCAAGGGCGCCAAGGGCCGTTACATCCGTGTCTACGGAAAGGGCAGCACCGCCAACGACTTCAACCACTTCATCGAAGTGGAAGTCTGGGGCAAGTAAGCCTCCCCATTCCATCTGAATTCAAGCACCCCCGGATAAATTTCCGGGGGTGTTTTATTTGGGGACTGCCTCGCCCAAGCGCACGTTTCCCTATGAAGACAGCTTCGTGGCAAGCTTGCCGTGTTCCGGTATGTAATACGCACGTTGTCAGGCGGTGTTCCCAGAAAACACACAATCGCGCCCGTCCGAATGTAGGACATCCGTCCCGGTTGTCACAGGCCGGTCACGGCCTCTTTCAATAAATACGTCATGCTACACCTCGCCCCACCACCTACCCAAACAATTCAAGCGTGCCATGATGCTAAAAGAGGCTTGCGCCTCTTGAGACAACCGGGACGGATATCCTACATTTTCCAAACGCCACTTTTTGAAATCCGGTTTTGTGCTCTATTCGCGGGACCGCGCTGTAGCTGCGCACGAATCAGGGGCGGCGAGCTCCTTTTGCCAAGTCTTTTCAAATCCAAGTCTTTTCAAATCCATTGGATCGCCAAGGGGACGTGCGGTAGTATAGCGGTTTCGGTGTACAAGGTCTGATTTGGAGTTCCTTTATGCGCACACTATCCCCTGTTATCGCACTCGGCTGCATTGCGCTGATCGCTGTAGTGTCCGAGGGAATCGCAGAGGAGCAGGAAGCCCTGACCTTTGAATTGCCCAAGCCCTTTTATGGCGGCACGGTGGTCTCCTATTGGAGTCCCCAGTTGGACACGCGGCTCTATGCAGACAGGGAACCTTTTCTGGCCCCGAAGGGCACCACAGTCATTTCGCGGGGCAAGCCAGTGACATCGAGCGCGAAGCCCACGATTGGCGAACTCAAGCAAATCAACGACGGCGACAAGGAATTCGGCAAAACGAGTCTGGTGGAGCTTCCCGAAGGAAAACAATGGGTCCAGATTGACTTGGGCACGCCCCATGCGGTGCATGCCGTGTTGCTCTGGCACTTCCACGAAGGAGCGCGGGTCTATTTCGACGTGGTGGGGCAGGTTTCCGATGACCCCGAATTCAAAACGGGCGTGATGACCTTCTACAACAACGACTACGACAACTCCAGAGACCTCGGCAAAGGCACGGACAAGGAGTACATCGAAAACAGCGATGGACGGCTTCTTGATGCGAAGGGTGTCGTCGGGCGCTATGTTCGCTTTTACAGCCAGGGCAATACGGCCCATGACTTCAACAATTATGTCGAAATCGAGATTTGGGGCGTGCAGAATAGTGAATTATGAATGGTGAATTTAGAATTGAGATCCCGCTCGCTTTGCCCCTCGTTCCCAAGCTCGGCGCAGGGAATGCAGGTGCCGGAGCTCTGCTTCGGAGGTCCCTATAAGATCATCTGGAAGTTGTGTTAAAGCTCGTTGAGGTGCCAAGCCCCTCCCTTGCGCAGAGCGTAGGAACGAGAATCGTCACTGGAAAGCAAAATCAGACAGGTTTATCTTGAGCCAGAACCGCTATCTCTATACCGCCCTGCTAGCCGCAATCCTCATCGGCACAGCCTTCCTTCGTTTTTACGATTTGGGCCATCGCACGATGCACGGCGACGAAGCCAACCAAGCCATGAAGACCGGCGTGTTGCTGGAGGAAGGCACCTACGCCTACGACCCCTTCGAGCACCACGGCCCGACCCTCTACTACTTTAGCCTGCCCATCTTGTGGCTTAACGGCGTGGAAACGGTGCAGGAAATAACCGAGCCCATGCTCCGGGTTCTTCCCGCCTTATTTGGTCTGGCCCTCGTGCTGCTGTCGTGGCTATTGGTTGCCCCGATTTCCCGCCACGCCGGACTCTGGGCCGCAGGGTTTGCCGCCATCTCCCACGGCCTCACCTATTACAGCCGCTACTATGTCCAGGAAATTTCCTTCGTATTTTTTGCCGCCGCCATCGTGTGGTGCGGCTACCACTACCTCCGAACCCGGAAAGTGGGCTGGGCGCTGGGCAGCGGTGTGGCCCTCGGGTTGCTCCACGCCACCAAGGAAACAAGCCTGCTGGTCGTCATCGCCATGGTAGCGGCCCTGGCCTGCGCCCTCGCCTGGGAGAAACTCGTTGCGCGACGTTCGATGTCGCTAGCCCTGAATTGGAAACACCTCGCCGGGACATTCGCTGCGGCGGTGCTCGTGTCGGTGGTGCTCTTCACCTCCTTCTTCACCCATTGGCGGGGCGCGCTCGATTCCATCCTCACCTACAGCACCTACCTCGGTCGTGCAGAAGGCCACGGAAGCAGTGCCCTCCATGAACAGCCTTGGTATTACTATCTTTCGCTGCTTGCGTGGACCTACCGATCGGCAGGCCCCAAGTGGAGCGAGGGGCTGATTCTGGGGATGGCGATGCTGGGCGCAGTGTGGTGTTTCTGGCGACCCCTGGCCCGTAACGACCATTCAAATCAGTCGGACCCCAAAAAACACGACACCGCCTTGCTGCAACGTTTCCTGGTCTTTTATACGCTGTTCTTGGTGGTGGGCTTCTCAATTATCCCCTACAAGACCCCGTGGAATCTGCTCATCTTTCTCCATCCTCTCTGTCTACTCGCTGGGCTGGGCGCACAGCGTCTGGTCGGTGCTTCGCGACGGATGCCCGTCCGGGCGATACTCGTTGCGCTGATCCTCGTTGGCTCCGTCCAACTTACCCAACAAACCTGGCACGGCATCTTCCGCTACAGCGCGGATGTCCGAAATCCCTACGTCTACGCCCACACCAGTACCGCCATTAGACGCCTCACCCAACGAGTCGCCGATATCGCAGCGGTTCATCCCCATGGAGACAAGGTACACATCAACGTATTCCGCTTCGATGGCGACTATTGGCCGCTGCCCTGGTATTTTCGGGCCTACCCCAACGTCGGTTATTGGCCCAACATCCCCGAATCACCCGATGCCGATATCATTATCACGAGTCCCGAAGTCGCCCCTAAGCTACAGCCGCTCCTGAGCGGGGAATACCAAATCGAGATGAACGGCTTGCGCCCCGGCGTGTTGATGCCCACCTTTATCAAAAAGGAACTCTGGGAGGCCTTTATGGCGAAACGCAGCACGCCCACCAACTAATCGGAGACTTATGATGCTTGCACTAAGCATAGTCATGACCGCCCTGATCTACACCGCCCAACCCGCAGATAGCATTGATGCCCAGACGATCCATGCCTGGTCGGCTCCCTTCCGCAACTGGCACTACTACCCTGAACACGTCATTCCGAACACGCCCAACATACCGGGCTACGAAGGTGTGCATAAGACGGACGTACCCACTGTTTTCCAGTTGCCCAACGACCCGAAGTGGTACATGAGCTTTATCGGCTTCGACGGGCAGGGCTATCAGTCCTTCGTCGCGAAGAGCGACGATCTTGTCCACTGGAAAAACATGCACCTTGCCATGGGTTATGGAAAAGAAGGAGCCTTTGACCACGGAGGTGTGGTGCTGGGTGCCTATCTCTATGAAAGCTACGACATCAAAGCACCGCGTGTCCTAAAATCTCACAAAGGCACCTACTGGTCCCTCTACGGGGCCTATCCCCGCCAAGGTGGCTACGAATTGCGGCCCGGCTATGAAGGTGTGGCGATCAGTAGCGACGGGCTTCACTGGAAACAGGCCATTGACCGACCGATTCTCTCTATTTTTCAAAAGGATGTGGGTGAATGGGAAAAGGACTGCATCTACCAACCCTGGCTGGTGGAGTACGAAGGTTCCTACTACGATTTCTATAATGCCGCCAACGGGTCCCTCGAACAGACCGGTATCGCCCGTTCCAGCAATCTGCTGGACTGGAAGCGCCACAAGGCGAACCCCGTAATTCCTGTCGGACCAAAAGGCAGTTATAACGAGGTTTTTTCCTCCGATCCCAAAGTCTATCGCGATGGAGACCACTGGATTATGTTGTTCTTCGGGGTTGGTGGCGGCCATGCCCACATCATGGCGGCCTTCTCCCGCGATCTGCTCCACTGGACCGTAGACCCGGAACCCTTGTACAAGGCTGGTGGACATCCTGATGGGCTGGATGCCGAACATGCGCACAAGATATCACTCGTCTATAACCCTGCGAATGAAACCTTCTATATGTTCTACAACGCGGTAGGCAAACAGGGCCGGGGCATCGGGTTGCTGACCAGCAAAGCACTGAAACCGTAGCCTCAGAAATATATCATCAACGTCCAGTGTAACCTCGCCATCCATTCAACGGTCCAATTCGTTGGCACAGCAATTCTGGACTCCCCGGCGGGGCGAATGCTATAGTCAAGCTGCGTAAGATTAAGTCTCTACCATGAGGGTTTCCCTATGTCCTTCCGGCATAGCTGCATGCTGTTTCGCACGTGCTGTCTACTCATCCTGGCCCTGTCATTGGGCTTTTCGACCGCCCACGCGGACTGGCCCACCTATCGCCATGACATGGCCCGTTCGGGGATTGCCAGCGATGCCTTGGGCACCCATTTGGAGGAAGCCTGGGTCCATAAGCCCACCCATCCGCCCAAACCGGCCTGGCCGGGTCCGGCGCGCCGTGATGGCTGGCACAAATCCGACCCCCTAAAGGCCCGCATGATCTTCGATTGGGCCTTCCATGTGGTCATGGACGACGACACGCTCTATTTTGGTTCGTCTTCCGACGACAAGATCTACGGCATTGACCTTGCTACGGGTGAAGAGACCTGGTCCTTTTTTACCGGCGGTCCAGTACGCCTTGCGCCCACCGTGGCCAATGGCAAGGTCTACGCGGGTTCCGACGACGGTTATGTCTATTGTCTTGATAGCGCGAAGGGCGAACAGGTGTGGCGTCATCAGGTAGCGCCGGACAGCTATCTCCTGCCCGGCAATTCCCGTGTAATTTCCATTTCACCCGTTCGCACCGGAGTTTTGGTCGATAACAGTATGGCCTATTTCGGGAGCGGGGTCTTTACCTTTGAAGGGGCCTATCTCTGCGCCGCCGATGCGGAAACAGGCAAGCCCATCTGGAAGAAAAAGATCAACAATACGGCCCAGGGTTATATGCTGGCTTCCGCCGACAGCCTCTATGTGGCCCGCGCCCGCGTCAACCCCCTCGTACTCAGTCGCGACGAAGGAAAAGTAAAGTACAGCCATTCCGGCGGTGGCGGAAGCTTTTCCGTGCTGGTGGACGATTACCTTTTCTACGGCCCAGGCAAGACCGGTCAAATCGAAGTGTCCCGCTCCGACAAGAGCCGCCATCTGGTGACCTTTCAGGGGAATGTCCTCGTGGTAGACGGCTCCATTGCCTACATGCAGTCCGATACCGAGTTGCAAAGCCTTGATCGCGGCCGTTATCTGGCCCTCGCCGAAGAACGTAAAAAAATTGAGGTGAAAAAAGACCTGACCAAAAACAAGCTCAAGGGGCTGCAAAAGAAAGCAGACAAAACGGACGACGACAAAGCCAAAATGGACGAACTGGTCGCCAAGATCGAGGGCTTCGACAAGGCGATGGCACCCTATGCGGGAAAAATGGAGGCGTGCATGCGCTGGAAGGCACCAAGCGCCTATCCCTACTCCCTGATTCTTGCCGGTGAACGTCTCTACGCGGGTGGCCTCAATGAGGTGGCCGCCATCAATCCCAAAGATGGCTCCGTGACCTGGACGGCACCCGTCCAGGGACGTGCTCTGGAACTCGCCAGTGCGAACGGTTACCTGCTCGTCAGTACCGACGAAGGTGCCATCCACTGTTTCAAGGACGCGGCTCCCAAGATTGCGTTGCGTACCAAATGATAGAGCGTGATAACTCGAACAGCGCGGGACAGTATCCCCCGTATGGAATGACCAATCCGCACGTCAGTGAAATGGTGTCCGTGCAAGGGGGTGACTGTACCGCAAACAAGACGCCACGCCAACGGGTACAGTTACCGATTGGGCCACGAGACCATTTCATTTCGACCGGACAATCCGCAATCGGAAACTGTCCCCGCCAGTGCCGGGCAGTTAGTCCACGAAGTGGACGACGGAACTTAGCCCAGGGTGCAGCGAGGCACGAGCGAAACCCTGGGTACGTGGTCACCCCACCATCCTACGAAACCCCCGAAGGGGGTGACGGAATGGCACACCTGCAATTCCGTCGGCCGCTTCGCGGACTTCCCCCGTTTTTACGTCATACTACCCAGGGTTCCGCTACGCTCCACCCTGGGCTAAGTTCCGTTGCCCCTCCGGGGCACGCACATGGGGCCTTTGTTGGCATCGCGCAGCCTTTGTTGCGGACTGGAAAGTCCGCACGCCTATCCAGCGTAAACTTTTAACCAAGACCTCTACCAACGACAGAGTGGCCACGATGTATAAACAACTTCTCATTCTCACCGCTTTCATCATCACGCTCTCCCCGGCCATGGCCGACGACAGCCTCGTCGCCCACTGGCGCTTCGACGAAGCCGCGCTGATTGACGGGCAGTTTCAGGAAAGCCAGCACGGTGCCCATGCCAAGCTGGAGGGGCCAACAGCCTTCGGCGGCACAGGCCAGGAAAAGGCCGCGCTGGTTTCACGCAACGACACCAAGCTGACCGTAAACGCGGAATCCGCTGCTCCCCTGCTTCCGAAAGACGCCCTCACCGTATCCGTGTGGCTGAATATTGAGCGAACGGTCGAGTGGGCCGATATCCTCGGTGCAGCGCAACGCACGGGCGGACTCCAGAAAGGCTGGACCCTTGGTTTTCGCCAGTCTAATTTCAGTTTTGGATTGAGCACGGCGGGTGCCGATGACGGCGATGGCAACATGACCTACGCACGCTCCTTGAGTTCCCTGGAGTGGGGTAAGTGGTACCACGTTGTGGGCACCTACGATGGCAGCACCCAGCGCCTCTACGTAAATGGTGAATTGGTTGCCGAAGATACAACCCAATCTGGTGCCATTCTCTACCCGGAGGAAGCCCCCATTGTCTTTGCCGGCGGTACGGACGGAGGCTGGCGTGGCTGGCTCTACGAGAGCAACATCTACAACCGTACGCTAAGCGCCGAAGAGGTCCAGACAGCCTACGCCGCCAAGCGCGACCTCTTCCCCACCGCACTCCACGTCAAGGTCGGCCCCTACCTGCAACGTATTGACAGCAAGCGAATACGCATTGCCTGGGAGACCGAGGTGCCGAGCCAATCCACCTTGCTCTGGGGCGACACCCTGCCCCTTAAGGTCGTCCAGTCCAGTGACGAAAAACGTAAGCAACACACGGTTTTCGTGGAGGCCCTCACATCGGATAGCCGCTATTGGTACCGCGTGGCCTTTGAAGACAAAAATGGGGTAACCCAGTACACGCGGCTCCATGAATTCGATGCCACCTTCGACTATACTCCCGTCCGTGTTACGGCAAAGCCCTTCCCCTACGAAAACGGCGCGGAGCAGGAACGCTTCTCTGCCCTGGCCGAACAGATTCTGTCCGAGACAGGCATCACCAATGGCTATGCGCTGGTCATCGGCGCGGGCAAAGGACGACTGGCCTATGAACTGGCTTGGCAGTCCGACCTGCAAATCGTCTGTATCGATGATGACCCCAAGCGCGTTCAGGAAGTACGCCGCGCACTCGATGCCACGGGTATCTACGGCGTGAAGGTCAGCGTGATTCAGGCCGATCTCAACGACCTGCCCACCACCCAGTACCTGGCTAACCTGGTGGTATCGGAAAGCCTTCTCGATGGCCAGTTGCCCGGCAGCATCGCCGAACTCAACCGCGTCACCCGTCCGGCGGGCGGCAAGCTCTGGCTCCAGTGGGACGGAAACAGCAATGATGCCGTGCAGTCCTGGTTGGAGGGCACCGAATCCGGTTGGCAGATTGCCGACAACAGGGCGACGTTTACACGCCCCAAAGTGCCCGGTGCCGGTGAATGGACCCACCAGTACGGCCATGCGGACAACGCAGCAAATAGCCAAGATGGTGTCATTGGCGGCGAGATGCAAGCCCTTTGGTACGGCGAACCAGGTCCCCGCCCCATGGTGGATCGCGGCACCCGCTCCCCCGCGCCTTTGAGCGCCAACGGGCGCCTCTTTGTGCAGGGCGACCGGCGCCTCTTTGGCATCGATGCCTTCAACGGCACCATCTATTGGGATCTGGAAATCCCTGATCTTCGCCGGGCCAACATGCCCCGGGATGGCAGCAATATGGTCGTTAACGAAGATACCCTCTATGCGGCGGTTCGGGATCGGTGCTGGATACTCGAAGGCCAGACGGGTGCCTTGAAGACAACCTTCAGCCTCCCCGAGGGCTATAAAGAAGATTACGACTGGGGCTACATCGCCTCCGAAGGGGACACCCTCTACGGTTCTGCCGTGAAGCGCGGTGGCCTCTTCGTGGGGGCCGATGGCGAGTGGTATGACAAGCGTGGCGACGAGTCGCAAAAAGTCATCAGTGATGTGCTATTTGCCATGGATAAGAACTCCGGCGAATTGCTCTGGACGCGCGAAGGCGGGGGGGTGGTCAATTCGACCATTACTCTTGGCGGCGACCGGCTCTTCTTTATCGAAAGCCGTAGTGAAGCCGTCAAGGCCCTGAAGACGGGCCGGGCAGGCAATGAAATATCTACCGACCGCTTCCTGGTTTCCATGGATGCCAAAGAAGGCGGTGCCTTGTGGGACCGGCCCTACGATCAGACCGAAGCGACCTTTGTGATGTACCTCA
>JAJRPE010000092.1 GCA_024280935.1 Candidatus Hydrogenedentota bacterium
CCCCTTCGCCTACCTCCGCGACCTCCTCCGCCGAATCCCAACCCACCCAAACAAGAAAATCGAGCAGCTATTTCCCGACCAGTGGATTAATAGCACGGATTGACCATCCGAAGGAAGATGTACTTCACCGGACGCTTACCAAATGTTGGATCGTGTGGCGAATGGCGAGCATATCACCATAACGAAGCATGGCGTTCCCGTGGGGCTTTTGCGGCCGCCCGATTCTCCCCAAAAGCGCTCGGTAGAAGAGGCTATAGTGGAGCTCAGGGACTGACACGGACAACGCCCCTCCGGTATACGAAAAAAGCGCGGCTCCACAGACCGATACTCGTGAAAACAGGGGCCACTTTAAGGTCCGTGGCTGTGCCCGTCGTTGGTGAAGAGAGCGACGATTCTTCCGCCAACGATGGGCACAGCCACGCCCGAAATAAGCACCTGCCGTTGAACCAAGAGGATTCGCAAGATTCCGAGTAAACGAGAATACACCACGCTTTTTTGGGCGCGTCAGTCCCTGGATGTTCATCATTGTGAAGTGCAGGTGGCACCCTTGTTGGCGACAGGGGCTTACTCAGTAATTCAAATCCCTTCGGTCACTTCGTGACCATCACAGGCGAGACGCCTATGCCACCCTACTTTGACGACAATCGGCGTTCACCCGTCCTGCCGCAACACTTCGGCGGGGTCCTGCTGGGCCGCGATTAGCGCTGGTATCCACGTGGCCACGCAGGCCAGGAGCGGCGCGGTGATGAGGACGGGCAGGACCAACGCGGTGTTGAGGGGAAAGGGGGGCAGGACTTCCGGGGGGATGCCGTCCCAACGGCCCCAAAGACCGCCGACGAGGGTGCCCGCGACGAGTCCCAGGATAGCCCCGACAAAGCCCATGCCTGCGGCACGGAGAAGGAAGAGTCCCATGATTGCCGGGGTGCGGTAGCCCAGAGCGCGGAGGATGCCAATTTCGCTGCGGCGGGTCCGTGCGTTGCCCAGCATGAGGAAGGCGACCCAGAGGATGGACCCCAGCATGACGAGGGGGACCAGCCAAGCGGTGAGGGACTCTCGCTCGTGCTGCAGTTGGGCCTGATGAATTTGTTGCGCCTCTGCGGCTTCGGTGCTCAACGCGCTTGCCCGGTCCCGTGCCTTGGCGCGGGCGGTGGTTTGGGAGGCGAGTTGCAAAACCTGTGTGTTGGGCAGGATGGCGGTGATCTCGTTTTGTATTTTCTCCAGGGACGCATTGTCGCAGTGGCAACTGAGGGCCATGATGGCGTTTATCTCGTCGGGACGGTTCAGCAGGGCTTGTGCTTCCTCCAAGTGGACCCAGACACTGATATCGTCTTCGTTGCCTTGGAGTCCGTTCACCTTGGTCACCGTGAATGATTTGCCCAGCAATGTGACCGTGTCGCCCGTGTTGATGCCGAGTTTCTCGTGGAGCACGTGGCCGATACGCATGGTGCCCTTTTCCACGGCCTCGACGATGGGAGTCTTGGCGCTTCGGTACGAGAGGGGATATTCGGAACGGGCACCCAGCAGAATAACCGGGAGATTGCCCTGCTCTTTCCAGAGGATGCGCTGGTGAAGCGTGGGCACGAGATGGCGCACGGTCATGACCTTGGATTGGGCGAGCTTTGAGACGTAGGATTCGGGCATGTGAACGGAGGCATAGCCTTCATTCAGATAGGCGGCAATATCCTGTTTCTGGCTCAGCACGAGCACGTTGTAGCCCATGTCCTTGGTGATTTTTCGATAGTCGTCTTCCACGCTTCGGAGGAGGGAGAGGGTGTCTTCCCGGTGCGTCTCCGCGAGGCTCGCCATCCAGGTGCCGTGGCCCTCTAGCAGGGTGGCGGAGGCCACGAGACTGGCCACGGAAGCGGTCACGGCCAGGACACCCAGAAAAAAGTCGCCCTTCCGAAAGCCAATTTCTCGGAGTGCCAGTCGCCACGTGCTATTCATGACTTATTCGTTCCTGTTGGGCGTTTTGAAGAGAATGTAGGCGGTTCCGGCAATCACCAGTGCGAAGGCCACCGCCATGGCAATGGCTATGTTGATCACCATGGTGCGTCGCGAATTATTTTCGGTTGGCGTGGAATCAGTATCGTACACGGTGAAACCTATATCGCGGACATCTAAAGAAACATCTTTACCCTCTTCGTCCATGCTATCGGAGGTAATCTGGACCGCCGTCAATTCCGCCACACTGGGTGGTTCGATGGGGGCCATCAAGGACGTGCCCACGACCTGGTCCCAATCGGTGCTCATGAGGAGGTCGATGCCAGGGTTGAGATCTTTTACCTCGCAGGTACAACGGCCCGCGATATACATGCAAGCTTCTTCGATGAGGCTGGCCGAAATACCACCGTCCACCAGCGCATAAAGGGCGCGGCCACGCCCGAAGACAGGGAAGACCATGGGCGCATCCGTGTCGTTCAGGTCGCCCTCACTCTTCAAGAGCATCTGGATAAAAGGTCGTTCTGCGGGGTCGTCTCGGTCAATGGGAAGCACTGAGAATTTGAGATCCCATGGTACGGGTTCAGCATCTTCATTGGTATCAACATCGAGGGGCTTAATCTCAATGGTCTTGCTCATGGCCTTGAGGGTCTGTTCCAGCGTTTCCTGGCGTCCGGCATCGCGTTTTATGTCGCCTGTTTTCAAGAATATCCACACCGCCGTGGTCTGGTCGGCGAGGCGTTTGGCGATCTCCCGGCGTGCAGGAGAATCCAACAGGGCAGTGATGTGCTCCGCGCTCAGGGCACCGCTCCATACATAGGCAGGGTTGGGCAGGGCGTGGGGATACCGCACAACCATCCAGGGCATCTGTGGATTCTCCTGGTTCTCCCACAAGTCCTCGAAAAAAGGGTCCATGGCTTGGGTGGTGTCCACGAGGGTGGTGGTGGCATTGCCCAACCCGTCTTTTTCCGTGGTGCCGTTTTTGAGCTGCTCCACGAGTTGCTGTTGCTCGGCATCCAAGGCACCGTCATGGTAGATAACAATTTCATAGGGGTCGGCAGCCCAGTTTTCCAGCGCCCACCGGAATACGGGCAGATCACAGGCGAAGGCAGATGGCATCAGTAGCGCTATCAAGGCCACGGCTGCAAATGTCCGTCGCAGGTGGTTGCGACACCCGTTTAGGACGGCGGAAAAGGGGGTTGGGCATTCCTGCCCGACACAGGGTGTCCGTTGCGTGTCGAAGCGGGCGTGCAGCCTGTGATGATGCGTTGCGTGCCCAAGGTGTCTTGTTGTTGGCATTCCAAGCTTCTGAATGTGCCGACAGCGGGCCTCGGAGATTGCTGGGCCTCTTGTGTCGGGCAGGAATGCCCAACCCCCTTTATCGTGACCCACCCCCAGCCCCTCCAAGGAGGGGAGCTTTTCTCTGTCGTGAACGTTTTCGAGAACCGCGATAGGTTTATCCATCAGGCCGCTTCCTCCAAGATAATTTCGACACCGGAGAGAATAGGCGGCATGTCGGCGCTTCCTTCTACGGGCGAGAGGCCAATCTTGAGCACATCGGTGATGGCGACACCCTTTACTTCCTTCACGATAGAACGCCACGGTCCAGCAGCCTCCTTCGTCACGTCGAAGGCCTCAAGGACGGGTTGGCCCTGAAGGGACACGTCAAAGACGCGGTCGCCCGTGCTTGCCTTGGTCGGCTCGGCGAAAAGAAGTCGCACGGTGTAGGTCTTGCCTTCCACCGGCGTTTTGTTGAGACGGATGCTAACCTCGCGACAGTCCTCCAGACCCGAAGCTGCGACCCAGGGAAGGTCGCCGCCCAGAATACGGGAAGTGTGGTTGCGGAAGGGCTTGGCATCAGGATTCAGTGTAATCTCTATTTCGGGAGAGGGGCCACCCACATTGGGATAGTCAATCCACAAGGTGCCGCTATCGGCCATGCGGTCACCGGGCGCGCCAAAGTTGATGCCCACGCGGGTGACATTGTTCTCGCCCATGTCCAGCGTGTTGAAGGTCCACAGTTCGATCTCGGGCATATGCACCAGGGCGAGGGAGGTTTGGTTCTGGTAACTGCAATTGCAGGTGCGCGTGTAGTCGGGGGCATTCATGACACCATCGGCCACGACGAGGTTGGAGGTGCAGCTCGATTTGAAGCCGCCAAAATTACCCGTTCCGCCCTCGTTGGCCAGGTCGTAGAACCCGGCCGCTGCAGAGCGAAAGGTAAGCAGGTTTTCGCTGGCTATGGGATAGTTGCAGCCGTAGTTACGCGCCCAGGTCCAGGCTTCCGCTTCGCCGGTAAGGGGATTCTTCCGTGTGATGGGGAGGCCGGTCTCGATACTGGCGAACTCGCCCTTGGTGATAAGCCAGTCATTGTGCAGCACGGGGAAGGTGCCGTAATTGCGCTCTACATCCCAGGCAATGGTGCCGTCGGAACCGTCGTAGGCGATCATGCGCTTCCCGGTTTCGTCGCGAACCGTATCCTTGGAAGGACGGGTGGATTGGATGAGCTTGTCGTGTCCTTTCGAGTAAGCAAGGAAAGAGCCAAACACGCTTTCCTGGGTTTCCCAACGCACCGCGCCGGTCTGCATGTTGAGTGCCATGAGGCGGTAGTCATCAGGTGGCTCCTCACCCCGACGACGCAGCTTGTTCTCGATGTGGACCGGCAATTTGTCCAGGCAATAGAGGGTGTTATTTCCCACGGCGATGGCATTGTGGAGAAAGCCGTACCTGGATTTTATTTTCCAGAGCAACGCACCCGTGTGGCGGTCCATGACATGGAGTTCCTTGCTTGCACCGCGATCATAATCGGTGTAGGCGGAATACTCTGCTTTTTTGTCGCCCGTCAGGTCGGAGAATGCCACAAATCCATAGCCGCCGATGAGCAGGTCGCCATCGATGCCCAGGAATCCCCAGGGCGGTGCTTTTGGACGGCGTGCCTTGGGATCGACGGGCGGCAGTGAGATGACCTTCTTCGTTTCGCCGGTGGCGACATCCAGTAGGTGACAGGAACTGCCCTGAATGACGTAAAGGAAGTCCTCCGTCGCCACATAGTTCGTTCCGCGAATGTTCGCTCCCGGAATATGGACTTGGTTATAGCGGGTGCTCGTGGGCGTGTCTTTGTAAGTGGCGTCGAAGTAAACACCGAAGGTGCCCAGATCGTGGAGTTCGCGGGTCCAGAGCACTTGGCCGGTATAGACATCGCGGGCGCTCATGCTGGTCATGCCCTGAATAAAGAGGCGGCCGCCGACAACCTGTTCCGGGGGGCCGTGGCCGTGGCGGGGCAGTACATCCAGATTGGAGCTGCCGCCAAACCAGAGCACGCCCAGTGGGAGTTTTACGATGGAATCGTCCGACTTGGTGGTGTTGGCGATATTGCCGTATTGGTGGGTCCACGTGCCCGCGCCGGGCAGGGCACCCTCGCGGGCGAGCATCAAGGTGCCGTCCACATCGCGCAGGGCGAGTCCGGGCAACGCCGCTTCGGCGACCAGCGCTGTTAGGGCTTCCTTGTCGGCACCGCCCAGCGGGAGGATGATGCCGCCATAGGGGCGAACGGTGGGGAAGAGGGTGTCGAGGGCTTTCCGGTTCAGCGGAGCGAGGCCTTCACCCAGAATGGTGAGGGAGGCCATGTAGGAAGGGCCTTTTAGTGTCGAGATGTCGCCTTCGATGAGGGCAATGCGATCACCGTAAAGGTCATTGCGGTCAAACCGCTTGCGGAGGGCGGCGAGGTTTTCCTTGTCCTCCACGATGCCTACGAAATGAAGTTCGGAATGGGTCGCGATGGCTTCGAGGAGGTCGCCGTCGCCCACATTATAGTAGAGGGCGTAGCCGCTGTGGACACCGCTCCGGTCAAGGAGTTGGGTCGCCTGTTTTACGGCATCCATGGGTGGTTCTGCGGGGAAGGGGCGCTCCATGCGTTGCTGAGGATAGCCCTCCTTCGCGCCAAAGGCCATGATGCTGCCGTCGAGGGTTACGGCGAAGAGCTTGTCGTCCGCCGCGAGGAGGCGCTCCACGCCGCCCTCGACACGTTTCTGCCAGGCAACAGCGGGCGTATCACCCAGCCGCACCGCTGTGATCCCTTCGGGGTTGGCGGCATAAAGAAAGTCGCCCACGCGAATAAGATCGCCCGTCGCATCGACATCCAGTGACCAGAGGGCGTGCTCGGCATAGGAATCTTTGTGTTCCCGGAGGGCTTGGGGCGTGTAGGCGGTGATGCTATTCCCCGAGAAGTAATAGGCATTCTCGGTGAGCACCGGGTATTTTCCCAGCGTAGGGATGACACGTTCTCCATCGGAAATCTGGTAGAAGGTGGTTACTCGCTCCCGGTGGTGATTGAAATAGTCGTTGCCAAGGGCCGCCACGAAAGCGCCGCCGGTCTTGTTCTGGCTGGCGAAGTGATAATAGAGCAATTCGCCCGTGTTGCGGTCGAAGCAGGCGGGTACGGAGCGGCCACCCGGAACGAGGAGGCGATCTCCGATGGCTACGAGTGCGCCCTGGGGGGCCACGCCCGCGAAAGCCGGGGAATTGTGGGGCTGCTTTTGGTACTCCGAACCGGTGCTGTCGTTAAACCAGACGACCTCGCCCGTCTCGGCGTCGAGGGCGTAGATGAAGATGCCCATCATGGGCCAGATGCTCGCGGTGAAGTAAACCACGCCATCTTTCAGCACGGGGCCACCCCGGGCGGGCCACACGGAAATAAAACGCTGGTTGCCGATGAGCTTTCGGTCGGACGGGCCGCCCCGGAATTTCCAGACTTGCTCGCCCGTCTCGATATCCACGCAATAGAGGTAGCCGTCGTCGCTGGTGAAATAGACCTTGCCATCGGCGGCCGCAGCAGGGAAGCGGATGGGGCCGTCGACGTAGAAAGCCCATTTCTGTGCGCCTGTTTCGGTGTCGAGGGCCACGAGCTTGTCTGTGTCGTTGAAGGGGACGAGCATGGTCTTGCTCACGACGATGGGTTCGAAGACCCGGTCGTAGTGCATCATGTCCTGGTTCAGCGGGTCGTCCCACGTCAAGGTGCGGGGTGTGTAGTGTACCGCCCACTGAAGATTGAGGGATTCCGGGATGCCATCGGGCGACGCAGCACTGCGGTTGGCATCGTAGCGCCACATCGGCCAGTCGGCGGCGGTTGCGGGGCTGCCGCAGAGTGCAATGACAGCCGTGAGCACAAGTGGAAAAATGCGGGGCATGAAAAACCTCTTAACTGCACGCACGGCACGCTGGGGAGCGATGCGATGGGAATAGTTCTGAATTCCCACGTTCATGGGAATGGCGGTGTATGCCGTTTCTGATTGTGACCGGCTGCCCTTATTCTAATACAAAGCCGCCCCTCAGGTGAATATCTCGTGAAGAAGCGCCGATTAACACGTCAAATTGACCGGGCTCGGCGACCCATTGTTTCGCGGTTACGTCATAAAATGAGAGCGCCGAGGTGTCAATCTTCAGGGTGACTGTCTTGCTTTCGCCCCTTTTCAAGTGTACGCGGTGAAAACCTTTTAAGGCTTTTACTTCCCGGTCTACACGGGCTTTGATGTCATGGATATAAAGTTGTACTACTTCATCTCCATCCATGTTGCCGGTGTTTTTTACGTTTAGCGAAACGACAATCTCTCCATCCGATTTCATGGTCTTGGCGGATAATTTCAGGTCGGAATAATCAAAGGTTGTGTAGGACAGCCCGTATCCAAATGGAAATGACGGCTCAATATTTTGAGCATCAAAATGACGGTATCCGACGTAAATGCCTTCTTTGTAATCGGCAAAGCTTTTTTCGCCAGGATAGGTTCCGTAGTCAGAGGCATCTTTTCTTTCCTTCGGAATCGTCAGCGGAAGACGGCCAGAGGGACTCACATCGCCGAAAAGAATAGTTGCCAGGGCCGTGCCGCCTTCCTGACCAGGGTAGAATGCTTCGATGACCGCAGGCACCTTGTCAATCCATTCGTTCACCAAAATTGGGGTGCCGTTGTTTAAAACGATGACGGTGTTCTCATTGGATTGCACTACCGCATCAATCAGTTTTAGTTGGTTCTCCGGCAAATCCAGCTCGTCCCGATCATTGGCTTCTCCCTCCATTTCTTCACTTAGGCCAAGACATAGCACGACCACATCCGCTTCGCTGGCAACCTGCATGGCATAGACCGGCGATACCTCCTCGGAAGGCGCAAACCCGAGGCGGCATACGCAACTGCCGATATTTTCGTAAAACTCGACCTTCAGATCGTACAAACGCCCTGCTTCAAATTTATACCGAATGGTCTTGAATTTTTCCGGCTTCGAATCAATCCAATAATCGAGCACCTTTTTGCCGTCAAGGTACATGCGCACGCCGTTATCGGATTGCAATCCAATTTCATGCCAACCATCGCCCGGCGATTTGAATTTGCCTGTCCATCGCGCTGACCATTTATCAAGATTAACAACGCCAGGATCGGGTGAACCCGGATTGTCCGGATCTTGCTCTCCGCCGTATCCCCATGCAAAGTCGATGCTTTTTTCAACACGGGTTAAGGCGGGTTTGCCCTCAAGTTCACGGTTGTTGAAATATTCGGCATGAATCCCCGGCTGCCCGTCCGGCAACACATAGGATTCCGCTTGGGCTATGGGCAGTTCCATTTTCTTTTCAGGAAAACCCCGCTCAAATTGAACGGTTGTATTTGCGCCGACGCGATCTACAATTCCCTGAAGGGGTGAAACATTATGATTTCCCTTGAGAAAGCCGCTGCCGCTCCCCGTCATGCGCGCCACATTGCCATTGGGACCAATCACAGCGATGGATTTTATTTTCTGCGCATCGAGCGGCAAAAAGTGGTCTTCATTTTTCAGCAGAACAATGCTTTCCTGTGCCGCTTTCAACGCAAGCGCTCTTCGCTCCGGGGTGTCGGAATGGCCGCCGTAACTGTCAATCGATTCGTCGAACAATCCTGCTTTGAATAGGACTCGCAAAATGCGCCGCACTTTATCATCCAGTATGGACTCTTTTACCCGTCCATCTTGAATCGCCGCTAACAGTTTTTTTCCATAGAATTTTCCCGTGGGCATTTCCAAATCAAGGCCCGCATGGGCGGTTTTCACGGTGGACCGAACACCGCCCCAATCCGAGACCGTGAATCCGGTAAAGCCCCATTCTTCTTTCAAGATATCATTCAGCAGATACTTGCTTTCACACGCGTAATGGCCATTCACCATGTTGTACGCGGCCATAATACTCCAGGTATCGGCCTCCTGAACCGCAGCTTTGTAGGCGGGCAAGTAGATTTCACGCAGTGCCCGCTCACCCACACGTGTATCCACATCAAAGCGATTCCATTCTTGGTTATTCACCGTCATTACTTTGGTGCAGGTCACCACCCGTTCTTCCTGCACGCCCTTCACATAACTCACCGTCATGCGTGACGTCAGATAGGGGTCTTCGCTGAAAAGCTCAAAGCCCCGCCCGCCAAAAGGGGTGCGAATGATGTTAATCATGGGTGCGAGCAGCATATTTCTCCCAAAAATACGGGTCTCCTGGCCCATGTTTTTCGCAACGGCATGCATCAGGTCCGTATCAAATGTTGCCGCAAGGTTTATCATCGCCGAATAATGGGTCGAGCGCCCTTTTGAATTTGGTCCCTGCGGGCCGTCTGCCATGATTAATTCAGGAATGCCCAAACGAACATTTCCTTTGGTCTTAAACCCCGCGCCCCCAACAAGATCGACTTTTTCTTCCAGCGTCATATGGAGAATAAGGTCTTCGCACCGCGCTTCGACCGTTTTCGACGAATCCTTATAAATCGGGAGATCGGCCCCTTGAGCCGCGCATAGTGCACTGATAAATGCGACCCCCATAGCCAGATGGCAAATTTTGCTTCTCATAAACGTATCTCCAAAAAGTTGAATCTTCTTATTGAGTCGTGGTGCCGGGACAGTTGCGGGTTGCGCCTGACGCGCAATGGATGGCAGTCCCTGGTGTAATAACTCTTCTCAACTAGAACTCAGACAGCTACTGAAGACGCTTCGCCGACGGCTCCAGGAGAACAGAATTGGAAACGTTGTTACCAAAGGTGTCATAGCGGTCAAAGCGCCAGACAACCTTTTTGGAGGTTGGCTCTATTTCAACGAGTATGGGTTGGCCGGGACCCGCGTGACAATTTCCGATGACGTAGTTTCCGTTGGACAGCACCTCCAGGGTCGTGACCCAGGCGAACGTAATGCCGGGGAGTTCCTTCTGACCCAGTTTCCAGACCACTTTTTTCTGGGGAGTCACTTCCAAAACGCCGTGGCCGTTTCCCGTGCTGATCAGAGTGTTCCCATTTGACAGGCGAAGGGCGGCAAAGGTTTTGTTGCCCCACGAATCCGGGCCGTGACCGCCCTTGCGTTCTTTGCCATACAGGGGTACTTCATATTCCCAGACCACATCGCCAGCGGAATCATACTCGCGCACGAAGCCGTCGCCTTCATGGCACACGAGATAATGGTCATTGCTCAGCTTGCGGACCAACCGGGTGTCCATGTGGGGATGGGGATTGTTGACCTTGAGCTTGATCTCTTTCCGCAGCGTGCCATCCCGATCAATTTCGATGATTCGCGCCGGACCAGATTCCGCAATCATGATGCCGCCATCCGACAGGGGCTGGAAGGAATGGACTTCCAGCTTTTTTCCCACGTTGCCGTTGCTCTCCTGGGCATTGTATGACCACACGACCGTCTTGGTCTTTGGGTCGATTTCGACGATCTCCTGCATACCCCGTTGGACCATAATGTGGCCGTTTTCCAAAGTATGGATGTCATGGATGGCTCCCCAGGGCATCTCCCATTCGATTTCGCCGTTGGGGGAGGCAATAGCCAGCCGGTCACCGCCTTGAAGGAGCACACGGTGACCCTCTGCTTCGGTCGTAAAGAAAACGAGAAGAGACAGGGCGAGGATAGCGCCTCGGAAAATTTGGATCATTCAGTCAATCCTATGGATGGGAACCGGGCCTTCACCGCGAAAGGGAAGCCCCCGTCGGCGGCCAACACAACGTCCGCTCGCGCCAATCGGGGGAACAAGGATGATCCTACGCAAGCGATGCGGGCGATGTCCAATTACACGATGCGTGTGCGGCCAAGGGGGCGTTTTGTGTGAGATAAAGGCGAAGTGATCGGGATGGTGAAAAGGGCCATAATGGTAAGCGGTCTGCTATAGATCCATTGATTCCGCGAGCAGCTCGGCCACATCCTTTACGGTGACCTCCTCGTGGCCTTCGGCCTTGATACCGTCGGTCATCATCGTCATGCAGAAGGGGCAGGCCGTGGCGACGGTCTTCGCGCCGGTCTTCAGAGCTTCCTGGGCACGTTCGATGTTGATGCCCTTGCCGATGGTCTCTTCCATCCACATGCGCCCACCACCAGCACCGCAGCAGAAACTGTTCTCCCGATTACGGGGCATTTCGGTGGTTCTCGATGCGTTGGCGGCATTGATGATCGTGCGGGGGGCATCGGCGACATCGTTGTAGCGGGCCAGGTAGCAGGAATCGTGGTAGGTGGCCGAAGCGGCATTCAGTGCGGGTTTCTTCGGCACCAGCTTGCCCGTTTTGATGAGGTCTTGCAGCAGTTCCGTGTGGTGGATGACTTCGTAGTCGCCGCCCACCTGGGGAAATTCGCTCTTGATGCTGTTGAAGCAGTGGGGACACGCCGTGACGATTTTCTTCACCCCGTAATTGTTCATGGTCTCCACATTCTGCTGGGCCATTTCCTGGGCGATCATTTCGTTGCCGATGCGTTTCGCGCTGTCGCCCGTGCAGCACTCTTCTTCACCGAGGATTCCGAATTTTACCCCCGC
>JAJRPE010000093.1 GCA_024280935.1 Candidatus Hydrogenedentota bacterium
AAGCAGTTAGTCCCGTAGGGACGACATATCGTAGCCCAGCGGTGAAGCGAGGTACGAGCGGAACCCTGGGTAGACCGATGCACAAAGGGCTGAACTCCGAAGGAGTGGCATAGAAAAAATCCAGACACATTCCCAACACCTCTATGCCACCCCTTCGGGGTTAAACATTGCTTGCATTCGAGCTTATCCCAGGGTTCGCTTCGCTCACACCTGGGCTACGATATGTCGACCCTACAGGACTAAAACAACATGGCACACACCGCGCAGTGTATGAATGCCAACAACCAACGCCGGAACGGCAGAGCCTGATGAATTCTCACCGGCAGAGCCGGTGGATTAACTATGATTCAGCACACAGCCAAGCCATGCATGATGCACTCAAACGTCCGTGTCCTGTTGTTGCACTTGCTGACGATGGGTTTACTTCACCAACGACAGGACAGCCACGGACATTGGGGCGGTGCGCTTCGCCCCATCAGCTCCCCTTTTAATCGCCGAAAAAACTCCGTTGTCGGGGGGGCTGAGTCCGTGTCAGTCCCTGCGATCCCGCCGTGAATGGCTCCTCGTTTCTAAAGGCCTCCTTGAAAAATCGGACACTAAAACATGGCTCTCTCGGCCAGCGCGCTTACCTTTATCTCATAGGGAAGCGCGTTAATATCTTGCTCAATGACCAGATAGAAATTGCCCGTCTTGTGGAAAACTCGTGTGCGCATTCGCAGGAAGTCCACGCCCGAAATTCGGGTAAAGGGCTGCTCTGAATCCGCGTCGAATACCGTGATGGAAAAATCGCCCGCCAACCCCGAATCCTGACGGATGCAATCGAGCCGCCAGAGTCCATCGGCGATGAAAAAAGTATCGGTGCGTTGGCTCACCACACCACGCCAGGAAGCGACGGGTAATACGTGCAGCCGGGGCCGATATTTCTCCTCAACGGCCAAAATAAGATCATCAATGCGCGCCTGAAACCCGCCGTAGCGAATGCCTTCGTCACGCGATTTTGATTCTATCGAACGGATATCCTGTTCTCGCTTGGAGATGGCACCATGAACCATATTTAATTCCCGCTCATGGGATGCGACCCGATGCACATAGGTGCTTTCCGCCGCACCAACCTTGCGGCGCTCAAGATCACGCTCTGCGGCGGCCGCGTCGTAAAGAGACCGATCCCGTCCGTAACGATAAAAGGGTTGCACATAAACGTCGCCGTTCCACCCCGTGTAGTATTGGTAATAGGGCGGATAGCGAACAACGGAGTGATCATAGCGCTCCAGATAGAATGCTTCGTCACTTTCTTCCCGCGCCCGATCCAGGGCCGCCTGGCGCTCCGATTCCGCGACCGAAAACTTTTCCTCTACCACTATCTTTTTGGAATCAAGCTGCTGAAGCCTGCCTTGGGTCGTCTCCCGCTCCGTACGCCGCTGTACAACACTCTGCTCGGACCAGTAGGCCACATCTTCCTGAATACGTTGCTGCGCCTCCGGCGATAGGTAGCGCCAATGCTCCACCTGCGCCTCGAATACCGCCAGGGCCTTCAGGCGCACACGCAGCTGATTCCGGGCACCGCCAAGGGCCTTGGGTACCGTCGATTGTGCCATTTTCGCCACGCCGCCCCCCGTTCGATGCGCTTTGAATTGTTCAAGGAGACGTTCGCGGGCCGCCCCATCGCTGTCGATGAGCACATCCGAAATATTGGAGCGCCGACGGCTTACTTTTTCCATCCGCCCCTCTTCCGGGTGATGCACATAATAGTATTCCGTAGTCACTCCGATGTAGACGTCTTGATAGTATTTACCGCCAATTTGTATGGAATCGGCATACCCCATGCCCGACGTAAGCATCAATACAACAACAAGATAGAACGTTTTCAGCATACCTTCGCCCTTTCCGCCTGTTGAGCACGACGATCAGCGTGCTTCTCCCGATATATAAATAAGACGAACTTGGATGGTGTATATTCATTGTACTGAACACGGTTAGATTAAGGGATTCTGGCTGAATTTGCAGGCGACCCTATACCCCCTATCTCGTTCCCACGCTCCGCTTGGGAATGCAGATCCCGAAGCGTTCCTTCGTCCACACAAAGGGAGCGCAGCTTGTCCTGCAGCACACTTCCCTGCCCCCCTTACGCAGCGCGTAAGAACACGCATTCCCAAGCGGAGCGTGGGAACGAGCAGAGTATTTCAGCGCATCTCACCACACACCCCTATCGGGCCAACTCAAAGAAACATTCACCGCCTTCTGGCTTCATGACAAAACGACTTCCACGCGCTCAAGCACGCCACGTCAACGTCGTCGCCTCGCCGTTCCACGAATGGCTTGGGTCAGTTGTTCGCGTGGTGAGGGTCATGCCATCAGATGTCAGGTGTGCGGTAGTCCATCCGGTAGTCGATAGCTTTGGGTCGGCCACGTAGGACGTTGCGGGCATGTTCAGAATGTGAATCCCCTGGTGTTCGAAGAAGTTCCGATCATGAATGTGACCGTGGATGTAGGCCTTGACGTGGCGACGTTCCGCTAGGATTTCCCAGAGTTCCCTGGAGTCGATAAGGCCGCCGGGGAAATGATTCGGGTCGCCGCCGAGGCGCGGATTATGGTGGGCCACAATGATGGCGGGCTTCGCCGCATGGGCATCCAAAGCCTTCGTCAGCCAAGCCAACTGCGCCGCGCCGAGCGTCCCTTGGGTGACCATCGTTTCCTTCAGGGAATCGAGGAGAAAGAAGTTGGCGTGGTAAGTCTTCACAACGGAGATGTGTCGGGACTCGACCGCAGCGACTTCGGGGCGTTCCTCCGCCATCACCTTGTAGAATGTGTCTCGATTGTCATGATTGCCGAGGGTAAGATGGAGGTCGATTCCTGCCTCGCGCAACGGGGCGATCAACTTCGCGAAGTGGCGATAGTCGCCCGGCTGACCGTCCTTGAGAGCCAGGTCGCCGTTGAACAGCACACAGGCAGGCTTGTTTCTGAGTCCAACCAAGTCATCGACCGCCTGACGCAAATGGCTCGGAACCGCCGAGTTGGTCGGGTGTTTTTCGCCAATGTGGGTATCGTTTAGCAGGTACACGAGCGTGCCATCAATGTCGCTGCCGAAGATGTCCGTGGCGCAGGTGACAAGCCCGGCCCCCACGGCAAGCAGGAACTGACGTCGGTTCTGGGCAGGCAGGTGGATGGGCATGGCGGGTTTCCTCTAATTATTTTTTGAATGGGTCACAGCCATCCTGGCTGCGACTTACACAGGCGGGACGCCTATGCCACTTTCTTGTACCGACTGGCTTTACGAACCACTATATCACGCGCTCAAACGCAACGTTAGCCAGTAAGCGTTCAGGAGCCGAAAGGGTTCCCCTCCTCGGAGGGGCTGGGGGTGGGTTGATTCTCACCCGAACACGCAACCCACCCCTACCCCCTCCAAGGAGGGGAACATAAAGACGTTGGCTTCGCCAACCAGAAACATGGCGTGAACGCTTACGATTGAACAACGCTCTTTTTCCAATTCACTTCGTTTTAATCTTTCTCACCGCGCCACACGGCACGGCACTCCAACGGGTAATCTGTCAACATGCCGTCAATCCGAGCCTCTTGAACGCGCTTCCACACGGGCGGGTCTCGGCGCGTGTCGCCTGGGCCGGCAAAGTTGAACAGCACTTGCTTCTGGTGCCCGTGGAGCCGACTCACTTCCTCCGGTGTTGGGGCAAATGTCACCAGGAAGACATCCAGGAAATTTTCCTGAATACGGGCATCGAGGGTCTTGCGGCCCACGTTCTGACCAATACGGAATTTTGGGTTGAGCGCTTTGAAACGACGGCTGGTCTCGGCATCCTGGTCGAAGGCAAAGGATACATCGAGCAAACCATACTTCTCCACAAGCGCCACCAGCTTCGCCTCGCCTTCCCGTGTTAGTTGCTTGACGTTCAGCGCAACAACCGTCGGGCTGAGCTTCCGCGCCTTCACCAGCGCAAGCGTTTCCTCCAAGGTGGGAACTTGGACACCAGCATAGGCGGAATCAAACCAACTGCCCGCATCAAGCTGGCGGATTTCATCGAGCGTCATATCACGGATCGAGTGGCTGGGGCCATTGGTAGTCCGCTCGATATCGTCATCGTGTATCACAATCAGATGGCCGTCTTTCGTGGTACGGATGTCCAGTTCAAAACCCATACCCAGATCCAGACACGCGGCGAAAGCGGGAAGCGTATTTTCCGGCGCGTGCCGCAACATCCCGCGATGGGCTACGGGAATCGGGTCAGCGGCTTGTGCAATACCGGCAGCGCCCAAGCCCGCCATGAAAATGGCTGAGAATGCAAATCGAATGTTCAACGAAAAAAGTTGGTGCATTGGGCAAGTCCCTGTAAAGCGTTGCTCTCGATTGACGCACGTCGAAAAACTGGCCCGCACGCGTGTGACATTGAAATTGTAGCACGCGAGGATTGCGCGATAACGATGGCTATACTCAGTCGGCGAGGGCATTGAGCGCTGGGGCGCAGGTGGGGTTGATCTCGACACAACGCCTCCAGCGTGCCTCGGCCTCTTCCGTGCGGCCTTGCAGCATGTATGTTCTGGCCTGCAACAAGGCTGCCGATTCGAGGACAGGGTCCCGCTGTTGCGCTTGGGCGATCCAGTTCAAGCCCTGGCGCAGATCCTCCTCCGAAGGCGTGGGCTTGAACACGTAAAGCTTGGCGCGGGAGACATAGGCCTTCGCGTTGTCCGGGTCCAATTTCAAGGCCGCCTCAATAGCGGCCTTCATCTTTCCTTTCCACTTTCCAGCACGGTATTGGGAGCGGATCATGGTGCCAATAAGGTCGGCGCGCAATCGGAATTTCTCGGTGCTGTCCGGCAAGGCCGCCGCCTGTGCAAGACCCTGTTTTGCCGCCGCGTCGATGCGCTTCCCCAAGAGACGTCGCTCTTTCGTCGCGGAATCGGGCCGTTGCTCGAAATCGATGCGGTTCAACTCCGCGACCAGCAACAAAGCCTCTGCATGAAGGAGGGCGCCCTCTGCTGTCGGCAAATTTTCCTGGCTATCGCCTAAAGCCGTCACCACGGCCTGGGCGGCATCCAAGTCATAGCGCAGCGCCGCATCGGCCAGCATTTGCTCCAGGTTCAGGGCGTTGATTTGCGCCGCAATGAGCAACATAATCACACACAGTTTCATGGAACTATTCCTTTTCCCATCAACATGAGCTTCCCCCACAACCCCAAGAGCGTCATCCCCGCGAACGCGGGGAGCCAGAGGCAACTCGGTGTGGTCCGACCGCGTTCTGGATTCCCACGTACGTGGGAATGACGTGGCGCTTTCTTGTTTTCTTCATTGGTGAAAATTCGTGTCCATTCGTGGTTCAAATTACTTGTTTCTTACGCATCAGCCGCGCAATTTCAGCATCATACTTCAGCAATGGCTGCCAAAAGTATTTCACCAATTTGATCAATCTGGCCAGCGTCTATGATAAGCGGCGGCATAAAGGTCAAAACGTTGCGTTCCGCCCCTGTTTTTCCGACAAGGCAACCCTGATCCTTGAGTGATTCGAGATAGCCATCACAGCGACCGGGATCTGGGTTTCCCGATTCATCGACAACTTCCAGGCCGAGCATCATCCCTTTGCCCCGAAGGTGGGCCAAGTGTGGCGCATCCTTGCAGATCGCCGCAAGCAAACTGCGTAACTGCTCTCCACGAATTCGTGCGCACTCGCCCAGATTGTGGGCCTCATGAAATTCGAGGGTCGCCAGGGCCGCCGCACAGGAAATCGGGTTGGCCCCAAAGGTAGAGGCACCGGGTTTCGTATAGGCCATCGCCAATGCATCGGTTGTAATCATGGCCGCAATGGGAAATCCATTCCCCAGCGCCTTTGCCACCGTCATAATATCTGGAACGACACCCCAGTGCTCCGAGGCGAAGCAACGACCCGTCCGGTTGAAGCCCGTTTGAATTTCATCGAAAATGAGCAGAATGCCAAAGTGATTGCACAGCTCGCGCACGCGCTGCCAATAGCCGTCGGGAGGAATGATGATGCCCCCATTGCCTTGAATGGGTTCGGCGATAAGGGCGGCGATATTCTGAGGGCCCGCCTTTTCTATGGTATCCCGGAGCGCATTAACACAGGCCATTTCACAGGCCGGGTAGCGCTTATTAAACGGGCAACGCTGGCAGTAGGCGTGGGGAGCAAAATGAATGGTATCGAGCAGATCCTCTTCGGTTCGCCACATCTTCAGCCCGGTCGCGCTCATGGCCCATTTGGTGCGGCCATGGAGGGAGTCCGTCAGGCTTATGAAACCCTTCCGCCCTGTCGCCAGGGTCGCCAGCAGCATGGCTGACTCGTTGGCCTCGGAACCGCTGGCACAGAAGAAACTGCGCTTCAAGGGGCCAGGGGTTATCTCCGCGAGGCGCGCCGCCAGACGCACCATGGAATGGCTCAGGTAGATCGTTGTGGTGTGTTGGAACTGATGCAGTTGCTCCGTGACCGCCGAGAGAATGGAAGGGTTGCTGTGCCCCGCACTCATCACGGTGACGCCGCTATAGCA
>JAJRPE010000094.1 GCA_024280935.1 Candidatus Hydrogenedentota bacterium
CAGCCGCAAGGTACCCTTACACTCAGCATGAGTGCCAACAAAGCAGTTCAAAAAGACCTCTGCCACCTTCTTGAACGAATAATGGACGCCGCTTAGAATTCAGTCCCGCGTTTCGGTACCAAATTTATGCAACGTTGGGGTTTATCTGGCTAAAATAGGGTTTAAGGACTGACGTGGCTGGGCTACAACCAAGAACAGCATCCCGCGAATTGAGGCGTTAAAAGGGACAAGGGCTGCAACGAGAGGCGAGCGCACCCAACCGTCTATGCGTCGGGTCGGTAGTTGCCGCCAATGGGTATGCGTGTATTCTCGAAGTAGTTGTCCTCAATAACACAGGGTTTGGAAACTTCCAGCAACAAGGCGGGTCCCACGCCAGTAAAGCCGTGGACACGTCCAGCCTCAATGGGCAACACATCCCCTGGGCGAAGCCGGTGACGGGCACCATCGTATAGGACATCTAATTCCCCCCGGACGACGAAGAAGGTTTCGTGTTTTACCTTGTGGTGGTGCATGGGGCAGGACTGGCCGTCAAATACGAAGAGATACTTGGCGCAATAGCCCGCCTCCATCTCGTTGGCGATCCAGTACTCGATAAGTCCGGTACGGGAAAACTCCTGTAGGCCAAAGTCGAGCACCAAGGGCGTGACCTCCGGAAGGGCGATCTCCCAGTCACCGATTTGGGCGAGGAAGCGAGGCAGGGATTCCTCTTGGACTTCGGCGGGTGCGGCGATGGCCAGGCCCTTCTCCAGTTCATTCATGGTACGGTGATTCTCCTCGTAGCGGGCGGTTGGTGTGCGTGCAACTGTCCACGGCATGACCGCAAGGACGATTCGTCATCCTCGCGAACGCGGGGATCCAGAAACGCGAACGCACAAACCGCCGAAACTTACTGGATTCCCGCGTTCGCGGGAATGACACCAGGGCCTAACAGTACAGAAATGTAGGATTTGTTCGCTCCTCATACACTAAATCGACAGGCCCGTGCGTGGGAATAACGGTGTGGGGTGTTCCCGATTGTGAACGGTTGGTGTGAGTTTACGGCTTGTCTGCCTCCATCCGCAATGACGTGAAGTAAGCGTTTCACGACACGGCAACTATACACGGGCAACTATAGTCGACAAAAAGACCGCCGGGGGCCACGGGTAGGCCCGCAGGGTTTACCCGTGTAAACCAGGGACTCCCGGAACTGGATAGCCCCTTCTTTGTTGGTAGGCACTTCACGGGTAAGCCCTGAAAGGCCTATCCGTGGCACCCGACGTGGGTCTTCACAAAAAAGTGCCAAACCCAATTCCGACGGGGCCAGGAAGTCTGAGTTTGCGGCTTATCCGCCACCATCTGCAATGACACAAAAACCTATCCACAACGGTTTGCCGTTATTTCATGGGTCGGCGTATACTAACGGCCTCATTCAGGTTTGGCGCCATCGTTGCGCACGGTCCCCTCAGGAGTATCCATGAAACGTGGCGACGTTGTAGCTTCGGCTCTATTTATTTTTCAAGCCGCGCTCGCGGTGTACTTCGCGCAGCACCAGACACCTGTATTGCCCGGCTTGGGAGACCATTATTTCAACATCCCCCTCTCGCCGCTGAATGAGGCCCTCCAGTCGATTCGGACACTCGGCTATCCTCTTTTCCACGCCGCCATGGCGCGGGCGGGGTGGGGTCTGGAATTCTACCCGCTCGTCCAGATGGTGCTGTTGGTTCTTTGCACGGCCATCTTCGCCTTGGGATTGCGAATCTATGGTCTCACGGGCATGACGGCCCTCGTGGCGGCATCCCCTCTGCTCTGGGTCGTACCTACGGATCTGGTCATGCCCGAGACGCCCGCCAAATGTTTTGCCGTCGCATCCGTCGGGTTTCTTCTGTGGGCCGCAGGTTCGCGAAGTCGTGTCGCTTATTTGGGATTGGCGCTCTCGGTCTTCCTCGCATACCAAATGCGCCCGGCCTTCTTGTTCTTGCTGGTTTTCCTGCCGCTGTGCTGGCTCTTTCTATATAGCCGACGCTGGGGTGCGCTGGATCCACGACGCTGGTTTCGCAACAGCCTCTACACCCTTAGCGCGTGTACCGTGCCCCTGCTGCTCTTTTGCCTGTTCCGCTTGGTGGTGGTGGGGCACTTCGGCTTGGTCTCTTTTGGCGGACAGAACACCATCGGCATCTCCATCGAAATGCTCACGCCCGCAACGGCCCGGAAGTTGCCCGTCGAAGACCAACCGTTGGCGATGTTGATGGGACGGGCACGGGAGGGGTGGCCTACCGAACGCTTCCTCAGCACCCGAGGATGCGACGACGATTGGTATGCCATCGCCGGGCAGTACACGGTCAATGTCAATCGTATCGGGCGGGCGGTGCAGGCCAAGTTTCCTCTTGGCGGCGGTGCGGGCAATGTGGGGCAGGACAAGGCGCTTAGCCGTATGAGTACGGCGACCTTCGTCGCTGAGTGGAGGCTTTACCTGGCCTGGTTGACCGGCGCTATTATTGAGGGAAGCAGCATGGCGGTCGATTTGATGCTGGGCGGGCATGGCGGCATGGGCTTCGGGCTGCGCAGTTTTCCCTCCATCGCACTTGCGGTTGTCTTGCTTTGCCTGGTCCTTTTCAGTTGGCCGGTTGCGCGAAAGGCTTTCGGGGAAGGCTCCCGACCTTTCTCGGGGCGTGCGGTTTCCGTGGTGTTGGTGGTGGCAGGGCTGTTCTTTCTGCTCAAGATGCTGCTGGTTATTCTTGTGGAGCCACCTATTCCACGCTATGTGCAGGCGGCCTTGTTCCTGATGCCCTCTTTCTTTGCCGTGCTCTGTTGGGAACGATGCGTCGTGTTGGTGGCTGCAGGCTTTGGTCGTCCTTTTTGGTATGGACAGTGCCTTGTTGCTTATCCCAGCGTGCCCGACGCCCCCCGGCCCATCGCCTGGCGAAGCACGCTTCGACGTTGGACGCCTCAGCGACGGGGTGCCATTGCGATAACCGTAAGCCTCCTTCTGGGCGTGGCGCTGGCGGGGTGGACGACCCGTGACAGCCGTTTCTTTCACCACCTGGCGAAGCACCCTGAAAAAGTGCGGAGCGCGATTCTCGCATCGTCCGACTACAATGCATGGCGCACATCTGATGGGGCCAGTGTGCTGCACTACGCGGCGTTGCAGGGAGACGATGAGCTTGTGGCCCATCTCCTTTCTGATGAGCTGCTTCGCGATGCGCTAACGCAGGATGGAGCGACGGCGCTGCACTGGGCCGCCATGGGCGACGGAAAAGACACGACCATCACCGCCCTGACGCAGGGAGGACTTTCCCCGAATACACCGGGGCCTCTGGGGCTGAGTCCGGTTCATCTTGCGGCCTTATTTGGCAATGAGTCAGCCCTGAGCGCCTTGCTTGAACATGGCGGCGACCCAAACTTGAGAACGATGGGCTACGTCGCTCCGTTACATCTGGTTCAATCCACGGGGGCCGCCTCGGTGCTCCTCGATAACGGTGCGGCCGTGGATGTGCCCGACGGAAGCAAGGCGACGCCCTTCATGTGGGCACCCACGCAGAAACTGGCGGCCTTCTTTCTGGAGCGGGGCGCCGATATCAACGCGAAGGAAAACTGGCGCTCTTTCATTCGCCAGGGAACGCCCTTGCACAAGGCCGTCTATCAGGGGGACGAGGCCCGCACGCGGTGGCTTCTGGATCATGGCGCGGATCCCAATCAAGGGGACATCAACAACTTTTCGCCCCTCTTCTACGCGATGTGGCGCGGAAATTACGCCCTCATCGCCATGCTGGTCGATCAGGGCGCGGATGTCGACCATCCAGGACGTTGGCTGGCCTTTGACCGCGAAAATCCGACCTTCCGTTACACCGATATCTATGGAAAGACTATAGGCCGTCATCCCAAGCGGGACACCTTCGCGAAACTGGTGTCCGATGGGGTCGCCATCCGTCCCGTGGACTGGGCGGCCTTCCTGGGCAATCCAGATCTGATTCGTGCGCTGGTAAAACGTGGGGCCTCCCTGAAACAGCACAACGAAGAAGGCATGTCGGCCCTTCACTGGGCGCTGCTTGCGCAACGGGGAAAAGCGGCGAAGCTTCTCCGCTCAATGGCGCCAACAAACGTATTCGATAGTGAGGCGCTCCCCGTGGCAGCCTTCGAGGCGGCGGTAGCACTGGGGCATCGTAGCCTGGCACCCGTCAACAACCCCGAAAATGCGCTCCCCGCAAAAAGAACTGGCGCTAAGACTATTCCCCGCCCCACAGCAATGCCCGCGCCGGAACCCTCCCAGGAGAAACACCAGAATACGCCGACTCCGCGCATGACAACGGATGGCGAACAGGCCCGGCTCCGCCAGGGGCTGGAAGCGGCCGCAAAAAAGGTGGTGGATGAATACAATGGGGGCGCGCCCAATATTCTGGAGGCGGCGGACGGCTTCCTCTTTACGCGCCAAGCCTGTCGCTATTTGTTGCAGGCCGACTATCGCTACCACCAGCCTGGGAACCCCGCCTCCGGGCCATCGCCCGCTTTTGCCTCCATCACCGACATTCACCGCCAGTTGGCAGCGCGGGGGATTCACCTGATTGTCGTGCCGACGCCCATGGCCATCGAGGTCCACGTGGATGCCTTTTATCCCGATTGGGATATGGCCATACCGGCCTTCCCGCCGCGAGGAGATTTTATCAGGGCACTGCAAGAAGGAGGCGTGGATGCCATCGATCTACTTCCTGACTTTCTGTCCTATCGTGTCTCCCATCCAGGTGCCCCGCTCTACCTGAAAGAAGACGGCCACTGGAACAGCACGGCCATCGGAATTGCTACCGAAATTCTATCAAAAAAGATACGGGACGGTATTGCCGCGATAGATCTGGACACGGTCGCGTATCACAGTGAAGTCATCGAACACCGGGTGGTCCGCCCTCATATCGTTAAACGATTGCCGGGACCACGACGTGCGCCCTATATGAACGTCGTCTGGGACGTGACCCGTGTTTTGCGGGAAGATGGCACGCCCTATCAGGATGACGATCAAAGCCCCGTTCTCGTCGTGGGCGACAGCTACACCCTTATCTTCAACGAGCTTTCGGGCCATTTGAGTGCCCGTCTCGCGGCCGCCTTGGGCCGCCCTGTGGCGTCCCACCTCGGCAATGCGGCGGGTCCCATCATTCCCCGCGTGCTCGCACGCAAAGGCAAAGAATACATTGATGCCCGCAAGGTGATAATATGGGTCTTCAGTTCGGGATATCTTCGGTCAACGCATAAGAGCGATACGTGGGGAATGGTGGAACTGCCGTAGCAGTCCGCGAGTACATAAGGATTACGACAGCGCAATGGCACGAACGGGATTTTTTCAATGCGAGGAAGCGGAACGCCACAACAAACAGGCGGGACACCCCGAGGCACCAGCAAGAATGGCCGCGATACGCCATGCCATGGAAGCAGCGGGAATCGAACCGGATATACACGTCGAGAAACGCCGAGCGACCCTCGACGACCTGTCCCGGTGCCACACCCAGGACCACATTGGCCTGGTCCAGCGCCACTGTATGAGCGGCGAGGCGTTTCCTGACCCCGACACCAATATGGGGCCCGGCTCCTGGGATGCTGCCCTGCTCGCCGCCGGGGGTGCCATTGAGTCCGCGAAACTCGTGCTGTCGGGCGCGTGTGATAATGCCTTCAGCGCCATGCGCCCGCCCGGCCATCATGCGGAGCGGAACAAGGTCATGGGCTTTTGCCTCTTCAACAACGTCGCCATTGCAGCCCGCTGGCTTCGCGCCGAGGGCGGCGTAAAACGGGTCGCCATACTCGACTGGGACGTTCACCATGGCAACGGCACCCAGGACATCACCTACAACGACGATACTATTTTCTATTGCAGCATGCACGAATATCCCCACTATCCGGGAACGGGCCATCCGGCAGAGCACGGGAAAAAGAACACCAACCTGAATGTCTGCATGTCCGTGGACTGCGGACCCGATGCCTGGATGGCGGCCCTGGAAGAAGACGTACTGCCCGCTTTTGAAAACTTCGACCCGGATTTCTTGCTCATCTCCAGTGGATTCGATGCCCACCGCCTCGACCCGCTGGCGAGTCAGCGTCTGGAATCAGAAACCTACAAAGACATGACACGAGCGGTAAAGAAGGTGGCCAACGGGCGCATCGTGTCCCTGTTAGAAGGCGGCTATAACCTGCAAGCCCTCGGCGAAAGCGTGGCTTACCACCTCCACGAGCTCCAGCGGGATTAACGCTGCCTGAAGCATGATCTTGGTCTTGCCGTTTTATAAATAGAGACCGTCAAAAACAGGGAGCTGTCCCTATTTTAATTCTATTTTAATTAATTAGTGATGGCTTCGATAGTCCCGTGCTGCGTTCTGGGTTCCCACCTTCGTGGAAATGATGTGCGGTCATCTTGTTTTCCAAGAGTCCGCCCGTGCGTGCGCGCTCTTAATCTGCCGAAGGCTTCTGGCGTGAAAACCTATTTCCGATCCAGCGCATAAAACGCGCCCATATATTCGGAGCTTTCTCGGAATCGGAGGACGGGCTGAGAGCGGGTTTGGATCCTGTTGCCTCCTCGTGGCGCTGATGGATACGCAGCAACTCCGCCCCGGCCTCCCCGGCGGTGGTGTAGCGGTCACAGGGATCCTGCGCCAGGGTTCGTTGTAAAAAGGTCAGACAGCCGTCGGGAAGTTCCTCGGCCAATTCTTCCGGGGTGGCTTCCTTCTCGGGCAGTTTCCCCGTCATCATTTCGTAGAGCATGATGCCCAGGGGATAGATGTCGGCCCGCGTATCGGCGGTTGCGGCATCCCGATGTTGCTCGGGGGCATTGTACTCGGTTCGGCCCAGGCTCGTGCCAATTATCGTCAAGCCCTCGGTACATTCGTTCTTCCGCGCCAACCCAAAGTCAATCACTTTCACGGTGCCGTCCGGGCAGACCATGACGTTTTCGGGGGCAATATCCCGATGAAGATACCGCTTATGCACATAGTGGAGTCCCTTGGCGGCAAGATAGAGAACGTGGACGGCGGACCCGAAATCCATGTTTTTCTTGCGGTGCATCCATTCCCGCAGATTGTGCCCCTTGATATATTCCATGGTGTAGTAGAGCA